>DKWX01000016.1:0-27217 GCA_002491945.1 Porphyromonadaceae bacterium UBA7141
AATTAAATTTGAACACTTACTTACGGTCGGATCTCAGAGACGAGCCAAGCCCCTCTGTGCGATGCGCGCGTAATTCCATAATAAAACTACGCGCGCATCGTTAAATCATAAACCCTCAACCGATTATGAACCCATCACCGCGTCAGCTGGTCTTTGCCAGCAACAATCTGCATAAGCTCAGTGAAATCCGGCGAATGGCCGGAGATAAATTCCGGATTCTCTCGCTTGAAGATATCGGATGCCATGACGATATCCCGGAGACAGCCGACACCATCGAAGGCAACTCCATGATAAAGGCCCGATGGGTAAAGGAGAAGTATGGCTACGACTGCTTTGCCGACGACACCGGACTAATCGTCGACGCTCTCGGCGGAGCCCCCGGTGTGAAGTCAGCACGCTATGCCGGACCTGACTGCGACCCGGAGGCCAATATGGCCCTCCTGCTGCGCGACATGCAAGGGAAGGCCGACCGGCGCGCCAGATTCCGGACCGTGGTGACACTAATCACCGGACAGTGCGCCGAGCAGTTTACCGGAGAGGTAGAGGGTGAAATCGCCACCGTGCGCGACGGCTGTTCCGGATTCGGCTACGACCCTGTGTTCATAGCCTCGGAGACAGGCATGACATTCGCCTCGATGGATGCCGATGCCAAGAATGCCATCTCGCATCGCGGCAGAGCCATTCGCAAGCTTTTCGAGCGTCTTGCAACTCTCTGACCGCATCATAAGCAAGTGTCCTGATTTAAACGATAGTAAATGAGCGGATGCATTTTTCACAACCGGAGATTCATTTTTTTAACGCTTACGGCCTGTCGATCGGCTGAATCTGCTATCCTCTCCGTTTACTCCGCGACAGAATCAGCCCGAAGCAAGTGTGCAGATGGCATGAGCGGTTGCGAAAAAATTTAAATTCGAACATTTACTAAACCCAACGATTCATCCGACCCGACATCACAATGAAAAATATCATTCTCTCATTCACACTCCTCACCGCCGCACTCCCGGCGGCGGCGGCAATCTCAGGGCAGTGGTACTGTCATCCGACGTTCGATAATTCTATCATCGACATAATCGACACTCCCACTCGCACATATTTCACCGGTTACCCTCAGCCCTACAACGCCTCAATATCCTATCTCGCCTCTACCGATGTCTCGCTATTCTATTTCGACAAAGAAGGGGAGGAAATCGTGGCTGCCTATCAGAGGCATGACCTGAGTTCGCCCATTGTGCAGTCGATTGCTTATAATCCGGCTAAAGGCTACCTGCTCATCACTTACAGCGACCAGGATATCGACCTGCTTTATGACGATGGCTCGGTGGCCAACATCGGCGCACTCAAAAACGCTTCGATAGCAGGCTCAAAGAATATACGCAACGTATACTTCGACGCTCCTGACGACAGAGTCTGGATTTCGACTGATTTCGGATATATCGTAATCAACGACGAGCGACTTGAGGTGGCCGACTCCCGAATTTATGGCGAGCCAATCAATAAAATCGCCCGGATAGGCGATGAGCTATTCATCACACTCGACCATGACCCGAATAGTGACGACAAGGATGACTCTGCTTCAGCCCCGGCTGCGGCCGGCGGTGTATTCAAGGCTCCGCTCTCGGCAGGACGCCGGGTACTGACCGATTACTCGCCAGTGACGGAATACGGATTCAACGCCGACACATCATTCTATCCTCTTGGAGAGTCATTGGTGATGTGCTGGACTCCGGGCGCGTCACCATCAAGCCATCTGGCCTCATATCGTGTCAACTCCTCGGGGCTCGACCTGATTATGGAACGCGACATCGACTATATCTATGAGGTCTACCCATGCAAGGACGGCTACAGTGCCGTGAGCTACGGCAGCCTTAACATATTCAGCAACCAGAACGGGACTATGCGCTTTGTGGCCCGCCATGATGACGAGAAGGGGAAACGCACCGGCGCCGGCTGGGACAACACTTACTATAATGCCTATCCACGCCTCGGGCTGCGTGAATATACCATCGACTCCTCCAACAAAATGCAGCTCACCCGCAACTACATGCGTCCCAATGCCCCGACGGCGTTCCTGAGCCGCAACTTGCTCTATCATCCCAAATACGGAATGCTGACCGGTGCAATCGGCATTGACCACGTTTTCTCCGACAATAAACTCAACCATCAGTTCCTGCTCTCCGGACTAAAAGACCGGTTCTGGACTCCATATGGCTTCGTCTACCGCAACAATACCTACGCCTCTGCGGCCCGCGACCAGATCGGAATGGCCATCGACCCCGACGACTCGCGCTACCTCTATATCGGCTCCAACACCTCGGGAATAACACGCATAAATCTCGAAGACGCACAGGACGTGATATGCTACACTCATCCGGCCGATGAACTGGCGTCTACCCCCGGATATGTAAAGCTGGGCGACACATCAAGCTGGGAGCGAATCTTCTCATACACACAGCCGCAATTCGATGCCGACAATACTCTTTGGGTCTACAACTTTGATTACGACCAGCGCTCTGACAAACTGATATTCAATTATCTCACACCCGCCGACCGCCGGGCTTCCACCAACGCGGCCTCCGCCCGGCCATGGAAGAAAATGGAGTATCGTATCGCTGACATGAGCGCCCTGCACGGCAAGTTCCTGGCTCTCCGCAACTCCGTCAACCGAAATATCCTCTTCTACATGGGCTCTACCGGTGTGACCGTAGTCAACCATAACGGCACTCCCGACAATACGTCTGACGACAAGGTGATGACAATCACAAAATTTACCGATCAGGACGGAAATTCCATATCCTATTCGGCTCCGAACCATTTGTTTGAAGACCCCTCGACCGGAATAATATGGATCAGCAACTCCGAAGGTCTGTTCTACGCCACTCCTCGAAATCTGATGCAGGGACAGGCTGTGCTCAACCGTGTCAAGGTATCGCGCAACGACGGCACTTCGCTTGCCGACTATCTTCTCAACGGTGTCGAGGTTAATGCAGTATGTCGGGACGGCGCCGACAGAATGTGGATTGCCACTACCGGTGCCGGTATAGTGGTGACATCGTCCGACGGCAAGCAGATCTACAATGAATTCAGCAAGGAGACATCCGGACTACCCTCCAATACCGTCTATGACATAGCCTACAATCCCGACGACAACAGTATTCTGATGTCGACTGAAAACGGCATCGTGGAATTCTTCATCGGAGGGTCGGCCTCCGCCTCCGGCTCATCCGACCAGATCCGCGCATACCCCAACCCCGTGGCTCCCGACTATTACGGATGGGTCACAATCGACGGACTGCCCGACAACTCTCTGGTGAAGATAGCCGATTCGCGAGGCACGATTGTGCGGGAACTCGGGCGGGCCGAAGGCGGGTCGATACAATGGGATCTGAATAACCTTCAATTCAAGCGTGTACAGACCGGAGTCTACTACATTCTCGCCTCTCCCGCCGGCGACAGCGGCAATGAGTCGCGCGTGGGCAAAGTACTTGTCATGAACTAACACCATCCTCTCTGTCTTAAATAATGAAAACCCATATCGCCATGCTTCTGGGAGTGTTAACGCTCTCAGCCTCGGCACGGACACTATACGTGACTCCAGGCTCTCTGTCTGAATTACTCGCCCCGGACGCCTCTTCGGCTCCCGAGGTCTCTCACAGCCGGACGGCCGACGACATTCTTGTTCTGACAGGCAGCATTGATGCCAGGGATTTCGAGACTCTGCGCTCTTTGTCGGGGGTGCGCGAACTTGACCTTTCGCAGGTCAGCATAACGCGCTATTCATGCTACGAGCCACTCTTCCCCGGAGGCACCGTCTTTGAAGAGGAATCTCTCCCCCCCTACGCTCTATTCGGCCTGCAGGTGGAGCGACTCACATTGCCATCGTCATTGCGAAGCATCCGGCAGGGAGCACTTGCCGCGACCTCGCTGCAATCGCTGACCGTGCCGGAAGGTGTGACCGAAATCGGTGATGACGCATTCTATGACTCCCCCTCGCTTGAAAAAATCACTCTTCCGTCATCACTCGCTGTCATCGGACGCAGAGCTCTGGCTAATTGTCCGTCGCTGAGTGCTGTCAATCTTGAAGCCACATCAATCACGGTTCTCCCGGAGAGAGTATTGACCGCCACGCCGGCTCTGCGCCAGATCGGACTTGGGAAAATCCGTAAGGTGGAACGCGAGGTCATGTCAGGATCCGGTGTGCGTTATCTGCTGCTCCCCGAAGCACGTGAGTTCGCGCCATTCGCCCTGAGCGGAATGCCTGAGCTGCAGGCTGTGTCGATGCGCCGCGACGCAATCATAGCCGAAGGCACTCTGATGGACGCCATATCGCTCACCGAAGTGACAGGAGTGCCCGACATACTTCCGGATCTCTTCACAGCCAACTGCAGCACTTTCTCACCGACCGACGTAATGGCTTCTGCCACGTCCGTCGGACGCTTCGCATTCGCCAATACAGGCGCTGACTTCTTTGTGCTCAGCCGCGATGTGACCGATATCCAACAGAGCGCATTCGCCGGATGCTCCGATCTATACGGCATTGATGCCCGGCAACTCGCCGCATTCACTC
This sequence comes from Porphyromonadaceae bacterium UBA7141, assembly GCA_002491945.1. Taxonomy (GTDB): domain Bacteria; phylum Bacteroidota; class Bacteroidia; order Bacteroidales; family Muribaculaceae; genus Lepagella. The sequence continues at coordinate 4,565 of DKWX01000016.1, forward strand.
CCGAGGTATCGCCTTCGGCATTCGATGGCATCTGCGTGGCGGATGTCACTCTGCTCGTAAAGGAAGGATGCGAGAGAGTATGGAGCGACCATCCGGTATGGGGGATGTTCAATATCACCAGCTCCACTTCCGGCGTCGCAATGACCGGGGAGGACTCCGACTCAGGACTGTATCTCTCCGCCGCAGCCGACGAAGTGACCGGACGCGCCTCTTCCGGGCCTGTGTCGCTGGCTGTCTACGACATCGACGGCAGGCGCCTCCGCTTCGTGGAATCGTCTGACGGACAGATATCGATTCCTCTCTCCGAACTGCCGCGAGGGATCCTGCTCCTCAACCTGACCGGAAGCCACGGCGGGTCACGCCGCATAAAGATAATCAACTGACCGTTCGTGCGCGAGAAAGGACACAGGGCCAACTCCCGCACGCAAGCCATTCGCAATAACATACAAACAATCCATCCGCAACATATACAAATGGGTAAAAACAAACTGAGGAAATTCGCCGAAATGAAAGAGATGGCCAACGTCGTGGAATGCCCGCGCGACATCCTTCTGCAAGGCGGATTCCCGCTCAAAGGGAAATGGCGCACCGAATTCTTCGCCGCTCCTCATCCGATTGTGCTCGAACTCGGATGCGGCAAAGGAGAATATACCGTAGGACTGGCACGCCGGAATCCCGAATGCAATTACATCGGAATCGATATAAAGGGGGCCCGCATGTACAGCGGCGCCCGCGAGGCCCTTGACCACGGTATCGGCAATGCCGGATTCCTGCGCACCGAAATCGAACTCATCGATAATTTCTTCCTCCCCGCAGAAGTGAGCGAAATCTGGATCACATTCCCCGACCCTCAGATGAAGAAGGTCAACAAGCGACTGACCTCCACACGCTTTCTCAATTCATACCGGCATATCATGGATGCCGACGGGATTGTGAACCTTAAGACCGATTCGCCGTTTCTATTTGAGTATACCCGACGGCTCGCAGTGCTCAACAGTCTTGAGATACTGGATTTCTCGACCGACCTGCATGGCGAAGGAAGGCAGGATGCCACCACTGCCATAAAGACATACTATGAATCACAATGGCTCTCACGCGGAAAGACAATCAAATATATATCTTTCCGAATCGGAAGCGGTGAACTCCGTGAGCCCGATGTGACCGACCTGGAGAAAGACGATTACCGCGCCATACCGCGTTTCAATCCTAACGAAGAGATAAAACCCAACCCAAAATATGACTCTATATCCTAACCTTATAATCGACACGCTGCGCTCGGTGCGCTATCCGGGCAACGGCAAGAACCTTGTCGACAACGAAATGGTGGCCGACGATATCCGCATCGACGGCAACAAGGTCAGCTTCTCCCTTATTTTCGAAAAGCCTACCGATCCGTTCATACGCTCGGTGGTGAGATCGGCCGAGGCCGCCCTGCAGCAGGCCCTCGGACCCGAGCTCGACATCAAAGGGAATATCGCGGTGCAGTATCTCAAGCCGCAGCGTGAGCAGCCTGCCAATCCGCTCCCCGGAGTGAAGAACATTATCGGCATATCCTCCGGCAAGGGAGGAGTGGGAAAATCCACCGTGGCTGCGAATCTCGCAGTGGCGCTTGCCGCCAAAGGCTATAAGGTCGGTCTGCTCGATGCTGATATCTTCGGCCCGTCGATGCCTAAGATGTTCGGCGTGGAGAATGAATCCCTCTATATGGTCAGCCAGCAGGGACGCGACTGGATCGAACCGGTGGAAAAATACGGCGTGAAGATGCTTTCAATCGGTTTCGTCGTTGATAAAGATGCCGCCGTGCTATGGCGCGGAGGAATGGCCTCCAATGCCTTGCGCCAGCTCATCACCGATGCCTGGTGGGGCGATCTCGACTATTTCCTCATCGACATGCCTCCGGGCACATCCGACATACACCTCACCCTTGTGCAGACTCTCCCCATAACGGGTGTCGTAGTGGTCAGCACCCCTCAGCAGGTGGCTCTGGCCGATGCCAGAAAGGGTATCGCCATGTTCCGTGGCGACAAGGTGAATGTCCCCATCCTCGGAATCGTAGAGAATATGGCATGGTTCACTCCGGCGCCGCATCCCGATGAACGCTATTACATCTTCGGCAAGGAAGGGGCCCGCCGTCTGGCCGAGGAACTTGATGTGGAGCTATTGGCCGAGATTCCTCTCGTGGCCGACATATGCACGGATGCAGACTCCGGCAGCCCGACCACTCTGAAGATACAGGCAGCCGCACTGACCGGCACCGACCAGTGGCTCACACCGGAAGCCGAGGCATTCGGCTCTCTGGCTGACAATGTGGTCAAGGCCATTGACCGCCGCAACACGACTCTCCCCCCGACTCAGAAAGTGGAGGTGCCCGGGAAATGACTCCCGGGCACCTCTGCCCACTCCCCCTACAATCCACTACAACCGTGAGATATCTGCTAAAACTAATCTTCATCCTGACCATCATCGGACTGACACCGGGAATATCGCATGCCCAGATTCTCGGCACCAACAATCTGGAAGAGATGACCGATTCTATCAAGAAGGATTTCGACTACGGCCCTTTCTTCGGATTATACAAAGACAATTACTTCACTGTCGGTTCCTCCATCGGACAGAAGCCTTCGGCTCTGAATTCGGATGTGAAGTTCCAGATTTCGCTCTCCATACGTCTGACCGACGCGACTCTCCCCTGGCATACGTACCTGTATCTCTTCTACACGCAGCTCACATTCTGGAACGTATTCCAGAATTCGATGCCAATGCGCGACATGAATTTCAACCCGGGTATAGGATGGACTAAACCCTTTTTCTCCAAAGACCGTTATATCGGCAAGATGACCCTTATCGTGGAGCATGAAAGCAACGGCAAGGACGGCGACGACTCCCGGTCGTGGAATCGCGTCTCGCTCGCCGGATCGGCCGTAGTGACTGATTGGCTTATGGTCCACGCGAAGTTCTGGATTCCGATTATCGACAGTATGAACAATAAGGATATCCTTGATTACTGCGGCCTTTTCAGAGTAGGATTCACACTGACATCTTCCGACAAGCGATGGCAGGGCAACATGAGCTTCGTCAAGCGCAAGGGCAATATGTTCAACTGGAATACGGTGGCCGAAGTTTCATGGAAAGTCAGTGAGAAGGCCAATGTCAATCTTTTCGCCCAGTATTACAACGGATATGGAGAGAATCTTCTTGACTACAACCGATTCCACTCCCGGCTCAGAGTCGGACTGGTGTTCAAGCCGCACCTCTTCTCCGACTATTGATTCCGGATTGCGCGAACCTACGATACGCATGCCATATGCAATGGCATAGTAGTCTCTGAAAATGACGATTCCACACATCGATACTGAAATTCGAGTTCAACATACTTTACACAAGATATTCTTACGATGCTATTCTTAGCCATATTACTTCTCACAGCCATATGGATACTGACCGGAGGCACTCTGGGTTGGCGATGAGTGACCGACGCCGCACATGATGCCGCCGGACTTGCCGATGCCGAATGCCGCAATGCCGATGCCGACCGCCCGAAGGTGTCGGTGGTGAGCTATGTCCTGCGCGATGAGGAGGCCCTCGATGAATATATCGGCACCCTGATGGCTCAGGACTACCCTGACCTTGAGATTGTACTCGTGTGCGACGCTTCTGCCGAAGCGGCCGCTAAAATCGCGGAGAAATATGAAAATACCCCTCGGCTCCACATCACCTTCATCCCTCCGGGCTCTCACAACCTGAGCAGAAGGAAACTGGCGCAGACTGTGGGCATCAAGGCCGCTTCGGGAGAAGTGGTGCTGCTCACATCATCATCCGTATTTCCCGTATCTACGCAATGGGTAGACCTCATGACAGCTCCATTCGCCACCGACTCCACAACGGCCGTCGCTCTCGGATATGTGCACACCTCTATCGATGACCTCAGCGGCGGCGGAAAATGGTACCGCCAGTTTGACCACCTGCTTGACTCGGCCCTTTGGATGGATGCCGCCATGACAGGCAATCCGTTCCGTGGCGACGGTTATAACATGGCATTCAGGCGACAGCTCTTTTTCGACAATAAAGGCTACGCCTCTACCATACCTCTCATGGATGGCGACGACGATATCTTCATCCGGGAGCTGTCGCGCTTCGGACCGGTCGCATTGCGGCTCGCACCGGATGCCATACTCGATTCCCGATATGGCGAACAGTCCGACAGATGCTATGCCGAACTCAAGGACCGCCGGATTTTCACACGCCGCTATCTGCCCAAGGCCCCGTTCCGGTGCCAGGGATTCTTCTCCTGCTGCCAATGGGTGCTGCTGATATCCGTAATGGCGATACTGACATTGTGTATCCTCCCTCTGTGCGGTCATCAGTACGCCGGACTACTCACGGGGCTTCCATGGTGGATCATAAGGCTGACTCCAGAGCCTATGATCATTGACCGATATCCGGTCATGGCCCTGACTGTGGCCGCACTTGCCGCCACGTGGGGTGTCGAAATCAGAACTTATCGGCGTCTTGCCCGCGCATTGGGCGCGGTCAGACTATTCTGGGCTGTCATACCGTTCCTGCTATGGCGCCCCATCGGAGATTTTATATTCCGCATCAGTCACTTTGCCACCAGGAAGTCGCACTTCACCTGGCAGCGCTGATTACGGCGGATGTTTGCTTATTTCGGCTTTTATTGTTAATTTTGCCACTATGGAGGAAATCATACCGAAAATCGACCGTGACCTGATTCTGGCTGAACTCACCGATGAGCGTCTGCTACGGCATACAAACAAGGCCCACAACCGCCTCTACGTGGTCGATGCCTATACCGCTCCGAACACGATGCGCGAAATCGGGCGCCTGCGTGAAATCGCTTTCCGTGCCGCCGGCGGCGGCACCGGGAAGAGTTGCGACATCGATGAGTATGATCTGATGCAACCTCCCTGCCGACAGCTGATTGTCTGGGACCCCGACCATCTGGAAATAGCCGGCGGCTACCGCTTCATACTAGGTCAGGATGTAGTCGTCTCTGACGGTGTGCCACGCATAGCCACCGCTCATATGTTTGACTTCTCCGAGAGATTCCTCTCCGAAATACTTCCTGGCACTATCGAACTGGGACGCTCTTTTGTGGCCACCGACTATCAGGCCTCCGGGAAAGGGCAGAAGGCTCTTTATGTGCTCGACAATCTCTGGGACGGACTGGGAGCGCTCACCGTAATCTATCCGCAGATACATTATCTTTTCGGCAAGGTCACGATGTATCCATCTTTCGGACAGCATGAACGCGACCTGATTCTCTGCTTTCTGAAAAAGCACTTTCCCGACCCCGACCATCTGGTCACTCCGCGCAATCCGCTGAGGTGCGGTGCCGACATGCCCGAAGTGAGGGGCGTTTTCACCGGAGCCGACTTCCGCGAGGATTACAAGATACTGCATTCACTTATCCGGCAGTCGAACAAGAATATCCCGCCGCTGGTGAACGCCTATATGTCGCTCTCGCCGACGATGAGAATGTTTGGCACGGCCATCAACGATGAATTCGGAAATGTCGAGGAGACCGGCATATTCTTCAAGATTTCCGATATCTTCGAAGAGAAGAAACGCCGCCATATCGGCACATATACCCCCTCTTCTATATCCGGATGAGTGTCACGTGGCGATATCCTCTCTGTGGCGAATACTTAACACAGTAGCCTACCCGCCTATGCGGTCGATTAAAGGCATTATAGATGCCTGAATATTAATGTAGACTGACATTTTAAGACTCAGGCACACGCATTCTGCAGGTCTGGATAAAATGTATAAACAGATTCAAAGTCCCGGTTCTGATGCCGACAGTCAGTGAAATGAATATAATATTCGGATTCTTTTTTGCCGCATCCGGCAAAAAAAGAGCCGACAGATTGTAAGTAAGTGTTCTGATCCTGGTCTTACAATATATGAGGGCTTGTTTTTTAATCGATTCCGGTGCGCAGCCAAAGAGAATATGTTCTACTGAGCGACAAGCCGGAATAGAGGGGACAGGAGCCTCCGATTATAGAAAAGATTTCCTTTCACCGACTATCGTTTAAAATCGGACACTTACCATAATAAAGCACATCACAAATGAAAAACATAGCAATCACCGGCGCCGACGGTTTTATCGGCAGCCATCTCACAGAGGCCCTGCTGGCCGAGGGATGCCACGTAAAGGCACTCGCTCAGTACAACTCATTCAACAACTGGGGATGGCTCGAACAGGTATCGCATCCGGAACTCGAAGTGGTGACCGGCGATGTGCGCGACCCCAATTTCTGCCGTGAGTTCGTAAAGGGAGCCGACACGGTGTTCCATCTTGCCGCTCTGATAGCCATTCCCTATTCCTATGTGGCCCCCGATTCTTATATCGACACCAACGTAAAAGGGACTCTCAATATCTGTCAGGCCTGCCGCGATGCCGCGACAGAGCGGCTTCTCATCACCTCCACATCCGAGGTCTACGGCACCGCCATGCGTGTGCCGATCGACGAGTCGCATCCGCGTCAGCCACAATCTCCCTATTCCGCATCCAAAATCGGGGCCGACGCCATAGCCATGAGCTTCTTCAACGCATTCGGACTCCCGATGACTCTTGTCAGACCCTTCAACACATATGGCCCGCGTCAGTCTGCCAGAGCCATAATACCCACAATCATCTCGCAGATCGCCACCGGACAGAGGGTAATAAAGGTGGGCGACCTCTCCCCTACGCGCGACTTCAACTACGTGGCCGACACCTGCCGCGGATTCATCGAGATAGCACGTAGCCCGCTCACTGTCGGTGAGGAGGTCAACATCGCCACCGGCACGGAAGTGACCATGCAGCAGACTCTCGACACAATTGCACGCATCATGAATGCCGACATCACATGGGAGCGCGACCCGGCACGCATACGCCCCTCGAAAAGCGAGGTGTTCCGCCTATGCGGCGACAACACGAAAATCAAAAACCTTACCGGATGGAGTCCGCAGGTATCGCTCGAAGAGGGGCTGCGCCGCACTGTCGAATGGTTTACCACTCCCGGAAATCTCGCCGGATATAAAACCGGCATATATAACGTATGAGCAACAAGACTATCAACATACTCATGCTCGGGGGCGCCCGGCGTGTATCCATGGCAGAGCAGCTGATCCGATCGGCCAAGCGTCTGGGCCATGATGTGAAACTTATCAGCTACGAGCTGCAGAAGGAAGTGCCTATCGCCGTGGTGGCGGAAGTGGTGATCGGACCGAAATGGTCGGATCCCGGCGTTGTCGATGATATCTGCAACCTGTGCCGCGAAAAGGGAGTGGATATAATCCTGCCATTCGTCGACGGCGCGATTGAAGTGGCGGCACGCTGCCGCGAGCACCTGCCCGATGTATTCATCCCTGTGGTGGAAAGCGGGCTGGCCGGAAGAATGTTTGATAAAATCGAGGCCGCCAAGCTATTCAAGGAGGCTCGTATCCCGATACCGCGCACATATACTGCCATCAACGCCGAGATGCCCGCAATCGCCAAGCCGCGACGCGGATCGGCATCACGCGGCATTAAGGTGTTCCACAATATCGACGAACTCATGCATCTCGACAATCTCCAGGAATATCTGGTGCAGGAGTATATCGAACACAACCGGGAATACACCGTCGACTGCTACGTGTCGCAGAGCGGAGAAATCCTCGCCACTGTGCCTCGTCTCAGGATAGAGGTGATGGGGGGAGAAGTGACACGCACACGCACCGTCCGCAATTCAACCCTCATCGACATGAGCCGCGAGGTGCTAACCGTGTTCGGATTCCGCGGACCGGTGACTCTGCAGTTTCTTGAAGACACCGACTCCGGACGATTCCTTCTCATGGAAATCAATCCCCGACTCGGTGGCGGCGTCATATGCTCTATTTTCGCGGGGGTTCCGATCACCGACTATATCATTCTCGAAGCCCTCGGCTCTCCCGTCTATCCTACTCTCGACTGGAGTGCCGACACTCTGATGGCACGCTATCAGAAGGAAGTTATCTTCTTCAACTCCGGGAAGTAGACTCTCCGGGTGCCGGCACCGGACTGACTGCCCCCCGGTGGCGACACTTACTTATCATTAAAATTTGAACACTTACTTATGAGCAAACACACCATCATAATAGCCGAGGCCGGAGTCAACCATAACGGCGACCTCGGCATGGCCCGCGAGATGGTGCTCAAGGCCAGGGAGGCCGGAGCCGATTACGTCAAGTTCCAGACAGCTGTTCCTGAACTCGTGATATCGGCCTATGCCCCAAAAGCGGAGTATCAGAAGCACACCACCGGCGAGGCCCAGTCGCAGCTGGAGATGTGCAAGGCCATTCACCTCCCTCTCTGTGATTATGCCGGACTGAAGGCACTCTGCGAGGATGTGGGGATAGGATTCATGTCGACTCCGTTCGACCTGGTATCGATTGACTTGCTTGCCGACCTCGGACAGGACTATTTCAAAGTGCCAAGTGGCGAAATCACCAATCTCCCCTATCTGCGCAAGATTGCCGCGGCCGGGCGCCCGGTGATACTCTCCTGCGGCATGGCCACGCTTGAAGAGACTGAAGATGCCGTGAAAATCCTCACAGGGTCGCATCCGCTCTATCCTTCGCAATCTCCGCTCACACGCGACGACATAACCGTGCTGCACTGCAACACACAGTATCCCACCCCCTATGCCGATGTCAATCTCAAAGCGATGCTCGAACTGCGCGAGCGGCTGGGAGTGCGTGTGGGATATTCAGACCATACCTGCGGCATAGAAATCAGCCTTGCTGCGGCCGCTATGGGTGCGGAGGTAGTGGAGAAACACTTCACCCTCTCCCGCAGTCTGCCGGGGCCCGACCACAAGGCCTCGATAGAGCCTCATGAACTGCGACTGCTCGTAAGCTCCATACGCAATATCGACGCTGCCCTCGGCGACGACCACAAGCATGTCACCGACTCGGAACGCCCCAACATCACAGTGGCCCGCAAAAGCATAGTGGCCGCACGCCCCATACGCAAAGGTGAGACTCTCTGCGAGGAGAATATCACCGTCAAGCGTCCAGGCAACGGGATATCCCCCATGCGGTGGGACGAGATAATCGGCACACCCGCCTCTCGCGACTTCGATACCGACCAGCTTATCGAGCCATGAACATAGCCATCGCCACAGGCACCCGCGCCGACTGGGGGCTCCTTCATCCTCTGGCCGAGGCTCTACGCCGTCGCGACACAGAGCCTGTCATATTGGCCACACATCAGCATCTGATGCCGCAGATGGGGCACACGCTTGCCGAAATCATTGCCGATGGATTCACTCCGGCCCGGACAATCCCGGCCTTCGGATCCCCGGCCGAAATAATGGCCATGGCGGCAAAAGGGTTTGCCGAGGCTCTGCTCCCGCACAATCCGGACGCTCTCGTGATTCTGGGCGACAGATGCGAGATGCTCGGCGCCGCTTCGGCCGCTATGCTATCAGGGGTGCCGGTGGTGCATATTGCCGGAGGCACCGTCTCCGAAGGGGCCTTCGATGACTCTGTGCGTCACGCAATAACAAAAATGGCCACTCTGCATTTCCCGGAGACCGAAATGTGTGCCCAAAGGATATTGCAAATGGGTGAAGACCCTGCAAATGTGGTCACAGCCGGTGCTCTGGGAGTGAGCAACACTCTCTCTGTGCAACGCATGGACCGCCACGCGCTGGCCGCATCTCTCGACGGATGGGACCCCGGCGTACACTTCCTTGTGGTGACACTCCATGCAGCGACACTCGCCGATGGCAATCCGCTCTCCGTGCAGCGCGGAATGCTCGACGCTCTGTGGAGCCTCCCTCCGGAATGGCGGATGCTCATCACGTATCCCAACAGTGATGTCGATCCGGCTCCGCTGATAGCCGGACTACATGAATTCGAATCTCAGGCCGGCGGGCGGGTCAAGGTTGTCCCGTCGCTCGGAAGAGTGCGATATATCTCGGCTGTGGCTATGGCCTCAGGGGTGGTGGGGAACAGTTCAAGCGCCCTTGTGGAAGTGCCTTCGCTCGGCACTCCGTCGCTCGACATCGGCACACGCCAGCAGGGGCGCGAGCATGGGCCGTCGGTGCTGCATTGCGGCACCTCAAGAGACGACATCCGCCACGGGCTCGACATTCTGCTCGACCGGGCCATGCAGTCGCTTGCCCGCGAATGCGTCAATCCTTACTTTCGTCCTGACACTCCGGCCATAATCGCCGACCGGATTCTATCCTACCCCTTCCGCCGGTTTCCGGCCAAACATTTCCATGGCTTTCCCGAGAAGTCATGACATGCCGGAAGAGGCCGGCTATGAGCGGAATCAATCTCTCTCACCCTTTCGAATATATATATTCCGATAATGAATATGCCAAAATACCTCTACCTCATACCCGCCCGGGGGGGAAGCAAAGGAATCCCCGGAAAAAATATACGCCCGCTGTGCGGCATCCCGCTCATAGGCCATACCATTAGCCAGGCGCTCGAAGTGGCGCCTCCGGAGGATGTAGTGGTCACAACCGATGACGAAGCCATCGCCGGCACCGCACGCGCCCACGGCGCGTCAGTGCCCTTCATGCGCCCTGCCAGACTGGCAAGCGACACTGCTTCCTCGCGCGACGCCATACTCCACGCCATCGACTGGATGGAGTGCCACGGACGCCATTACGATGCTGTGGTGCTGCTGCAGCCCACCTCTCCACTGCGCCGCGCCGACGACATCAGGCGCTGTGTCGACGCGTTTGAGAAGGCTCTGCGTGCCGGTGACGCTCCGGATATGGCCGTCACAGTGTGCGAGGCCCGCACCAACCCTTATTACTCCGCATTCGAGACCGATACCGATGGATTCCTGCATATCTCGAAAGGCGACGGACACTATACCCGACGCCAGGACGCACCGAAGGTATGGGAATTCAACGGGGCTGTCTACGTGATTGATGTCGCCGCCCTGCGGCGTGAGGAGATATCACGCCTGCGGCGCACTTTGCCTGTCGACATGCCTGCCGACCGCAGCATCGACCTCGACACTCTCGCCGACTGGGACCGCGCCGAAGTGGCGATGCGCCGCCTGGACATGTAACAATTCCTACTCCTCACCCTCGTAATGGATACAACAGAAGACGACATCAGACTCAAGGAACTGGCTACAGCTCCAATCGGCCGACTGCTCGTAAAGTACAGTCTGCCCGCCGTCACCGGCACCGTAGTCAGCGCCCTTTACAACATAATCGACTCCATCGTAATCGGACACGCGATACCCGACCCCAACGTAGTGGCCGGCATCGCCGTGACATTCCCCGTGATGACTCTTGCCACGGCTCTGGGCATGCTTATCGGTGCCGGCGCCGCCACAAGAGTCTCTATAGTGCTCGGACAGAAAGACCATCGCCGCGCCGAGATTATTCTGGGCAACAGTGTGCAGCTCAGCATCATAATCGGCATCATTTATGCCAGTTGCTTTGCCATTTTCATCGAGCCGATTCTCATGATGTTCGGGGCCTCGACGGCCACTCTTCCTTATGCCCGTGAGTTCATTCTATGGGTGCTCCCGGGCATGGTGCTAATTAATCTTACGTTCTCCTACAATAATGTGATGCGGGCCTCCGGATATCCGACCAAGGCAATGTATACCAATATGATAGGAGCAATCCTGAATGCGATTCTCGCACCTCTGTTTCTCTTCGGATTCAACTGGGGAATCCGCGGGGCCGCACTGGCCACCGACATATCGATGATGATTACCTGCATATGGGTGATGAGCCACTTCTTCAATCGCCGCAATACGCTGCATTTCACGCGAGGCACATTCCGCTTCGACTGGTCTGTGATCCGATCGGTGCTCTATATCGGCATGGCGCCTTTCCTTATTAATGTATGCGGCTCGCTTATCAATGCCATAGTCAATACTTCGCTGCTTCGCTACGGAGGCGACAATGCAATAGCGGCAGTTGTGGTGTTCAACCGCTTTGTCACCATATTCGTCTTTATCGTTATAGGCATCTGTCAGGGGATGCAACCGATTCTGGGTTACAATTACGGTGCCGGGAAGCACGACAGGCTCTTCCGCACATTGCGTCTTGCTGCCGTCACCGCCGTGATTATCACCACAATCGGATGTATCGCCGCACATATCTGGCCAAGTCAGATTTCTGGAATGTTCATGACGGATGACGAACAGATTTCAGAAGCCGTCAATTGTCTGCGCATAGCCACAATCAGCTTCTGGATGGTGGGATTTCAGATCATCGCCACCAATTTCTTCCAGAGTCTCGGCATGGCCGGAAAGGCTGTTTTCCTCAGTCTGACGCGACAGATCATATTCATGGTGCCACTGCTGTTTATCCTTCCACCCATATTCGGACTCAACGGCGTGTGGAGCGCATTCCCGATATCCGACGTTATTGCAACTATTGTGGCCTCGGTGATGTTGATATGGCAGATACGCCGCATTCGGCGTTCTGCGCCACGTGTTTCTCTCTGAGAAGACAGGACGCTTCACCGGACTCAGGCAGATGTGTATCCTTCCACCCCTCGCTCTCCCATCCTCTCGCCGGCTCTCCCACTGCACATCAGCCCAATAAATGATTTCATCAATGAACTATACACCCGCAGCCCGACTCATATTCCGCCGGCGCGGACTCCGCACCGACTTCTGGAAAGGACACAGCTCCGAAATCCAGGACGCGCAGTTGCGCTGGCTCCTCTTCCGGGGGGCATCCACGGAATATGGGAAGGCACACAGCTTCGAACAGATTCTCCGGTCGGCCAATCCGGCAGCCGGATTCGCACGCACAGTCCCGATGGTAGACTATGAGCGACTGCGACCTCTTGTGATGCGCATGACAGACGGCGAGACCGACATCCTCTGGCCCGGGCACTGTCATAACTTCGCACAGTCAAGCGGCACCTCCGGCGGACGATCCAAATATATCCCCATCACGCCGGAGTCGCTAAAGGTCAATCATTTCGCCGGGAGCGCCGATGTAGTGGCGCAATATCTGCGACACTTCCCTGAAAGCCGGATTTTTGCCGGGAAAGGCCTTATCCTCGGAGGATCGTTTGAGACGATGCTTCATCCCAAAGGGCATAACGTGAAGGTGGGCGACCTCTCGGCAACACTGATTGACCGCATCCCGGGAATGGCCGATATCTTCAGGGTGCCCGATAAGAAGACGGCACTGCTCGCCGACTGGAACGTAAAACTCGACCGTCTGGCACACGCCGCAATCAAGGCCGATATTACAAATATCAGCGGAGTCCCTTCATGGTTTCTGCGCGTGATACGCCATGCCCTCGAAATCTCAGGGCGCGAACATGCCTATGAGCTATGGCCCAATCTGGAAGTATTCTTTCACGGCGGAATCTCGTTCGAACCCTACCGCAATGAATATCAGCAGCTTTGCGATCCGGCCAAGATGCACTATTTCGAGACCTACAACGCCTCTGAAGGATTCTTCGCCACTCAGGCCTCGCGCGACAACGACGGGATGCTTCTGCTCATCGACAACGGCATCTTTTATGAATTCCTGCCCATCGATGCCCCTGCAGACTCTCATCCGCTCGGAGTGGATGAAGTGGAATGCGGCAAAATCTATGAGATGATTATCACCTCCTGCAACGGACTATGGCGCTACCGTATCGGCGACACTGTGGAAATCACCGGCACTGACCCGGTCAGACTACGTGTGGCCGGACGCACCCACTCCTTTATCAACGCCTTCGGCGAGGAACTTATGGAATCCAATGCCGACCAGGCAATAGCCGAGGCCTCGCTAATCACGGGGGCGCACGTGCGCAATTATACCGCCGGACCCCTCTATGCCTGCGGACGCCGCAAAGGACGCCATCAGTGGCTGATAGAATGGGAAACTCCGCCTACTGACTCCGACGAGTTTGCCGCAGCTCTCGACAAGGCACTGCGCGGGCTCAATTCCGACTATGCAGCCAAACGCGGCGGCGACATATTCCTCGACTCCCCCGAAATAATATCACTGAAGTCGGGAAGTTTCGATCTCTGGCTGTCGCAGCATGGCAACGGCAAACTCGGTGGCCAACGCAAAATTCCACGTCTGCACAACGACCGCACGGTGATTGAATCACTGCTGCAATTTGGGATTTGACTGAATTTTTTGTAATTTTGCAATTGTAGCTCCGCTACATTGCGATTGAACCAATTCATTGAGTCCTAAAACCGAACCTGAATTTTGAAATTCATTCTTCACATATTCCTGACATTAATCCTTCTGCCTCCCGCTCTGCTGTCGGCCGTCAATGCGCACTTATCTCCGGCGCAAAGGGGTTCATACGCCCCCGGCTCTGCGGATGTCACTCCCGCACCGGATTCGACAGCGACCGGCACACTGCCGCCAGATACTGTGCCGCCGGATACCGTGGCATACGGTCCGGGGGGAGTGCCTGTACATGCGGAGTGGCCCTACACGATGGCCTCCCGCACAATCCCTCTGATGTATATCAACACTGTGGATATGGCCCCGATTCTTGATAAGGTCAACTATGTGGAGGCCGGATGTTTTATAGAAGTGCCCGACAGCACCGACCGCTGGCAGCCCCTCGGCGATGCCGACAATCCGGTAGAGCTTCAGATACGCGGACGAGGCAATCACACATGGTATAATCTCCCTAAGAAATCCTACAAACTTAAATTCTCAAAGAAGGCTTCGCTGCTCGGGATGCCTGCCCACAAACATTATGTCCTCATATGCTACGACCCATTCTACACCTCCATGTGGCTCGCTCCGCTTGTCGGGATGCAGGTAAGCCGTCTGGTGCAGCCTGACTGGGTGCCGCACATGGAGCCTGTCGAAGTTGTGCTCAACGGCGAATACCGCGGACTCTACCTGCTTGTAGAGTCGATCAAGACAGGCCCCGACCGCCTCGACATCACGGTGCAGGAGGAAGGATCCGACGACCCCGAGACTGTCAGCTCCGGATGGCTGGTGGAACTCGACAATCAGGATGATGAGTTTCAGATCAGAATCCCCGGCCACAACACCCGGGGGGTGCTCAGAGTGACGTATAAGGAGCCTGAAGCGCTGTCGGACATGCAGCTGCAATGGCTCACCGAAGAATTCACGCATCTCAACGATCTGATAGAAAATCCTCTCAATCACCCTCTTGAGCGATGGACCGACCATTTCGATGTCAGTTCGATAGCACGTTATATGGTGGTCCGCGAACTGCTCCACGACCTCGATGGTTATTCCGGGAGCCAGTACTTCCACCGCGACCTCAATTCCGACAAGTGGGTGGCCGGGCCGATGTGGGACATGGAATTCTGGCCCGACCCGAAACCGGCATGGATTGCGGAATATAGCCGATGGTCGCTACTCAACTGGATTCCTTACATGATGAAGTCGGCAATGCTCAACGACTGCTTCCGCCAGGAATGGAATAAATTCTATCATGGCAGCTTCGCCGGGATATTCGACTTTATCGACGACATCGAGGCCACTTATCAGGCTGCGGATCTTGCCAACACCGCACGATGGCCCGAAGAGTATTATTCGCTCGACGAGAAGCTGGCCCAGGTGCGATATAACCTCCGCTACAACGCTGCCTGGATTGACGCACGCCAGGTGTGGGACTATCAGGTCAGCGTCGGAGTGACACAGCCCCCGGCCACTCCCGCCGGCACTATTCATGGCAATTGGCCGCGTCTGGCATGTACCGCACCTCCCGGCGGGGCCATATTGGAGTTTATTTCCCCCGACGGGCGACGTCTGCTCAGCCAGGATATACCGCAAGGCCATCACACCCTCGATTTCTCTTCATGGGCGGCAGACGAGAGATATCCGATGCTTATCCTGCGCCTGTCGGCAGTCAATCCGACGCACGGCATGAACACGTCAGTCATGAAATGCGTTATTAAATAGACCTGTTGCGATGCCAGGCCCGACACGAACACGAAACTGACCTTCCGCCTGGCATCGACAGCATCGACAGCACAGTCATAGATTTCACTATAAAAATATTTAAAAATTTGGAGGTTTGGATTTTTGGGTGTAATTTTGTAAATATAACCCTTTAGCATCATCCCTTCATCATATTATCGGCCGAAAAGGGATTGGAAACCTGACCGGAAGATAACAGAACTTGCAACTCTTTTTTCGAAAAATGTATAAATCGACATCCGAGAAGTATCTGCGCTCTACCATAGTGCTGGCAATTGACACAGTGACATCCATAATGGCCTCATGCATGGTGTTGCTGTTCGGTTATTTCATCAAAGGCGGACATGCCATAGGTTCGGACTATTTCAACTGGACATGGTTCATCACTGCCTGCACAGCCTCTGTGATTGCACTCTACGTCACGAAAGTTTACCAGTTCGTGATCCGCTTCTCCACCATCCGGGAATTCTCACGCGTATGTCTTGCCGCATTAGCCAAGGAGATTCTGATGATTGTCGGAGTCGGCATATTCGACGGCGCCCACTCTTTCCGCATGATAATGGCATTGATCGGCCTTGATTTCCTCATCACTGTGGGAGCGCTCCTGCTCGTGCGCGTGCTGATGCTATGGGTCTACTGGCTTATCAACCGCACACGCCCGTCGAGCAGAGAAACGGATGTGGTGGATGTGCTCGTATACGGCATAGGCGCCAAATCAGCCTCCGTGCTGACCCGTCTGCGCACTTCGACCCACTACAGGGTAGTAGGCTTCCTTTCGCCTGACGATGTGGTGAAAGACACCCTGCTTATGGGCAAGCCGATATACTACTTCCACGATGAGGCCGGGGTAAAATATGTAATCAACAAGTCGCACGCACAAGGCATACTCTTCGCCTATCATCTTGATGCGCATGAGGAACAGAACCGTCTGGTGGAATATTGCCAGCATCTGGGCCTGAAAATGTTTATCGCCCCCTCAATCGATGAGATGACCGACGGGAAAATGACTACTCCGGCTATCCGCAAAATCAAAATCGAAGACCTCCTGGGCCGCTCCGAGATTAAAATCAACATGAAGGATATCCGCGATAATTTCCAGGGTAAAACGGTGCTCGTCACCGGTGCCGCCGGCTCTATAGGATCCGAACTTTGCCGCCAGCTGGCCGGACTCGGAGTGAAACATCTCGTCATGTTCGACAACGCCGAGACTCCGCTCCACAACGTGCGTCTGGAATTTGAAGACAATTATCCGAATCTGTATTTCACTCCTGTCATCGGCGATGTGCGCCAGAAGGAGCGGCTCGACTATGTGTTCCGCAAGTATAAGCCGCAGGTGGTGTTCCATGCGGCAGCCTACAAGCATGTGCCGCTGATGGAGGAGAACCCCTGCGAGGCTGTGATGGCCAACGTGCAGGGTTCGCGTAATGTGGCCGACAAATGCGTGGAATATGAGGCCGAAAAGATGGTGATGATTTCAACCGACAAGGCCGTCAACCCCACCAACATCATGGGATGCACCAAGCGCCTGGCTGAAATCTACGTGCAGTCGCTCGGCCTGGCCATCGAGAAAGGGCAGGTGAAGGGAAAGACTCAGTTTGTCACCACTCGCTTCGGCAATGTGCTCGGATCAAACGGTTCGGTAATACCGCGGTTCACTGAGCAGATTGAACGTGGTGGCCCCGTGACTGTGACCGACCCTCAGATACGCCGGTTCTTCATGACCATTCCCGAAGCCTGCCGTCTGGTGATGGAGGCCGCTACAATCGCCACCGGCACCCAGATTTTCGTATTCGACATGGGGACTCCCATCAAAATCGACGACCTGGCACGCCGCATGATTTCGTTGGCCGGATTCACCCCCGACAAGGATATAGCCATCGAATACACGGGGCTGCGTCCCGGCGAAAAACTCTATGAGGAGGTGCTGGCTACAAAAGAGAATACCATCCCCACCGACCACGACCGTATTTTCGTGGCCAAAGTGCGTCATTACGAATACGAGAATACCCGCCAATCGAGCGACGAGCTGTATGCACTCGCCGAGCAGGTGGAGATTCCCGACATGGTGAAGCTAATGAAGAAAGTAGTGCCGGAGTTCATCTCAAAGCACTCTGTATTCGAGATTTACGATGCCAAATGACCGATGCCAAATGACCGATTCAATCGGCGTCTCCCCTATCCCCGCGGAACCTGCGCCCACGGCATCGATGTGGGAAGCAGACTGACCTGAGACTTAAAAATACGGCGCATGGCGCCCCCTCTCATGTAGATGAGAGGGGACGCCATGCGTCAGCACTCTTCAGGTAAGCAGGCGGGCATCGAGCAGGGTGCCTTCGAGAATGAAGGTGTTGTAACTCTCCAGTATATCAAGCAGCGCAGTCATCGCCTGACGTGTCTGCCGTGTATAGAGAGCGCCGCTGACGGCTCCGCTGGTGAGTTTCCCCTCAAGCGCACCTGTGACACCACTCACGTCTTCAAACATTTTGAGCTGTATGTTGAGCAGATCGGTGATACCTACCTGCGAGGCGTTGCCGCATACCTGCTGAGGCAGGGGCATACCGGCCTTGGGACGAAACAGAATCACACCGTTGAAACGACTCCATTCATCGCTGATATCATCAATTTCCACCCCTTCGGGCAATGCCGACTCGGGGAAAAGGAGCACTCCCTTGGCCGTGGAACGGAGCACCCAGTCATAGAGCGTGATAAGTCGGTTGGCATGACGCTGCTGGTCGATTACATCGGCCACGAAGCTATGGATTTCCCCATCGATAAAGGGATAAGCCTTCCACACATACGGATGCCCCCCTCCGGGGAGTGGCGATATCCCCTGAGCCAGCACATGCCCTGTAGGTGCGATATACCGATAGTGCCATTCCTCATCGAGCATCCATTGCGGCTCACATCCGGCAGGAAGGTCGGCGCGGCGGTCGGCCTCTATCTTGTAGACTGTGCCGCGGGTGCGGTCGTGGACTCTGTAACGTTCGCAGGTCTCTCTCGTCCAGACTTCTATGACCCGGCATAACCCGGGAGCCGAGGGTGAGAGGAAGTCGGCATGCAATGTCTCCCGGGACGTACCGAACCCACGAGAACCTCCTGCACCGGCCACTGTCCCGGACTGTGGAAGGTAAATGTCACGCAGAGCGGCGCATTCCTCTTCGGTGCGGGCCATCGCGGCGCAGAGCGAAAGAAAGTCAAGGTCGTGGGTCTGCCCTATCATACGCACGTCCCATCCACGGAAGTCGCGTGTGGCGGCATCGACAAAAAAAGTGTCCGGGGCCACATAGTCGGTGCGCAGGCGACCGGCATGCCGGTCGCCCGGACGACGCCTCATTGTGTTGCCTGCGGTGCTCTTGCGGTGCACAGCCAGTCCTGAAATCAGAAATTCCTCCATCGTGCGGGCATGAAGTTCCTCCATGCGGTTATAGAGGGCATTGTCGATGAGATGACGGTAGAATGCCGCCTGTGCCGGAGATTCGTCATCGAGATTCAGACGCTCGGCCGAGGGGAAGGCATACTGGTTGCGGAACACACCGAGCACGCTGCGCACCATGCGGCGTATGAGGTTGTTCTTGAGCGGGATGTTGCCTTGCTGGCGGATATAATCTTCTTCTCGCATCATGCGTCCGTCGACATGTATCAGGTCGTCCCACTGTCGGCCGTAGCAGTAGCGTTTGCATCGTTCGCGCGCTTCGCGGAAGTCGGCCATCGCCTGCCAATGTGAGGCGGCGGCCTGAAGGGTTTCAAAATCTGTAATCATATGTTTTGTTTTGTTGAGGTCTGATTGTTGTCAGACAGATGTACAGCTCTCTAAGAGCCTGCTTGAAATCAGGCCAGTTCCTTAGAAAGTGGCTTCCGAACACGGACGACTGCGCATCCGGCGTCGCATTCCGTGCCGGCGAGAGGCATCGGCACGGCGCGGGACATCCATCTCATGCAGTGCTATATGCAGCCCGATGGCGCGGGTCATGAGGATATCATCATGACATCCGGCTATGGCGCCGTAAGAGCCGTTGTCGCGCCGCTCGTAGCTCAACATTTCGTCGAGAGCGTCCTGACACCGCTCCACGTAAAGGCCGTCGCGCACCGCACGCACCAGTGTGGCTATCACCATTGGCTTGGTGACTGTGTTGGTGTGGAATCCGAGCTTCCATCGGCTCTGCTCCCGCACATCCTCCACGCTGCCGGCACGCATATATAGATTGGGATAGGCATCACGTATCTGAAGGAGTATATAGGGCATCTGCCCCTCGTCGACGCCGCGGTCGCGCTCGCGTGTCTCAAGTGTATTGCTTTCCACCACAAGGAGCGCCCGGTCGTAATATGCGGCAATCTGCGCCGCACGCCATGCCAGACGGTCGGCATCGCAGTGGCCGCGCCATTGGGCGGATATCTCGGGCGGAAGTCCGTCGGCCATCGGAGCACGGTCTATCACCGTAATCACGCTCCAGTCTGACTTGGCCGAACGTCCCCCGACATCTACCACTGCCAGATAGCGGTCGCTGCACACGGCGCATTCCGGATGGCTCCATATCCGCAATCCGCCGGAAGGCGAGGGATTGAAGCGTAGATGTTCCAGACATTCCGG
This sequence comes from Porphyromonadaceae bacterium UBA7141, assembly GCA_002491945.1. Classification (GTDB taxonomy): domain Bacteria; phylum Bacteroidota; class Bacteroidia; order Bacteroidales; family Muribaculaceae; genus Lepagella. The sequence continues at coordinate 25,046 of DKWX01000016.1, forward strand.
TCCTGTAAGGTCGGCATCCGACACAATCTCCCCCGAAGCCTCGGCATCGCGGCACCCCGCACGCAGGGCCTCCACATCGCGGCGGTCGAACACGCGACACCCCGAATGTGCGAATGCCTCCACATCATCCGAGGGGTATTCGGCGGCCATACGGGCATTGTCGTTATATTTCGCCCGCTCGGCGATATACCAGTTGATGGCATCGAGTGTGGCCCCACGCTCAAAGAGTGAATAGAGATAGCGGCCTGATACGGTGCGCGAAGTCTCGGCATCCGACTCTCTCCCTTCCCATAGGCTGACTGCGAGTGCCTCGCGCCCTGAGTCGGACAGGGGGAGTGAATACTGGTCGATTTCATACCAGCTGATGAAGAGCGGACGGAACTGCGACTCGCCGCGTGCGGCGGCCAGATATTCACGATGGAAGAAGTTGCCTGTGCCGTTGGCGGTGCTCTCATAGACTATCATTGTGAGTGGCCGCAGCAGCACTCCCCCACATGCGCTGCGCACTATGTCTTCGGGTGATTTGCCATCGGTGGCACGCCAGATTCCCACTTCTGAGAGATGCACGAGGTTATAGTCGCCACCACGGCAGGAATCAGGACGCTCGGCACTCCCTATCTTCACCTTGCAGTTTCGCTGCGGCACCCTGAATATCATGCCGCTGCGCCCCACTCCGGCTATCTTTTTGATTTTACAGGCATCTCCGCGCAGCTCTGCAAGTTCCTCCGGCTCATACAGCAGCCAGAGCGGATATGATTCTATCATACGGTCAAACATATCCTTGATTTCATCCGACCCCGCACCCTGATGGGCTATTATAAGAGAGTTGAGTCCGGTGGAGTGCATCAGCTGGAGCCATGACATATAGAGCTGCGTACAAGTACTGCCCCCCCATTGGCGGGCTTTCAGCAGAATGATACGTATGGGTTGTCCTGCCACACGGGCCTCTTCGAAACTTGCCACGAGACGGCGCTGCGCCCGGTTGAGACGGAAGTGGATATCGGCTCCTCCCCCTTTGTTTTTTATCAAGGCCGTCATAGCGGCCCAGAATGGGAAATCGTGCCTAAAGCGCAGGCGCACCATACTCTCTATCACCTCATCCGGAGTCTTGCCGAGACATCGGGCCACAGTGGCCACGCTCCCTTCTGCCAGAAGTCTGACTATCAGAGGCTCGCTGCTCATTGAATGCGGCAGATATTGGTCGGAGAGCAGGCAGTCGCTGAGATGCAGCAGGAAGCGGTCGCCTCCGGCGTTGAGACCGGTCACCGGGTCGACCGGTTTTGCCAGACGACTTCGCCGACGGGCATCTTCGGCGAGGATTTCAGCTGATGAATGATAAGTCTGCATATTATATATAGATTCGATTTAAACACTTAATTACCGGATTCCGGGTTGCATACTGAACTGAGACGGCGCTTCATGGCATCGAGATATGCGGCGCGGAAAGTGGCATATACCAGAGTGCGGCAACTGCGCGGGGTGAGATAGAATTCGGGCGCCGGAGAATTGACTGCGGCATATACGGCATCGCGCAGGGTGCTCTCTATGCCGGAGGCAAGAAGGGCCTCGGCGCGCGATAGGATTTCATCCATCATTCTTACGCGATGGCGCAGGCGGACAGGCCAGTGCCCCAGACGCCGACGGGCTATCACAAGTTCGTAGGCCCGATCTTCGGAAATGAAAAAACGGCTTGCCGGACTCTCTGCCACACGACGGCATATTTCAAGCAGGTCGATGGCGCGCGCTTCTGACAGAAGGCGATTGAAGGTGGCTGCCAGTTCGGCATTACGTACTTTAGTGTAGTCGCAGACACATCCTTTCTTTTTCATAGGATAATTACTGTTTAGTATAGGGTTGAATGTCAATTATTTATTTACCTTTTCACTGTCTCCTCGGCCGTCGGATGTGAGAAGGCAAGCAATCAAAGCAATGCTAATCTTCACACTGCTTTTATATAGCAATGCAAAGTTAATAAAAATATTTGTCAATACTTACGGTAAGCGTTGATTTTTTTCAGAGTAATTTTGCAACGTCGATACAGGACGACAGAAGTCTGTCTGAACTATTTCGATATCATGCTTTCTTAAGCAGGTGTCCAAAATTTAATTTATGCGATATGCGGGCATATTTATTAGTCGGTTCCGATGCGAGTGAAGGAGAATATAAACATAT
>DKWX01000016.1:27500-40085 GCA_002491945.1 Porphyromonadaceae bacterium UBA7141
CAAGCCGGAAGCGGCAAAAAAGAGTCCGCAGATTGTATAAACGATTCCCATTCAAATGCTATCGGTTAAATTTGAGCACCTACTTAATTATTTCAATCTTTTATCAACTTAATAATTATGAAAACCAAACGCTATGAAGATTCCGACTCTGATGTTGCGACTCTTGCAGAGGTGGCTTCCGAAACCTCAGTCGCTTATGAATCTGCTGAAGAGCCAATCGGCGAGACGCTGGATTCTGAGGATGTTGATGCGGCGCATATCGCGCAAGGGAGTGAGTCCGAAGCTGCTGACGACACTGACACGGATAATGCAACTGATTCAGCTGATAATCCGCCTTCTTCCGGTTCCGGACCCGACGGACCAGCAGCCGACGGCAACGCCGACTCCTCAGCCGGAACCGACGGCGACGGAGACGCCGACTCCTCCGGCAATGGAAACGCCGATGGAAGTAACTCAACCGGAACCGACGGTGAAGAAGACAACGACACTAAGCCGGATAATCGGGATAATCCGGGGGGAACGGAATTCGCACAAAGGTTCCTGACCTCGGGAGCCTCGGTGACGCTCAGCGCCGAAGCTCTGGCAGGGCGCCGCGAGGCTCTGGCTATGAGTCTGCTGGCCATGGCCATCGAACTGCTTGCCGGGCGGGTGCCCGGCAAGGCGCTGATTCCGCTGATGGATGCGGTGCTGGCCAGAGAAGCGGTGGCTAAAGCCCGGAAAGAGGGTGAAATCGCCGGGCGCAACGCTTTGATTGAGGAGCAGCTCATGTCACCTCCGGTAGGCGCACCCGACCTGAACGGCGCCCCCATTGCACGCTCGCGGCGTCAGGCCGCATCTATCTTCGATCTGGCCGATATGGCACGCTGAGGTCTTAACCTTTGACAAGACACCGCCATCTCTCACTCTCCTGCAATGGCTCTTGGAGAGTGTACTGAATCTGACACTTACTTAAAAAAATTTTCAACGCTGATTAATTCATCATCCTTATGAACAAATCAATTCAGGCCGGAGCTCCGGCCACTGTATCAGCCCTGGCGAATGCCTCCGGCGGCATTGACGCCGGTAATTTTGTAGAATCTGAAATCGACGAGCAGCTCTTTCGATTCAACTCCGACGACACTCCGCTCATGAACCTTATGCTTCGCGCAAAGCGGGTTAAGGTCAACTCTCCCGAGGTCGACCATTTTATGATCGACGAGCCGATAGCATCGCTGCGCACCACTTCTTCCGTCAATTCACCCTCTCAGAGTCAGGTGATACTCCCTCTGGAATCCAACCAGCAGAATATCGCCCGCCCTTATTCGACTCTGCTCGTACACGGTGTCGACGGTTATGCGGAGGACGGCACTACGCTGACTCCGGGCAAGTGGCTGATGCTCTTTGTAGTCGACCACGACCCGACTACCAACAATCCTATCGTGCGCTCCATCAACGGTCCCCGCAAAAATCCGTCGGACGAGCTGACCACCGTGCCCCGTATCCCGGAGGGAACAAATCTCACGATTCTCGCCAATTCGCTTTATGAGACACAGAAGGAGGTGGACCCCGACATCATTGTGCCGCAGCCGTCGAGAGTCTACCTGCAGAAGCGTGGCATGAATCAGGTGGTGAGCGATTATTTCGAGTCGCAACGCAAGCGCCTCCCGTTCTCAAAGGCTGTAATCGCAGAGCAGGCAATTGCTAATTTCAAGGTGCGTGGCAACCGCACTCTCTGGGCCGGAAGACCGGGAAAATTTAAGGTGAATGTGCCGAAGATGGGTATGCAGTATATCTATACCACCGAGGGACTGCGCTGGCAGTTCAAGCGCGAACTGCAGCACTCGGGGAAATGGACCGTGGAGCGGATCATCGCTTTGGCGAAGATGTTCTTCACCGGCGAGGATGTGCCGAAGACGGCTCTCTTGCTGGCCGGGAAGAATCTGCTGGAGCAGATACAGTGTATCGACTATTCGGCGCACCCGGAGATTCAGATTTCTACAAAGCAGAATTCGATGGGATGGACCGTGACCAATTTCCACACCGTGTTCGGCGATATCGAAATCAAGCGGGAGCCTACTCTCGACCGCCTGGGTTGGAGCAATTCCGGAGCACTTATAGGCGAGGACCGTCTGGTGCATTATGTATATTCGGCCGAGCACTCCTTCTCCGACCGTGTAGGGGGCGAGGAGGCCACTCGCAACGGGATTCTTATCTGGGATGCGGTGGCTCTCAAGGGGTCATGCCATATCTGGATTGACGGCGAAGGCGCCGCGACGGGAGAAGGCTCGATTCTGATGTGGGATTCCGCAACAGCTCCTCCTGATGAGATTGCATCCAACCGTTTCTATCTGCTCACCGATTGCCCCGGAATGAGCCACGAAGCGAAGACCGGACAGGTATGGACCAGTGAAAAGATCTATATCGGTTCCGGCTCCGACAATACGGAGGCTATCCGCTGGCAACGCGTGGAGATCTGACCACATGGAGCATCCCTAAATACCGAAGACGTCATAATTTTCGCAAGCAAGTGATTTACTTTCACTTCCTATCGGGTGGATTTTAACACTTGCATAGACATCCATTTATCCTAAATGTTATGAAGACTTATGCTATCTACGGGCTGATGGAGTATCTGGCCCGCATCCCCGTCGGGGGCACCTGCGTGGAGGCGCATTTCACCGGCGGCCAGTTATCCGGCTTCGGCATTCGCCCGGCCACATATTCCACCGACGACCCTGTGATGCAACGCCTCATAGAGCGCTCGCAACATTTCCGCACACGGCGCATCCGGATTCTTGGCAAGTAATACACATAGCCATGATTTCGGTTACACTTACCCGGATCACCGACCTTGTGGGTCTGCGTCTCGATGAGTTTCCGGATTGCCGCACTCCTCCGTCCCCGGCCACCTCACGCCGCGCGACGCTTGCCGAAATGATAGAGCCGCTTATTGAGGGAGTGGCCCTGCGGCTGACTCTCGGGCTGCCGATTGGCGAGTTTACGGCCCCATCCGATATGCGCGCCCATATCCGGGCCGAGACCGACTGGGGAGAAGAGGGTTACGCGGAGGTGCGGCTACCTGATGATTTCTGTCGGCTGCATTCGCTTCGCATGACCGGTTGGGGACAGACACTTTCGGCCGACAATCCCGGGCATCCCGTCAGCCTTGCACTGGGCGATTCGGCTCCGGCATGGGCGACAGCGAATCCTCTATATTCCTGGGTGCACGTCTACAGCCGCGACGATGCAAGAGTGATGCGGTTCGGCCCGGTCACGTCCCCTCTCCCCATCTGCGCCTCTTATATCCCGCGACCTCGTTACAACCGCGACTCATCCGTTCTTACCGGACTCGACCCCGCGCTTCTGCTGCCTCTTGCAGAGAGTCTGGCCGAATGGTTGCCAGCGACATGACCTGCATGTCTGACAGGGCACCGGCATGAAATTGAGGCGCGCAATCGGTTTTAACAATCTTTAACGCGATATAATGCGATTTACTTCATTTTTCCGTTAATATTTAGTATCTTTGCAGTGATTTCCGGAGGGGACTTGCGTCTCCTCCGAATTTATTATATAATCACATGCCTCCCCGGGATGGATTTCGGGAAGACGCCGTCATGGCGCTTCAATCAGGCCGCACCCTGTCAGCCCTGCGGGTCAGCCTCTCCGCCGGGCAAGGCCATAACCCTCACGGAATGATAGACAAAGAGAAACTTACGGATTTCCTCAACGAGGCTCTCGCCGATACTGACTGCTTTCTGACCGATCTTACCGTCTCTGCCGACAATGACATTGTGGTGGAAATCGACTCCGACGGCTCAATCGACATCGATTTCTGCAGCGCCTTGTCGCGACGCATCGAGGAGGCATTCCCGCGCGAGCCGGAAGATTACACCCTCGAAGTAGGCTCGGCAGGCCTTACGGCGCCTTTCAAGGTGCGCCGACAGTGGGAGAAGAATTTAGGCAATGACATCGAGCTCCTTACCCGCGACGGTAAGAAGATTTACGGCCGGCTCGCCCGCCTCACCGGAGATGCCGCAGTACTGGAGACTGAACAGAAAGTGCGACGCGAGGGTATGAAGCGCCCGGTGATCGAACGCCTCGAGCTCGAAATCCCATTCTCTGATGTGCGCCGCGCATCCTACGACCTGAAATTCTGATTACCCTCTCTCTCTGACAATTAGTCTTTTAAACACAAAAGTCGTTTAATCTCTTCTCAATGGCATGATTCATCAGGATTTATAAGTAAGCGTTAAAATTGAATTTATACGATACGAAGGCTTGTTTTTAGTCGGTTCCGATGCGGAATGAAGGAGGATATGTCCATATCCGACTGAACGGCAACCCAGAAGCGGCATAAAAAGGGAGTCACGGATTGTATGAAAGCTTCCCTTTCGACCGCCATCGGTTGAATTTGAATACTTACTTATACGTCTGAACATCCATGAAGATTGACATTGAAGAGAACAAATCCACGACACGTTTTAAGTTTTCGTAGAAAGTTCAAACGACTTCAAAATATACTTACCACCGATATACCTATGGCAAAGAAAGCTGAAAGCGTAAATATGGTCGACCGCTTCGCAGAGTTCCGCGAGATGAAGAACATCGACAAGACGACCGTTATTTCCGTACTCGAAGAGTCATTCCGGAATGTGCTCTCCAAAATGTTTGGCACCGATGAGAATTTCGACGTCATCATGAACCCCGACAAGGGCGACTGCGACATTTATCAGAATCTTGAGGTTGTGGAAGACGGTATGGTAGAAAATCCATACCGCCAGATTTCACTCACCGACGCACGCGAAATCGACCCGGAATGCGAAGTGGGCGAGGATGTGACGAAGCAAATCTTCTTCGAGCAGTTCGGACGCCGCGCGATCCTTACGCTCCGCCAGACTCTGCAGACTAAAATCACAGACCTGCAGAAGGATGCGATTTTCAATAAGTTCAAGGAGAAGGAAGGTGAACTCATATCGGCCGAGGTGCATCAGATCTGGAAACGCGAGATGCTCCTGATCGATGATGAGAACAATGACCTGCTGATGCCGAAGGAGGAGCAGATTCCCGGCGATTTCTTCCATAAGGGCGACATAGTGCGCGCCGTAGTGAAACGCGTAGACAATAATAATAATAACCCCAAAGTAATCCTGAGCCGCACCGATGAACGCTTCATGCGCCGTCTGTTCGAGCAGGAAGTACCTGAAATCCACGACGGTCTGGTCACTATCCGTGCCGTGGCCCGCAAACCTGGCGAACGAGCCAAGGTGGCCGTGGAGTCTTACGACGACCGCATCGACCCCGTCGGCACATGCGTAGGCATCAAGGGTTCCAGGATACATGGCATCGTGCGCGAGCTGCGCAATGAGAATATCGATGTAATCTCATATACGTCAAATCCGTCGCTATTCATACAGCGTGCCCTCAGCCCGGCCAAAATATCAAGCATCCGTATCAATGAGGAGGAGAAGAAGGCCGAGGTATTCCTCCATCCCGATGAGGTGAGCCTCGCCATTGGCAAGGGTGGTCTCAACATCCGTCTGGCAACTCAGCTTACAGGATATTCAATCGACGTATACCGAGACCTCGAAGAGGGTGAGGAAGATATCTATCTCGATGAGTTCCGCGATGAAATCGAAGGCTGGGTCATCGAGGCCCTCAAGAATGTGGGACTCGGCACGGCCAAGTCCGTACTCAATGCCGACCCGAAACTGCTTGAGGAGGTAGACCTCGAGGATGAGACGCTGGAGCACGTCATGTCTGTGCTCCGCGCCGAGTTTGAAGACTGATATTTTTAACAAAGCCGACCCTCTGCATGGCCATATCCCGCTCTGACGGGAGTCTTTATGTCGGCCGTCTGATGCGGGTCGTCTTCCTCCGGGGACCGACGGATAGGAGAAGGCGGATTGACGGGGGATTTACTTAATCTGAATATATGCGACAAAAGATAAGCAAGTTAGCTAAAGAATTAAACGTCAGTGTGGCCACTGCCGCCGATTTCCTATGGAAAAACGGCATTGAAGTCGACCGCAATGACCTCAATGCCCGAATCGACGACCGCGCCATTATGCTGCTCCAGAAGGAGTTCTCGAAAGACGCCAGTGTAAAAGCCACTATCGACAAAGAGCGCGAGAAGAAACGTGCAGCCGCCGTGCGCGACCGCGAGGAGGAACGAGCGGCTGAAAAGGCCGCCGCCGAAAAGGCTGCCGCTGAAAAAGCGGTCGCCGAGGCTAAGGCAAAAGCCGAGGCCGAAGCCCGTGCCAAGGAGGAGGCTGAGGCCGAAGCCCGTATGCGCGCGCAGATAGAAGCCGAAAAGGCAGCCGCTGAAAAAGCAGCTGCCGAGGCTAAGGCAAAAGCCGAAGCCCGAGCCAAGGCTGATGCGCAGAAGAATGCACGCAAACCCCAGTCGCAGCCTCAGCCTCAGCCCAAACCGGCTCCGAAGAAGGAGGAGGAGGAGAACGCTCGCATAGAGGTGGGACACGTGGAGACTGTGGTGCCTGAGACTCCGCAGCTGCGCGTGGTGGGCAAAATCGACCTGGCAGCTATCAATCAGAGCACTCGACCGAAAAAGAAGTCGAAAGAAGACCGCAGACGCGAACGTATCGAGAAATCCCGCTCGCAGCAGGGGGGCAATAACTCACAGCAGAGTGCAACCGGACAACAGGGAGCATCCGGACGCAAACGCACACGCATCGGAAAAGAAAAGGTGGATGTGGAGAAGGCCGGTCAGCAGGTCGGCCCAGGACAGGACCGCCGCAATAAAGGTGGTGCCGCACAAGGCGGACAGCAGGGTGCCGGACGCGGACGCCAGGCAGGCGCCGACCGTCAGAACAGTCAGCAGGGTGCCGGACGAGGACGCAACCGCAACAACTCGCGTGGCGCCGACCGTCAGAACAATGAGGCGCGTAGCGAGGATGTGCAGAAGCAGGTGAAGGAAACTCTGGCTCGGCTCACCAACAAGTCGATCAAGAAGAGCGTAAAGTGGCGTAAGGAGAAGCGCGACGAGGCCCACAAACGCGAACTGGCCAACGCCGAACGCGCCGCCGCAGAAAGCCGCATCATCAAAATCACGGAGTTCGTGACAGTAAGCGACCTTGCGAATCTGATGGATCTTCAGGTCAACCAGATTATCGCCACTTGCATGAATCTCGGTGTGATGGTATCAATCAATCAGCGTCTCGATGCCGAGACAATCAATATCGTAGCCGAGGAGTTCGGATTCACCACTGAGTATGTGTCGGCCGAAGTGTCGGAGGCCATCGCCACCGAGGAGGACCGCGAAGAGGATCTCGTAGCTCGTCCGCCGATTGTGACTGTGATGGGACACGTCGACCATGGCAAGACATCGCTGCTCGACTTTATACGTAATGCCAATGTAATCGCCGGCGAGGCCGGAGGCATCACTCAGCATATCGGCGCCTATAATGTAAAGCTGGCCGACGGACGCCACATCACGTTCCTCGACACGCCGGGCCACGAGGCGTTCACCGCCATGCGTGCGCGTGGCGCGAAGGTGACCGACCTTGCCATCATCATCGTGGCCGCCGACGATAATGTGATGCCGCAGACCATCGAGGCAATCAACCACGCTTCGGCCGCCGGAGTGCCAATGGTATTCGCAATCAATAAAATCGACAAACCTGCCGCCAACCCCGACAATATCAAGCAGGAACTCGCCAATATGAATTATCTGGTTGAGGAATGGGGTGGCAAATATCAGAGCCAGGATATCTCAGCCAAGAAAGGCATCGGTGTCGACGAACTCATGGAGAAGGTGCTCCTTGAGGCCGAAATGCTCGACCTTAAGGCCAACCCAAACCGCATGGCTGTAGGCTCGGTAATCGAGTCAAGTCTCGACAAGGGGCGCGGGTATGTGGCCACTGTGCTTGTGCAGAACGGCACTCTGCGCGTGGGCGACGTAATTCTGGCCGGCACACATTACGGCAAGGTGAAGGCCATGTTCAATGAGCGCAACCAGCGCATTCAGGAAGCAGGTCCCGCTGTGCCGGTGCTGATTCTCGGCCTTAACGGTGCGCCGCAGGCCGGCGACACATTCAATGTGCTGGAGTCTGAGCAGGAAGCCCGTGAGATAGCAGGCAAACGCGAGCAGTTGCAGCGCGAGCTTAGCCTGCGCACCAAGAAGCGCCCCGGACTTGAGGAACTCGGCCGCCGACGCGCCCTCAACGACTTCCATGAGCTTAATCTCGTGGTCAAGGGTGACGTGGACGGCTCTATCGAGGCTCTGTCGGATTCGCTCATCAAACTTTCCACACCTGAAATCCAGGTCAATGTGCTCCACAAGGGTGTGGGAGCCATCTCGGAGTCTGACGTCACTCTGGCGGCCGCTTCGGATGCAATCATCATCGGATTCCAGGTGCGCCCCTCGGCAGCCGCACGACGTGAGGCTGAGAAGGAAGGTGTGGAAATCCGTCTCTATTCGGTGATCTATAAGGCTATCGAGGAGGTGAAGGATGCCATGGAAGGTCTACTCTCACCGGAAATCAAGGAGGAAATCACCGGCAACGCCGAAGTGCTCCAGACTTATCATATCTCAAAGGTGGGCACTATCGCCGGTGCCATCGTGCGCGACGGCAAAATCAAGCGCCAGTCGAAGGTGCGCGTCGTGCGCGACGGTATCGTCATCTATACAGGCGAACTTGGATCGCTCAAGCGCTTTAAGGATGATGTGAAGGAGGTAGTGAGCGGCTACGACTGCGGTCTCTCCGTGCAGGGATATAATGATATCCGCGAGGGCGATATTATCGAGGCCTTCGAGGAGGTGGAGGTGAAGAAGACGCTCTAAGGCGCTCTTCCCCCCTTCACTTCACCGCCCCGCATATGCTGTGTATGTGTGTGTATATGAATATATATATGCACCCGCATAATCACTGCACCAATCTAATCTGAATACGTAGATACACAAGCCTATCATGTTGGTATTCATCAATATCGGCACCAATCTCGGCGACCGTCGACGCAACCTCTCACGGGCGGTTGTGGAGATAGGGCGCCGGTTTGGATATTTCGAACTATCGCATGTGGTGGAGTCGGAACCATGGGGATTCGACTCGGCCAATAAGTTCCTTAATGTGGCAATGGTGTTCCGCTCTGATGAGGAGCCGCTGCAAATCCTCCATGCGCTTCAGGATATAGAGCGCCGTTTGGGCGACACACTGGCCCGCGAGAATGCAGCCCGGTTTGTGCCGGATTTCTCTTCGGCTGCCGCTGCCACCGACATACACCGTGCCGCCGACGGCGGATACGCCGACCGCTTCCTCGATATCGATATCATGACAATCGAGGGGGTGGAGATGCAGACTCCCGAACTCACCCTTCCACATCCGCATCTGCGCGAACGCCCCTTCTTTATGGAACCGCTTAAGGAATTGCTGTCACAGATACCCGCACAATAAATTCATGACGCTGTTAATGGCGTCATCTCCGACCTTAAACATTCCGGCATACACGCCCCATGGGGCGTGTATGCCGGAATGTTTTCTGTCTATCCGCTTTATTCCCCCTGTCGGCTACGTTCATGCAAGTAGCCGACTTATTGGCCGAGCAGATGCTGAAGGATGCTCTCGCCGCGGGAATATGGATAGGGTATCAGGCAGACAGCCAGTATTATCGCGGCGAAAAAGAAGAGCGTCACCAGCAGACTCCATACTGTGAGGCTGCGCGGTATGGCGCCGATGCTGCGCGGAGCTTTCTCGCTACGCAGTTCTATCACCTCGCCCGACGGCGGGAGTGCTGACGGGGGCGTCCCTGCGGGAGTGGCAACGGGTGCGGCTTCTCCTGAGGCCGCTGTGGCGGGAGACGTGGGATGCGTAGTGTGGTCGGTCATAGGTCAGTTGCCAAGTTCAAGCTGGTTTTTCACAAGGTTGTAATATGCGCCGCGGGCGGCTATGAGATCGTCGTGGGTACCGCGCTCCACGATTGTACCCTGCTCCATCACGATTATCTGGTCGGCATCGCGCACGGTCGACAGACGGTGGGCCACCACCACTACTGTGCGCCCGCGGTAGAATTCGGCAAGGTTCTCTACGATAGTGCGTTCGTTGGCGGCATCAAGTGAATTGGTGGCCTCGTCGAGCAGTATGAAGGAGGGGGCGCGGTATATGGCGCGCGCTATGAGGAGGCGCTGTTTCTGTCCGAGGCTGAGCCCGTTGCCGTCGGGACCCACCTGCGTATTGTATTTGAGCGGAAGCTGCATCACATAGTCGTGGATATTGGCCATGCGGGCGGCATAGGCGAGGCGGCCAGGGTCAATCTCGCCGTCGCCCACGGCGATGTTACGGGCTATGGTGTCGGAAAATATCACCCCTTCCTGCATCACTGCGCCGCACCGGCTGCGCCACCATTCCACATCATACCGGCCTAGGGGGATGCCGCCGAGGCGTATTTCCCCTTCAAGGGGGGGATAGTAGCCGAGCAGGAGTTTGACGAGTGTGGTCTTCCCGCTGCCGGAGGCCCCCACGATGGCGGTGACCTTGCCGTAGGGTATCTCCATGTCGATGTCATGGAGGGTGTGGGTGCGGGCATGGAGGTCGTATTTGAATCCTACGCCGCTCAGTGTTATGCCCGCCGCCGGGGGGAGCCGGCATATGTCGCCGCACTCATCTTCTTCATCGCGCCCGGAGTGAATCTCGTTGATGCGCTCGAGCGATATCTTCACATCCTGCAGCGAGTAGATGAAGGCCATGAACTGCTCTACGGGAGAGTTGAGCTGACCGATGATATACTGCACCGCCAGCATGGCTCCAAGTGTCATGTCGCCGCGGATAACGGCTGTGGCGGCGAGCACGGTGATGATGATGTTCTTTACTTCGTTGATGAATATCGACCCGGCTTCCTGCGTCTGCTGCAGTTTCATGGAGCGCATCTGCACTTCGAAGAGTTCGGCCTGGGTGTCTTCCCATTCGGCGCGGCGCCGCTCTTTGCAGTTCTGCAGTTTTATCTCCTGCATGGTGGTGACAAAGCGATAGGTGCGGTTCTGGTTTTTCGCCTGCACCTCGAACAGAGCGTAATCAAGCACCTTGCGCCGTCTCAGGAAGGCGGCTATCCAGAAGGCATAGGCCACACTCCCTGCCATGAAGATGAGGAATATCAGACGGTTGTAGACGAGCAGCACGACACCGAATATCAGGAAACTCAGGCAGGTGAATATCATGCCGAGCAGTTGCTGGGTGAGGAACGACTGCACGCGCCCGTGATCGGAAATGCGCTGCAGCAGATCCCCCATAAGCCGGGTGTCGAAGAACGACATGGGGAGCTTCAGGAGTTTGACGAAGAAGTCGCTTACAAGCGAGACGTTGATGCGCATCGATATGTGGAGCAGCAGCCAACGGCGTATGAAGTCGGTCAGAGTGCGCCCCACGACGATAAGCAGCTCGCCAAGCAGAACAAGCCATATGAATCCTATGTCATTGTGGCGTATCCCGACGTCGACTATGGCCTGCGTCAGGAATGGAAGCACGAGCTGGAGCACACACCCTAAGAACAATCCTAAGAATATATGGAAGAAGTGGGAGCGGTAGCGCTCCACATATTTCCAGAGAAAGCGCAGCGAGAGGGGGCGTTCTTTGTGCTCGTCGCTGATTTTGCCGAATGCCTCGGTCGGCTCGAAGAACATTGCGATACCCTTGTCTTCGCCGTTGCTGCGGGTCGTGGCCCAGTGGCGCAGCATTTCCTGCCGGGTGCAGGTGTATTTCCCTTTGCCGGGGTCGGCTATATGGAAGCGTTTGCCGTTGCGGCTCACTCGGTAGAGCACCACGAAGTGGTTCTGGTTCCAGTGGAGTATGCAGGGGAGCGGGGCTTTTGGCATGTTGTCGGGCGAGACGCGTGCGGCCACTGTGTCAAACCCCACCTCTTTGGCGGCATCGGTCAGGGCCATCAGCGAGACCCCCTCGCGTGTGGGGAAACAGCGTTTTTCGAGCCACTGTGTACTGCATTTCAGTCCATGGTGACGGCACACCATGGCCAGCGAAGCCACTCCGCAGTGCATCGAGTCAAGTTGTCGGATCAGTCGGAATCCACCCATATCAGAGTTTCATATATTAATCGGGATCCACCCGTATCAGGGTTTCACACATTAATTATATTGCGTCATAATTGTATTGCACCTTAACCATATTGCGTCAGTATCTTACGCATTAGTTGTATTGCATCATTATACTGCACCTCAATCATACTGCGTCCACGGCCTCTGATCGGCACGATGCAGTCCCTGTCGTTGCAGGCGTAACGATGAGTTCTACCGACATGCATCACCGCAGGTTTGAGGGTGCAGGACAGGAACGGCAGATTTCCACCACTCCCATACATCTCGCAAAGATAACATAAATCCATCAATCCTACCCTATCCGAAAGGATAAATCTTTTTCGTTCAATTAACAATCTGGACACATCAACTATTCAATACATCAACAGCAACTCCTATGTATTTATAATATCACCTTAACTATCCCATAAAAGATTCAGCCATAATGTCATTATAAATAGCAACGAGACACTTGATTTACTCTGCCACATAAGCAAATACATACGTCATATCCCTAATTTTCAATTAAATTCAGCGGTAGTTTAAATTTAGAAACTGTTTAAATTTGA
>DKWX01000009.1:0-5490 GCA_002491945.1 Porphyromonadaceae bacterium UBA7141
CCGCAGATTGTATAAAAGATTCCATTTCAATTACTATCGGTTAAATTTGAACACTTACTTATCACATCCATGCATTGACTCGCTCTTTAACTGCGAGTGACTCGCACAGCAACTTTACAAACTCGCAAGTAGATTTCTTGTGGTATGATCCTGTAAGAGTGTGGACACAGCCGGTCATTTCATTCTCAGGAATGCTTATTCTTACGGCCTTGACACCCGCTTGATTGTGGACAGAAGCCTCCGCCAGCACAGTGACGAGGTTACTGTTTCGGATAAGATCAAGAAGAATGTGCGGGTCATTGAGTTCCATACGAATATTTAAGTTATGTGGATATCTGTCAAGAATTTTATCAAGAGCGTTTCGCGCCTGCAACCCTTTTGATGGGAGCGCAAGGTTATACCCGGCAAGTTCATCAAGAGAGACACACTCTTTAGAGGCCAGTGGATGGGAGGCGTTTACTATAGCGGCAAGATAATTCTGGAATAAAACGTGTGACTCGATGTCAGCGGCATACTCCGATGGTTTGAAGGCAAGTACGAAATCAATTTTTCGGTTGCGCAGCATATTCATCAAATCGGCCATCGGCTTATAGCAGATATTGAGACTAACGCCGTTGTACTTTTTCATAAAAGCGAATATTGTTTCCGTAAGTATGGGGCTGAATGAGTATGTCACCCCGATATTCAGTTCGCCGACAAGCATATCCTGTAAATCCACCATTCGCTGATGACATTCCTCGGCGGCCTCTACCGCTTTGCGGGCAAAAGGCAGCAATTCAGTTCCGGCTTCAGTGATTGCCACACTATGGCTGTTTCGTATGAAAAGTTGGCTATGGAATTCATCTTCAAGGTTTCTTATTTGCTGAGACAGAGTGCTCTGGGTCAGACAAAGTTCCCTTGAAGCTTCGGAGAAGTTAAGAATCTCTGCGAGTTTGATGAATGATCGTAATTGTCTTAATTCCATCGGTTAATAAAAATATTATTTATCTGGTTGCACGGAATGCGATTCGTTTTAACATAAATACCGGAAGTGTGCCGCCGATTACCATGCCAAGTATTATGACGAGACATACCAGTCCGTTTGTTGCGAAAAGATAAAAATAGTGATAGAAATCTGTCTGGGATGTATGTAAAAGACACATTGCCAGACCTCCGAAAGTTTTATAGGCATATATTCCCGGAATCATAGGCAGAAGCGACGGGAAAAGGAATG
This sequence comes from Porphyromonadaceae bacterium UBA7141, assembly GCA_002491945.1. Classification (GTDB taxonomy): domain Bacteria; phylum Bacteroidota; class Bacteroidia; order Bacteroidales; family Muribaculaceae; genus Lepagella. The sequence continues at coordinate 1,214 of DKWX01000009.1, forward strand.
TCTCAGCCGGGACTTTTGCAATCGGCGACAATATGACTGCCAATAGTCCGATGGTGAAAGAGGCTATTGTAGTGGCAGGGATTATTGGCATATCTATAAGGTCAGATGAAATAAGAAGAAAACGTAATGAATGCCCGGCTGCTGCAATCAATGCGCAAAAGAGATATGTTTTCTTTGGCGGATTACTTATTGCGGAGAACCCGATTGCAGCTATCGCAGAAAAGAAAGCATCGCTTAAAAAAACGTCGGTCATAAATAAGTGTTCAGATTTAAACGTCGTTGGTAAATGATGAAATTATTTTATACAATCTGAGGCTTCTTTTTCGCCACGTTCGGCTTGTCTCCCGGTCGCATATGTAGCCATGCCGCTTCGTCATGCACCGGAATCTCCAGAAAAACAAGCTCATAAGTATAATTCGAGCACTTACTTAGCGGTAAAGATTAATAGAACTTTTCAAAACATGCCGATATTCATTGCCCACATTCCGGCGCAAAGCCCTATAGACAAACAGCATATGAGAATAAGCGCGTCAGTCATCCGGCTGAAAAAACAGATATAGTGACGGTCAATCATATCGCTAAAAGAGTTGAGTAGCGGTATCCCCGGTACAAGATATAGCACGCTGGTGGCGACTGCTACATGCGGTGTCGAGCCAATGGAGAAGAGAGAATCGGCACAAGCGAGAACGGATGAGACGAGGGCACAGATTATGAATACTATCCGAGTGTCGAATCCCCTTGACAACATTAATTGTTTAATGAAGTATCCGCAGAATGTTGCCACGAATACGACCAGTACGGCTGTCATGTCGCCGCCGAAAAGTCGGCAAAATGCTCCATTCGCGCAAGATGCGGCAAACAGGACCCACAATTTTCCAGCCGGTCTGATCCGGGAAATATTTCTAAGACAGTCTTCAGCTTTCTCAATATTCCAACCGTTATCGGCCACTTCCCAGCTCATCTGACTTAACCTGCAAATTTTTTCAAAGCTGATGGCAGGGTTTGAAGTTGATTCTGAAAACATCTTGCATTCGTTTTTATTTTCTGTCTTTATGGAGACGCTGACATGACGCGGCATGATTGTGATATCCGCGCTTAGATTCCATGTCTGCGCCATACGCCCCACATTTTGTTCCAGGCGGGCGCATGTGGCACCGCTTCGCAACAATAGTGCTGAATATGCCGAGAGGAATGCTCCGGCCTTGTCCGATAAACTCTTCATAGTGTATCAAAATCTTCGCAATCGGAATCATCATCGTTAATATCGGGATCACCCGGAATCCAGAATTCCGCACGTTCACTGCCAATTTCAAAGAAATTGTGATATTTGCCGATTGCGAGTTTCCGACATGATGCAATAATACTGAGAATTATTACGACGGCAACTGAAACTGCCGTGACAACCCATATAGTCATAGGAGTAATCATGTTAGTTTGTTTTTTTTTTGCAAAGTAACAAATAATCCTATGCATTTATGGTATTTATGCAATGATATTATCCGATAACTGCTATCGTAAATCCGGGACGGAATACATTATGAAACAGTCCGGATCTAACGGATAGCAAGTAAGTGCTCAGATTTGACCGATAGTAATTGAAAGGGAATCTTTTATATAATCTGCAGCTTCTTTTTTGCCGCTTCCCGCTTGACTGAATCACATGAAGCGCCAAGATATGATGAGAATGGAAACGGGAATTATCTGCGAATCGGAATCAGAAAAGATTAAATCGCCAGCCAATCTTGAGATCGAATGCCGGGAGGGCATTGATAAGGGTTGTGGCATCGGAGTATATGAAGCCGGCATCAGCGCGTATAGATGTGCCGATAAACCATCGGTTGTGATTCCATACCACCGATGCGCCACCACGGTAATTCAACCTGAAAGAACACCGTTTCTCGGGACTGTTGAGATAGCCGTAGTTGACACTCGGTATGGCAAGTGCCATAATTCCGATGGTAAGGTTGCGGCAAGGCACCCAGTTGAATCCATATCCGGCTCCGATTCCTATGTTATAGCCCGATGCTGTATATGTGCTGTCGCTCCAGTCATCAGGGAGCCATTGCTTAATACCCGAAGGTAGAGAGCGGAAATCAAAATTCATCTTCTGGCGCTGATAGGCGGCAGTGAAAATCCATGATCCCTGACTCCTCATTTGCAGCTTGCTGTAGGAAAATGCCGCACCATTGGAATACCTGCCCATATTCAGAAAATAGGTCAGGTCGACTCCAAATGTGTTGGTATTCATATTGCGGAAATCAGTGTCGATATCATTCATATTGTTGAGACGCGTGATGATCATCCCATCGCGATTTGTGACGGAATATAACCGACCCGAGAATCTTGCACTCGAGAACTCGAAATTAAAGCGAGATTTCGAACGGTCAGCCCCTCCAAATAACTTATTGATATTGATATCGTAACCGATAGCCACTGCCATATACTGCACATCCAGACCGATAGAGCTGCAATATGGCGACTGCATATGCATCACATGATGGCGGTCGAAATAGAACTCATTCATATCGGCCCAGCTGGCAGTGCGTAGTTTTATGTTCCAACGGTAGCCTGTGGAGCGGACATACGCGGTGTCGGTTCCGTTGAAGAATATATTGGCCCAATTATATGTGTCGACGCAGAAACGTGGGAATTTTCCCATCTGCGCGATGGAGTCAAGTTGCCACGAAAAAGCAGCTGCCGCATCCGGAATCAAGGCCAGTGCAAGGAGTATCAGGATGCGGCGCATAATGCGAGTGCTCATCGGACTGAAATATGTCGGGTTATGAAATCTGCCATCTGTGGCGCATCTTCACATCCGAGCAAATATTTTCGGCCATCTTTCAGAAATAGCATGAAGCAATCGGAGGAACGTCCGAAATATGCGAAATAGCGCCCCAGATCATTCTCACGATACCATCCCCAATAGCCGAACCAGCCGCCACTGGCCATGAGCCGACGCGTACCCATAGTCGGGGGAGAAAGGCGCACATCCGTAATTTCCGACAGAGGAATAGACTTAGTGGCCAAAGCCCTGCGGATATTAACGGCTCGATCGTCGACGATTACATATTGTGGTGAATAAACAAAGGCGAAGGCGCATAGCGTCACGATAGAAGCGGCGAGAATATAGACACCAATCCAGTTATCCATCCGGGCCTGCAAGACCATCACGCCTATAAGTATAAGTAGCCCCGCCAAAGTGAGAAATATACAAAAAGTGCTGAATATTACTTTACGTTTCATAAATGTCCTTGAAGTAAGCAATAGATTGCAAAGTTAATGATAGTATGGGATAAAAATAATTGCATATGATAAATTTGAATTACTTGCCAATCTGAGGGCTTGTTGTTCTGCCCATTCAGTGGCGGCAAGACTAAGACTTCATTTATGAGCAAAAAGGAATCCGGCCTATAACGGTATAAGGTCGGATTCCTATTGCAGACGTTGCGACTATCTGTGATGTGTTTACACGTAAGAACACAGATTCCCCGGATGTAAAAGTGCGGCAGACAGGAGTCTGTCGAATGGTGATTACGTGTCGGCAAAACCGGATGCAGAGATATTCAGGTAGTCGTCTTATTTTCAATATCGGCGTGTATAACGGCGAGCGTATTGCTTCATGCGAATGCCGAAGCCTAAGCGGTAGCATCCGAAAAAGATGAGCGACAGCCCGATCCAGAGCCATACGGCAATACCTCCAGTGATGGGATTGGTGATAAACATGAATGCCAGGACGATAGTGGCAAGTAGCAGAAGAACTGAGAATACAGTCCATGCTATGGAGTGAGCAGAGAGCACAAACGACTCACATAGCGCATTGATGGCAGCCACGATAATCCAGATGGCGATAAAGAAGATAAAAGCAGATGTGATGACTGCCGGAGGGAGCGTGAAGAGCCATATGCCGCAGACAGTCTCCAGAATGCCGAGGGCAAGAGTCCATCCCCAGCTCCAGCCAACAGAGGCATTGCCGAGAGCCAGAAATATGTTCATAAGCCCGGCGGCACAAAGGCAACCGGCAAATACATAAGCGAAAATTTCAAGAGATGCCGCCGGAGAGAAGAGGCACCAGACACCGAGTCCGATACAGATTAAACCGGTGATAACCGGAAGCCATGCGAAACGCTTGAGTCCGGTTCGGAAAGTGAGGTAACTGTCCATAATTGAGAGTGTTAAATATGTGTGTTTATTCTTCTCAGCTACTTAAGTAAGTGTTCAAATTTAACCGATAGCAAATGAAATGGAATCTTTGATACAATCTGCGGCTTCTTTTTTGC
>DKWX01000009.1:5776-35808 GCA_002491945.1 Porphyromonadaceae bacterium UBA7141
GCTTGTCGCTGAGTCGAATATGTTAATATCCTCCTTCACTCCGCACCGGAATCGACTAAAAGACGAGCCCGCATATTGTATAAATTAAATTTGAACACTTACTTAAATTAAATTTGCACACTTGCTTTTAATATTTTTAACAATAATATGGTATGTAAAGTTCACCCCCGCAGCGTATAAACGCGCCGCGAGGGTGAATGTATGGGAATTTAAGCATTAGGTTCTGCTCCGGATGTCGCCACGCGATGCCTCACCAGATGTGTAGGCCGACCGGCATATCTCCGGGTGCGCATACTTATGCCGAATCGGCGGATGTGTATGTCACGGCAGAATCAGCGAATGAATAGGAGTTCGCGGTATTTCGGCAGAGGCCAGATCTCATTGTCGACCATAAGCTCCAGTTTATCTATGTGATAGCGTATATCCTCCATCAGAGGGAACACCTCGTCATGATAAGCGATGGCCTTGGTGCGCTCATCGGTGAGCCGGTTGGCCTTGCGGCGGGCATCGACCATCAGCTCCACAGTGCTTTTGATGGTGGCCATATGGTCGGCCATCTGCTCGATTGAGTTCATATCCTGACGTGCGATCTTATCAGCCTTGTCACCTTTGAAGAGCTGCTTGATTTTATACACATTGTCGAGCAGCAGGCTCTGATAACGAGTGGCGGCGGGAATTACATGATTGATGGCAAGATCTCCGAGCACACGTGATTCAATCTGAATCTTCTTGGTGTACATCTCCCACTTCACTTCATTGCGGGCTTCAAGTTCCTTTTGAGTGAAGACGCCAGTGCGGGCAAACATTTCCACAGTTTCCGGACGCTGGTAGGCATCGTACATGAGAGGAGCCGAAGTCTCCACGTCCAGACCGCGGCGCGCGGCCTCCTTCTTCCATTCCTCACTGTAGCCGTTGCCATCGAAATGTATGGCACGAGACTCGCGCACCAGACGGCGTACCTCTCCCAGGATTGCGGCCTCGGGTTCCTTTCCGTCGGCCACAGCCTTCTCCACGGCATCGGCGAAACTGTTGAGCTGGTCAGCCACGGCGGCGTTCAATCCAATCATTGCGGCGGCACAATTGGCGCTTGAGCCTACGGCTCTATATTCGAAGCGATTGCCTGTGAAAGCGAAGGGGCTTGTGCGGTTGCGGTCGGTATTATCGATTGAAAGCGTCGGAATCTGACTGATTTCAAGCGACATCTTTTCCTTCCCTTCGAGTACGATTTCATCAGTCGTCTCCTTCTCCAGTTCATCGAGGATGCGGCTGAGCTGCGAGCCGAGGAACATCGAGATAATGGCAGGAGGGGCTTCATTGGCACCGAGTCGGTGCTGGTTGGTAGCCGAGATTATAGTGGCCTTCATCAGACCATTATGCTTATGCACGGCTGCCATGACATTGGCCACGAAAGTGATGAACTGCAGATTCTGCGCCGGAGTCTTGCCCGGGGCGAACAGGAGCACTCCCTTGTCGGTGCCTAGACTCCAGTTATTGTGTTTGCCCGAGCCATTGATTCCCGCGAAAGGTTTCTCATGTAGCAGCACACGGAAATTGTGGCGGCGTGCCACCTCGTTCATCAGCGACATGAGGAGCAGGTTATGGTCGTTGGCCAGATTGGTCTCCTCATAAATCGGGGCGAGCTCAAACTGGTTGGGGGCAACCTCGTTATGACGTGTCTTGGCAGGTATGCCGAGCTTGTGGCATTCAATCTCCAGATCAAGCATGAATGCCTCTACGCGGCTGGGGATGGCACCAAAATAGTGGTCTTCAAGCTGTTGGTTTTTTGCCGACTCATGGCCCATCAGAGTGCGCCCTGTCATCACTAAATCGGGGCGGGCTGCATATAGAGCCTCATCGACGAGGAAATACTCCTGTTCCCATCCGAGATAACTGTTGACGTGTCTCACTTCCTTGTCGAAGAAGCGTGCCACACGCGTGGCCGCCTTATCGACGGCATTCAAAGCTTTCAGCAGCGGAGTCTTATAGTCGAGGCTTTCGCCGGTATAGGATATGAAGATAGTGGGAATACAGAGAGTGCCGTCAATGATGAAGGCCGGCGACGATATATCCCATGCAGAATAGCCACGGGCCTCAAAGGTATTGCGGATACCGCCATTGGGGAATGAAGATGCGTCAGGCTCCTGCTGGACGAGCAGCTTGCCAGAAAATTCCTCGACCACACCACCTTTGCCATCGTGGTCGATAAAGGCGTCATGCTTCTCGGCTGTTCCATCGGTCAGCGGGTGAAACCAGTGTGTGTAGTGGCGAGCGCCGCAGTCGATAGCCCAGCGCTTCATCCCATCGGCCACACTGTCGGCCAGCTTGCGCGACAGAGGCTTCTTGTTGTCGATTGCATCCACCAGAGCCGTATATGTGTCTTTAGGCAGATACTCGAACATCTTTTGGCGGTTGAAGACCATCTCACCGTAGTATTTTTCCACTCGTTCGGCTGGAATATTGACCTTCACCGGTTTGCGCGCGGAAGCCTCCTCCACGCTTTTGAATCTGAGATCAGACATGGGATTTTGTTTTAGTTATAGTAGGGGATTTTAGAAAATATCATTTATATGTGACAGCCGGCTGCAGGCCTCGGATGTAAGTGCAGCCGTGTTGAATCCGGTCAGACGCAGCCATCCGTCGCCCTCCTTGCCGAATCCCACACCTGGAGTCGAACTGATTGCAGCTCGGTGCAGCAGACGGTCAAAGAGCTGCCATGAGTCCAGCTCGCTCTTCGGTCGGAACCATACATAAGGGGCATCCACGCCACCCACCACATCGGCACCGATACCGAGCAGCGCAGAGCGTAGCAGAGCGGCATTATCCATGTAGTATGCTACATTGCGTCTGATGGCCTCACGTCCCTCGGGTGTGTAAAGAGCCTCGGCCGCACGTTGCACCACATAGCCCACGCCATTGAACTTCGTGCACTGACGGCGGCACCATATTCTGTTGAGGGAAGCCTTCGTGCCATCGATGAATGTAAACTCAAGCGAGCGGGGGACAACAGTATAGCCGCAGCGCACACCTGTGAAACCTGCAGTCTTCGAGAAACTGCGCACCTCGATAGCGCATTTATCTGCTCCTTCCGCTTCGTAAATTGAATGAGGTATGCCGGGAGTCGAGATGTAAGCCTCATAAGCAGAGTCGTAGATGATGAGCGACTTATTGGCGAGAGCGTAGTCTACCCATTTTTGAAGTTTGTCGAGCGAGAGTACAGTTCCGGTGGGATTGTTGGGATAGCACAGGTAGATGACATCAGCTGTCACGCCGCGATGCGGCAGTGGGGGAAGGAATGCTGACTCCGGCCGGGCAGGAAGAAATGAAATGCCACTCCAACGGCCGTTCTCCGGGATTCCGCCACGTCCGGCAAGCACGTTAGAGTCGATATATACCGGATAAGCCGGAGTCACCACAGCAGGGCGTACACCCGAACCGAATATATCTCCGAGATTGGCCAAATCGGATTTTGCTCCGTCAGAGATGAAGATATCGTCTGCCGAAATACCTTTGATGCCACGACTCCGATAGTCGGTTTCGGCCACTGCCTCGCGTAGGAAATGGTAGCCTTGTTCCGGACCATAACCGTGGAATGAGGCGCTCTGTCCCATCTCTGCCGCTGCCCGGCTCATGGCCTCTACCACACATTCCGGCAACGGGAGTGACACATCTCCAATATCCATGCGTATTACTTTCGACTCCGGGTTAGCCTCCCGAAAATCTTTTATCTTGCGGGCCACATCCGAAAACAAATATGATTCCGGCAGGCGATTGAAATTCTGATTTGCTATAAACATCTTTTTTACCTTGTCAGATTGTATAAACAGGTGCTCAAATTTAACCTATAGTGTGTGAAGGAATTCCTTTATAAGTAAGTGTCGAATTTAAATGATGGTAAATTATAAAAAATCTTTTATGCAATCTGCGGATTCCTTTCGCAGTTCCCGGCTTGCCACTCATTCGCACAGCTCGCTAAGCTGCTTCGTTCCGTACCGGAATCGTCTGAAAAACAAGCCCGCATACTGTATGAATTAAATTCGGACACTTACTTACAATCTACGGCATATTGTATAAATTTAATTTGAACACTTGAAAATTATGAACTTTAATGCAGCATCCGTTGTAGTGACGCCGCTGTATGAAAGAAGGAGAGATGGGAGGGGAGAGATTGAACCTATAATAAATACCGCCACGGTGCAGCTCCGTTTATAATCCTTATCGAGCGGAATACACGTTGCGTGACGATGGAATTTTTCAAACTTATCAAAAAGGGATGGAATTTCCGTAATCACCGCATGAAGCCGATAGTCGGATTCCGCGTTGTCTTGACATCTGTCATTGTGCAGGCTACCATATGCCAGGTCATTGCATAGATGGGTGAAGACAGTCAATCGGCGTATGCCAAAAAATATTAAGTGATTGAATTTAAGCGATATATAGAGTGAAATATAATCGTTTATACAATCTGTGGATTTTTCCGGCTTCGTCGTGTGATTCAAACTGATATTCCGATATTGCCGTAATCAGCAGGAGGTCTTTGACATCCTGCGACTTCCAAATTTCCTTTAGTGCGCAGGGAAATCACCAAAATAAACTCGCAAATTGTATAAATTAAATTTGAACACTTTTATGCAATCATGGATGAGGCGGATGCGAAAGTTCGCAGGGGGGGAAGTATTTTCCTTCGGCCACGGTGACTGCCGGACCGGTCATGCGTACAGAACCCTCCTTGTCGGGCCAGTCGATGCGCAGAACTCCGCCACGAAGGTGGATATTGACGGGACTTTCAAGCCGACCGCTCATTATGCCGGCTACTGCAGTGGCGCAGGCGCCAGTGCCGCATGCCAGAGTCTCACCCGAACCGCGTTCCCATACTCTCATTTCCACATTATGCGTATCGATGACGCGGGCGAATTCTATATTTGCCTTTTCAGGCCATGCATGGCTGCATTCGAAGCCCGGGCCAAGTCCAAGGACATCGGCATCTGAAATCTGCTCAGTGAAAATGATACCATGTGGGTTTCCCATGCTAACCGCGTAGGCCGGGAAATATCGTGCGCCGCTACGCAGCTCTACGATTGCGAGACCTTCAGGGGTGATGGCAGCGGGACGAGCGGGAATTAATTCCGGATCAAGCACCGGACGCCCCATGTCGACTGTAACTGACTCTACGCGGCTGTCGGTATTTATGTGAAGGTGCAGGGTCTTGATTCCGGCTAAGGTTTCGAGAGTGATTACAGTCTTGTCAGAGAGGTGATTGTCGTAGAGATATTTTGCGACACATCGGGAGGCGTTGCCGCACATCTGGGCTTCGGAGCCATCGGCATTAAACATCCTCATACGGAAGTCGGCTACATCCGACGGAAGGATCACTACCATTCCGTCGCCCCCGACGCCAAAGTGGCGGTCGGCGATACTGATGGCCAAAGCAGTCATGTCGGCCGGTGGAATCTGTGAAATGCCGTTGATGTATACGTAGTCGTTTCCGGCTCCGTGCATTTTCGTAAACTCGATGTAGTCGCAATTCTTATTGTTCATCTCTCACAAAGATTTGCTGGTTGGGGTAAATAATCGGGACGCTTATCTTGCCACCGGCGCTAGCACTCGGGCAGATATCTGCAGTTCCGGATTTATGAGCTTCAAAGGAATGGAAAATATGTTATCCTTAACAATATAACCGATTATGGTCGGAAATGTTTAGTTCCTCTTAAAACTGTTGCAAAGTTATAAAAAAATGTTGATAAATGGCGGTGAAATGGGGATTTTTTTGATTATATTTTGCTATGGCAATGCTATGTATTTGGCTGTCAGTATTTTAATTTGGTAAGCAAATGCCCGGTCCCGGACCCGATTCTACAAAAGAGTCAGGGCATGGGGGCGTAATTCCTTACTAAATCTGACCAGAATCCGTGTCTGCTTTGCTTTGACATTTTCTGACGAAGGGGGCTCGACGTCTGGAATGACGAGGTGCGGATTATTGTCTGGGAGACAGAGCGTGGGGGTATCGGTCGAGGAAGTGTGTGAGCCTGGTGTCGAGCTGAATACGACGTTCAGTCTCTCGTTGCATGGCATCCGGTCCGGCCTGCACGATAGGGCGGTGGCGTAATCCCGCATTAAGCGAATATCCCTCCTTCAGAAATGCCTCGCCTGAATCATCAATATACGATGCCTTTAATTTCTCCCAGATATAATCCACACCAAGAGCAGAAGGATGGGTTAAGTCATTGGCGTAGAAACGGTAGTCGCGCAGGTCATCGAGTAATAGCTCGTAGGCGGGGAAGTAGTGGCAGTTGGAACGGGATGCACATATCGCCTCTACGGCAAGAAGGAGTATGGCCTTTGAACGGGCGTTACCCTCAAAGCCATCCTTAAGATGCCGTACCGGACTGACCGTGAACAGAATCTCCAGACCGGGCCAGCGTTCCGTCATCTCATCGATAAGTCGCAACCATTTTTCTGAGATTTCATCGACTGTCAGTCGCCTGCGGCTGAATAGCGAGGCCGACTGTTTATGGCAGTTTCCTACAATCAGACTGCTGTCAGACAAGGAATACACCCAGGCGGTGCCGAAGGTGACGCAGAGATGCCGTCCGCAACTGATGGCCGCAATGAAGTCGGTGGCAGATGTTTTGAAACGTCTGGCAAGCTCTGCGGCAGAATCAGCCGAGAATGACGAGTCAAGCATCCATGAATGCCATATCCCTTCAGCTTCGAACTCATGCAGATGGGTTGCCTTGTCGCAGCAGGAATCCGCCGACATGCGGATAATCTTACGTATCGATTCCGGATTATACAATGCTCCGAATGGATTGACGGCATTCCAAAGATGCTCGCGCATGCGGCTGGCAATGTTGGCGGCAAAACAAGAACCGATAAGGGCAATAGGGCGCGATGGATCGAGGCGCAGACATGAAGGATTGTCGGGGGTGAGTTCGGTACGGAATTTCATATGTCGGAATTCTACAATCTGCGGCTTCTTTTTTGTCGCTTCCGGCCTGTAGTTCAGTCGCATAGTCAGCTATGCCCCTTCACTCCGCACCAGAATCGCTTGAAAAACAAGCCCGCATATTGTATCAATTAAATTTGAACACTTTACTTATTATACGATTTATTACGCAGTATATTTGATAAATCGCTACATTTGCATCATATTTCGGAGCATATTTTCCCTCCGTGGTAAACTATAAATAAGCGGCAACATGAAAACAGACAACAATAACGAGATTTTCCCCATAGTGGATGAGTTGGGGAGAGTGACCGGGTGTGCCACACGAGGCGAATGTCATGGCGGCAGTCGCCTGCTTCATCCGGTGGTGCATCTTCACGTCTATGATTCTAAGGGCCGGATCTATCTGCAACGCCGTCCGAAGTGGAAGGATATACAGCCTGGTAAATGGGATACGGCCGTAGGGGGTCATATCGATTATGGCGAGAGTGTGGAGGAAGCGCTGCGGCGCGAGGCAGTGGAGGAGCTGAATATATCCGGATTTGATGCGGAGTATCTGGCAAGCTATGTATTTGAATCGGACAGAGAGAGGGAATATATTAATGTGTTCCGCACCATCGTGCGTCCAGATGAAGTGGTCCCGTCTGATGAACTTGACGGTGGGCGTTGGTGGAGTGCAGAAGAGATAGCCGCATCCGGTGACATGCTTACACCCAATCTCCGTCAGGAGCTGCAGAGGCTACGTCTGATTTAGTTGTCGTAGACCAAAGTATCCCCGCACCGGAATATAGTGTCGACATTCCCGGATAAACAGGAAATGGGCTGAATTTTGGTGATGGGGTCGTCCAAGTGCTAAAAGTCAAACGATTCATAGAGCGGAATAAAAAGCTTCCGCCATGCGAGATTCTCATAACGCATGGCGGAAATTATATGTAGAACTAAAGGAAAAGTAAAGGAACAAGTCAGGCCCGATAGAGTCTCTACCTGTCATTTATAAGTAAGAGTCAGGCTTGCTCGATGTGTCATATATCATCAGTCGGTAAGTTCGGCGGGGAGCTTAGGCATTGCGCCGTTGCGGGTGCATACAAATGCCGAAGTGCGCACAGCCTTGGAGTGAGCCTCCTCGACAGAATCACCCTTAAGGATACTTGCGATAAAGGCAGCCGTAAACGAGTCGCCTGCACCCACTGTGTCGGCCACATCGACCTTGGGAGTGGGCTGGAACGATACCTTGCCCGGAGTGAATACATAGCTTCCGTTGATGCCGCATGTAAGAATCAGCATCTTCAGATTATACTTGCCGAGCAGAATCCAGCACTTGTCCTGAAGGTCAATTCCGGGATAGCCGAACATGCGGCTGACTGTGATTAGTTCTTCATCGTTGATTTTCAAGATATTGCATCGGTCCATCGAGTCGCAGAGTATCTCCTTGTTGTAGAACCCCTGGCGGAGATTGACATCAAATACCACCAGCGAATCAGCCGTTACTGGCATGGCATCGAGAAACTGAGAGATTGTCTGGCGCGACACGATATTGCGCTGTGCCAGCGATCCGAAGCATATGGCCTTAGTGCGAGATGCAATGTCTTTAAGTTCAGGAGTGAACGGGATGTTGTCCCATGCCACATTCTCCTTGATGTCGTACTGCGGCACACCGACCTGGTCGAGTTCTACTTGCACGGTCCCTGTGGGATATGGCACCTCCGCGATATGGAAATTCAGCCCCTTGGAAGTGAAATTCTCAATTATTTCCTTGCCGAGAGCGTCCTTGCCGACTGCGCTCACCACGTGTCCGGGCAGCCCGAACTGCGATACATGATAAGCGAAATTGGCCGGAGCGCCACCAATTTTTTTCCCTTCGGGGAGCACGTCCCAAAGTGCTTCACCCATGCCGATTACTAAGTCTTTCATATATGGATTGTAGATTGTTAAGTAAGAATTAAAATTAAGACGATATCAAGATGTTGATCAGATACGTCGGATTTTAAGAGTATAAAGTATCAGATATGCCACCCCGGCAGCCATGACTGCCACAGCGCCTACCTGTCCCATAGCATCAGCGGCAAAGCCCATTGCGAGTGGGAAAATAGTACCTCCGAAGAGTCCCATAATCATAAGTCCCGACACCTCGTTCTTCTCCTGCGGAGCAGCTGTCAGAGCCTGAGAGAAAATGATGGAGAATACATTTGAGTTGCCAAATCCCACAAGGCCGAGAGCCACATATATAGCGCCGAGCGAGTCGCAGACACTGAGCATGGCCATTGCCACGAGCATCATCGCCACACTTATGCCGAAAAAGAGTTTCGGCGACATAGAGCGTAGCAGGAAGGCTCCGATGAAGCAACCGGCAGTGCGGAATATGAAATATACGCTTGTGGCAAATCCGGCATCCTCGAGAGGAAGGTTCAAGCGCTCCATAATGATTTTCGGGGCAGTAGTGTTGGTGCCTACATCGATACCTACGTGGCACATTATTCCGATAAAGCAGAGCAGGATGAAAGGTCGGCCTAACAGACGCAGGCATTCAAGCACACCGGAAGCCTTGTCGGCTTTCTCCTCGCGTATCGGAGTGGCGGCTAGCGCCGACACAGAGAATACACAGATTATGGCGTAAATCACGAAGAGAACGCGCCATCCAAGTCCGAAAGTAGGGAGATAGGTAGTTGCACCCCATGCCGCAATAATCGGAGCCAGGAAAGAAGCGATTGCCTTGACGAATTGGCCGAAAGTAAGGGTAGATGCCAGTCTGTCGGGATTTATGAGATTGCTCACCAGCGGGTTGAGCGATGTCTGCATCACAGCATTGCCGATGCCGAGCATCGAAAAAGCAATAAGCATAGTGTAATACCCGTCGCCAAATACGGGCACGACCAGCGATACAGCAGTGATGAGCAGACTTATCAGAACAGTCTTTTTACGCCCGATACGGTTCATCAGAATCCCTGTGGGGACCGAGAAAATCAGAAACCAGAAAAACACGAGCGAAGGAAACACATTAGCCTGCGAGTCAGAGAGACCGAGATCCTTCTGCACGTAATTCGAGGCAGTGCCTACAAGGTCAACGAAGCCCATGGCAAAGAAGCAGAGCATCACCGGGACAAACTGCATCAGAGAGCTTCTTTTATCGGAGACTAAAGTCATATTGGTATCCATAGTTATTTAACTTTATATAACAAGGCAGAACCTTTTGCCGGATATAATAAGTGTATCCAGATTTAATTTCTACAATCCGCGGCTTTTTCAGTCGATTCAGTGCATCGTAATGGCGATATAAATATGATCGACATGGTGATAATCCGGAAGCGGCAAAAGAAACCGCAGACTGTATTGTGATGATTTCACGTCACTTACCGAGGGCTGAGTTCTAACATTTATTTAAGAGAATAGATCTTGAGATCGGTGATTTTAACCTTCCCACCGGTGGCGCTGACACTCATAGAGTCATACGGCATGTTGGGGAATACGAGATTTGTCATGGCGAACCTTCCGTCGTTGCCGAAGAGTTCGATGCTCGAACGGTCGATGTAGAGGCGCAACTTAATTGAGCCGTCGGTTTCAAAAGTAGGCGCTACGGTGACAGCAGGGAACGAATCGCTGAAATCCACAACACCACTCTTTGTGCGGTCGAATGAAAGGGTATGGGCAGCAGTGTCGTATATCATCGTCACCTTGTCGCCGGCCTTGTTGGAGAGTGTGATATCTACCTTGTCGGCCTTCTGAGCATTGATGTTGAGCAGAATCTCGCATACTCCGGAATTTTCAGAGGGGAGAGCGAAATGTGAGGGTTTGGCGCCTACAGATGCGTTGCGACGATTGACGGCCAGACGTCCGCGTATTGCTTCAAGTTCGGGAGAGGGGACTGATGAAGCATAAATCTGACCGTCGGAGCCAGAGAACAGACCGATTTCGCGCGGCAGAGTATTCGCGCTGCGGAACTGCACCGTAGGTACGTCGGCAGCATACTGCCAGTTGCTCATCCATCCAATAACGGTGCGGCGTCCCTGTGGCGCATTGCTCCAGCTGACAGTGGCGTAATGGTCCTTGCCATAGTCAAGCCATTTGGTCGGGATAGCTCCGTCAGCATCAGTGTCGGCGGTGAAAGTTTTGCCATCCCAGTCACCGATGAAATATTGAGTGGCGCTTCCGCCGAAGGGGCCGCCGGGATTCAGGTTACAGAGCAGCACCCACTTCTTTTCATCGGAGCCATCTACTGGAAGTTCAAACAGGTCCGGGCATTCCCATACGCCTCCCTGGGCACCGATGCCCTTGCCGAAAGCACTTTGCAGTGTCCATGACTTAAGATCGGGCGATGTGAAGAAAAGCATCTCATGATCGAGTGCGTGGGCCAGCGTGAGATTCCATTCACCGGTCTCATCATTCCAGAACATATTCGGATCGCGTGCCTCGCTTTCAAGAGTGAGCACCGGATTGCCGCCGAAGACCTCAAACGTAGAGCCTCCGTCATTGCTTGCAGCCATACTTTGCATCTGGCTTGTGCCGGCCGAAGTATAAAGGGCTATCACGGCATCATTGCCGTATCCGGCGGTGTTATTATGGTCAATCACACAGCTGCCGCTGAATATTGAGCCGAGTCCGTCGGGACGAATAGCGTCTGGAAGATGTTCCCAGTTAATCAGATCGGAAGATACAGAATGCCCCCATGTCATGTTCTGCCACTTCGAGCCATATGGGTTGCGCTGATAGTAGAGGTGCCATTTCCCATCCTTATAGAACATGCCGTTGGGATCGTTCATCCATCCGTTGAGAGGGGAGTGGTGGAACAGGGGGCGGTATTTTGTCTCACGGTCAGAAGTGTCAATGCTGTCGGAGAGCGTGATACCATTCCAGCATACATCAGCCGAGGCCTCGCGCACAGACTCACGGCCCTGTGGAGTCACGATATCGAGCACCACATTTTTACCTTTATAGGGAGTCAAGTCGAAGGGAACGGTAAAATCTGTTTTCGATCCGGCCAGACGCACATAAATTGTTTCTGCCACCTTCCCGTCGACAAGCACATTGATGCGTGCGTCCTCACGGGCTTCCTCAACAGGGAAAATGAGGTAATCGGCATCACCCGTGACGCGCACGAGCGTATTGTTTACTCCGAGATGGCTGATTTCTACGCCGTCTCCGGCCATTGCGGCCAATACCGGCATTGCCGACAGAGCTGTTGCGGCAATGACGCGGGAGATGTAGGTAAGTTTCTTCATATTCGAGTTGCGGTTAGATTTCAGAGGGTATCGGCCACAATGTCGTGGTGACAGTGCAAAGCTACTAACAAACGTCAGTTTAGACAATTAAAAATCGGGATGAGAGTATAAAAAATGTTGTGCCGCCACAAATTTCTCATGTTTTGCAACGTTTTTCATTGAAAACTTTGTATCTTTGCATTACGGACAGAAGCCCCGGAGTATTAGAAGCGGGGCATTCTGCTTAAGAATCGCAAACCCACCTCAAGACAGCTGACCTGCACAATGAAATTTACGTCAAAGATACTATCCGTACTGCTGGCAATCTCATTCATTATTCCCGTGACGGGATGTAAAAGAGAAAAGCCCTACAAGATCGGCATATCCCAATGCAGTCAGGACGACTGGCGTGCAAAGATGAATGAAGAGATCGAACGCGAGATGATGTTTCATGAAGATGCCGAAGTGGAAATACGCTCGGCCGATGATGACAATTCCCGCCAGATAGCCGACCTGCAATATTTTGCCGACAACGGTTTCGATATTATAATAGTGGCACCCAACGAAGCGCGACCGCTCACACCTGCCATCAGAGATTTGTATGCCAAGGGGATTCCCATAATCATCTTCGACCGTAATATTACTGACAGTACATATACCGCACGTATAGGAGTCGACAACGTCGGGCTCGGCAGCGCTGCGGCCCGCTACGCTCTGCATCTGCGCTCCAAGAACCCGAATGCCATAGAAATCTACGGACTCCACGGCTCCACGCCAGCGGATGACCGGCACGCCGGCTTCGTCACCACGTTTACAGAATCAGGAGGCAATCTCATAGGAAGTATAGAAGGACGCTGGAATCCGGAATACGTTATGACAGCCCTTGACTCAATGCTCAGACAGCATCCGGAGACCGACATCATATATGCCCACAACGACCGTATGGCCATCGGAGCCTCAGAAGTGGCCCGACGGCTGGGCAGACGCGACATCGGCATAATCGGAATCGATGCCGCTCCTGAAATCGGTATCAAAGCCGTGGCCGACAGCGTTATAGACGCTACATTCCTTTATCCCACAGAGGGGCAGCGCCTTGTGCGCACAGCACTGGCCATACTAAAGGGAGAACCCTACGAACGCGAGGTGCTGATACCTCCGGCATCAGCCGTAGACCGCTCCAATGCCGACATCCTCTTGATACAGGACCGCGCACTGCATGAAGAGACCGACAAGATGAAATTCCTCAAGACAAGAATTGACTCATATTGGGAACAACACTCCTCGCAGACATTTCTTTTCTATGCCAGTATTGTGATTATCATATTGCTGATGGGGGTGGTGTTTCTCGTATTGCGAGCCTATTGGCAGCATAGGCGTCATCAGGCCGTGTTGCTCAGTCAGAACCGTCTGCTTGAGGAGGAACGCGACAAACAGAAGATACTCAATGAGAAACTACAGGAGGCCACGCAGTCGAAACTGATGTTCTTCACAAATGTGTCCCACGACCTGCGCACTCCACTCACGCTGATAGCGGAGCCTGTGGCGCGGGTGGCCGAAGCACCCAATCTCACCGCCGCCCAGCGCGACCTGATGCGTGTGGCCGACCGCAATGTGCGCATCCTGATGAGGCTGATTAACCAGATACTCGACTTCCGCAAATACGAGCATTCCAAGACTCGGCTTAATCTCAGCGAGATACGTATATGTGAAGCATTGCGCGACTGGATCGGGGCCTTTGCCGGACTGGCACGTCGGCGTGATATACATCTCACAGTCGACCTGCCCGAGGAATATGCCGCAGAGCATATGGCAATCGACTGTGAAAAGATGGAGCGAGTGGTGTTCAACCTGCTTTCCAATGCGTTCAAATTCACCCCCGACAACGGCAATGTCAGCGTGACTCTCAATATCGACAAGAGTAATGAACTGATTACCATTATCGTAGCCGACACTGGAGAAGGGATGAGCGAACGCGACCTTGGAAAGATATTCCAACACTTCTATCAGGCCGACAATGCGCGTCCTGACGGATCGGGGATAGGACTGACCCTCTGCAAGGCGTTTGTAGAACTGCATGGAGGCACCATCTCGGCAAAAAGCAGGGAGAAGGCAGGGTCTGAATTTACGGTCAGCCTGCCGATCAGACATGTAGAACAGCCTGTGAACCAGTCTGAAAGTCGCATTACGGCTGCTGATGTCGAGGCTGAGTTATGTGAGACGGATGTGACTGCCGAATTCAATGACGGTCGCCCCCTGTTGCTCATAATCGATGACAACAGTGACATCCGGAGTCTGGTAAGCACATTGCTCGGCGACACATATAATGTAATCACAGCTTCCAATGGCAGCGAGGGGGTGAAGAAAGCCATGAAATATGTGCCCGACCTCATAATATGCGATGTGATGATGCCGGTGATGGACGGTCTGCAATGCTGCAAGGCCATAAAAGAAGAGATCACCACATCACATATCCCGGTGTTGATGCTCACAGCCTGCGCCATGGATGAGCAGCGAGTCGAGGGTTACGAGAGCGGAGCCGACGGGTATCTCTCCAAGCCGTTCAGCAATGATGTACTTCGCTCCATGTGCGCAAGCCTTGTAGCCAACAGACGCCGGATAAAGGATATCTGGAAAGGAGATATGGCCACAGCAGCTGTGCCAGAGCGTAGTGTGGCTGCAGAAGAAACCCTACGTAAAGATACTACGAAACGCGATGCTGTCGTTATGCCGGGAGCCGACATAGACAGCGACTTCTATCGCCGCTTCCTCGGTATACTTGAAAAGGAGATGGGCAATCCGGAAATGAGCGTGGATGTTCTGGCCGGCCGAATGGGACTGGAACGCTCGCAATTCTATCGGAAGATAAAGTCACTGACGAATTATTCGCCGGTAGAACTGATCCGCAAGATACGTCTGCAAAAGGCACACCAGCTATTGGTGTCGACCGAGAAATCGGTGAGCGAGATAGCCTATGAAGTAGGATTCTCCACCCCTGCCTACTTCACAAAATGCTATCGCGAGGCCTACGGACGCACACCCACAGCCGTGCGTTCGGCGACTTGACAACACTTTGAACACTTACTTAAATAAAGCATTTATAAAACATATCTGTGGTCGGGGCTATTCAATACGGCCGCGACTTATACAAATGATGTACACTCTATAACAAACCGTGTGAATCACGGATTTTGATAACGGCTGCAACAATAGTTATCGCTCACACTCAAATATATAGATAATTTTGCGGCAGAAATCAAAAAACTTAAAATCATCTGACATGAAACGAAAAACTCTACTGACCTTCACGCTGACGGCTGTGTCGATGACAGCATTGGCCGACAATATTTCAGTGAGGGGTACGGTGATATCCAAGACTGATGACGAGCCGCTGATTGGCGCCACTGTAATGTGTGCCGGCACCAAGGCCGGAACAGCCACCGACATCGACGGAAACTTCGAGATATCGGTGCCGGAGGGCTCAAAACTTACGTTCTCATATGTAGGCTACACTACGGAGACACTTCCGGCCACCACAACGATGACCGTATATATGTCGGAAGACAACGCTATGCTTGATGAAGTGGTCGTAGTGGGCTACTCTTCGGAGAAGAAGTCAGACTTGACGGGCGCAGTGTCTGTAGTCAAGATGAAAGATGTGTCGGACACTCCGACAGGCAACGTGCTGCAGGCCCTTCAGGGGCGTGTGCCTGGCATGAACATCACCACCGACGGAACCCCCGGTGGTCTGAGCACAGGCACCTCAATCCGAGGCGCATCCTCTTTCCGAGGAGATGCCAACGGCCCGCTTTACGTAATCGACGGAGTGATGACCCGTGACAACCCGGGCACAATCCTCAATAGCAACGATATCGAATCAATCCAGGTGCTGAAAGATGCCGCTTCAGCCTCAATCTACGGTGCGCAGGCTGCCAACGGTGTGATTATCATCACCACAAAACGTGCAAAACAGGGTGAGTGTAAAGTCACCTTCGATGCCACACTCACAGCCCAGACTTACTCAAGCGGACTCGACATGCTTGACGCCGACCAATGGGGTCAGGTGTATTGGAGTGCCTACAAGTACAGCTACGGCACTACACCCACATCCGAACTCTACGGCAACGGCGCCACTCCGAAGCTTCAATCCTATACCAACCTCAACGGAGTGCTTGTCAATCCACAGAACACAGACTGGGAGAAGGAAATACACCGCACCGCACTGATGCAGACCTACAGTGTAGGCTTGTCGAAAGGTTCCGAAAACGGGTCGTCATCCCTCTCACTCAGCTGGCTTGACCACGACGGCATTATCAAAGGGACCGACTTCCAGAAAGCCAATGCCCGTCTCAGCTCCGACTATGGTTATCTCAATAACCGTCTTCGCGCCGGTGGCAACCTGACGCTCAACTGGTGGCGTCAGCACAATGCGCCCGGCGGCATTGAGGAGAACGCAATAAAGATGCATCCCGCACGCACGGTCTATGACTCGGAAGGGAACTATAACGACCAGGTGGCCTACGGTCTGAATGATACGCCGAACCTCATTCGCCTTATTGATGAAGAGGCCAACAACCGCCGTGAATACTGGCGCATCTTCGGTAACGCATACCTCTCTATCGAGCCTGTGAAGAACCTTATCATCAAAACCAACTTCGGTATCAACCACCACCGGGGCACAGACAAGACCTTCACACCGGCCAACCTGCGCGACCAGAGCAATACACTCAAACAGTACTCCAGCCTGACCACCAACTGGGTATGGACCAACACCGCGCAGTATAACATCGACTTCGGTCAGAACTCTCTGATGGCACTTCTCGGCATCGAGGCCAAGCGTGACCACTTCGAGGATATGTGGGGCGAGGGCAAGGGACTTGAACTTGAAGACCCCGACTACCTCTATCTTGGCAATACGACCTACAACCGCAATACAGGCTCTGGCGCATCGAACTACTCGATGTTCTCCGTATTCGGAAAAATCAACTACTCATGGGCCGACAAATATCTCGTATCGTTCACCCTGCGCCGCGACGCATCATCGCGCCTTTCAAAGGAGCACAACTACGACTGGTTTCCCTCTGTATCAGCAGGCTGGCGCATCACACAGGAATCCTTCATGGAAGGTTCGCGCCATTGGCTCAACGAGCTTAAGATACGTGCCGCTTACGGTATCAACGGCAATGATATCATAGCTAACGATGCCTTCTATGCGAAGTATGCAATGGACCTTGACCGTGCGGCCTACGCTCTGGGTGGCGCCAATACTCTGTCGCCCGGCGCCTATCGCTCGCGCAGCACCAACCCCGATCTGACATGGGAGAAGACGCATCAGACCAACGTCGGATTTGACGCCTCTCTCTTCAATAGCCGCCTCAACCTCTCATTCGACTATTTTTATAAGAAGACCAACGACATGCTTGTGGAAAAACCCTATATCGCTACAATCGGCGAGGGTGGCTACTGCTGGTATAACGGTGGTTCGATGGAGAATAAGGGTGTGGAAATCTCGGCAGAGTGGCGCCAGTATATCCGCGACGACTTCAACTTCAACATCGGCGTGAACGCTACAGTGATGAAGAACAAGGTGACAGACCTCATGGACGACATCTACTATACCTGGGGAGGCGGCAACGGCCGCGACAAGAGTATCGTAGGACAGGCACTCGGCTCATGGATGGGCTACAAGACCGATGGCATCTTCCGCACACAGGAAGAAGTAGACGAATATCTGGCTACATATAAAGTCAGCTTCGGCAATCCCGGTGTGGGGCGCATACGCTATGTGGATACTGACGGAGACGGAGAAATCAGCGACCGCGACCGCACCTGGCTCGGCACCGACCTGCCCAAAGCGCAGTTCGGCATCAATCTTGGTGCTAACTGGAAAGGCTTCGACTTCAGCCTCTTCTTCAACAGCATAATTCGCGACGCTTGGGTCAACTCGAAGTTCTACACCGACTTCTTCCCCCTCTGGACTGGCAACCACGGCGTAGCCCTTATGGAAGCCGCCGACGCCTACGACCGCTATCTGCTCACCGGCTACTATGATTCAGATGTGCCGGCACCTTCGGTCGACAACTCCAACAGTGAGAATGAAAGTTCGCAGTACTTCATAGAAGACGGTTCGTTCCTGCGTCTCAAGACCCTGACATTAGGGTACACACTGCCCAAATCAGTGCAGAGCAAGCTCCGTCTAAGCAATGCCCGCATCTACTTCCAGGCACAGAATCTCTTCACCATCACCTCCTACAGCGGCGCCGATCCGGAAGGTCTGGGTTATCCCTATGCTCTCCCGCGCCAGTACACCTTCGGCATACAGTTCGGATTCTGATCCGGTAGCCGAAACAAAACAGCGATAATAATCCTTAAGACCCGATCAACAAAATGAAAATCAAAAATATATTGGCCTTTACACTCGCATCGGCCGCACTTGTATCATGCTCTGACGACTTTCTGGAGAACAAACCACAGGGTTCACTCTCCGAAGGTAACATGAACGACCCCGAGGCAATAGACCTGCTTATCAGCGGAGCTTATGCCACATTCGGCGCACGCTATGCCGACTCCAACGATCCCCATCTGTTTCCGGTGACGAACTGGAGCTATGGTGAAGTACGTGCCGACAACGCCTACAAGGGAGGCGGCGGAGAAACCGACCTCTGGGAGTTCCACGATATGGAGACTGCTAAACTTCAGCCCAACAACGGACTTCTGGACGGCAAATGGTTCAACGTGTATTGCGGCATCTCTCGCTGTAATTCCGCAATAAGGGCCCTTCGCAAGATAAGCACTGAGACAGAGCCTGATCGCGACACACGCATAGCCGAGATGATGGTGATACGTTGCCATTGGTATTTCGAGCTGGTGCGCCTCTTTAACCGAATCCCCTATATGGATATCGATCTGGCCGAAAATGAATACGTAAATGTGCGCAACGATGAGTTCACACGTGAAGAGCATCTTGCCCGCATCGCCTCCGAACTTCTTGCAGCCGCTAATGACCTTCCCGACTCACAGCCCGAAATCGGACGCATCAACCGCCGTATAGCACTGGCCTATGCAGCCAAGGTTAAACTCTATCAGGCATACGAGCAGGATCCGCAGACCAATGCTGTGGTAAATATCAATCGCGAGCTGATGCAGGAAGTAGTGGACATAATTAATAAAGTCCAGGGCTACGATCTATTGTCAGACTTCCAGCAGCTCGACCTTATGGAGTATGAGAACGGCCCGGAATCGGTGTTTGCCATTCAGTACTCAAAGGATGACGGATCCGGCGGCGTAGGGCGCATCAACTGGAGCAATCTGCTCAACTCAATGACCGGCCCCGGCTGTCCGTGGCAGGGGGATGGATTCTTCCTCCCGTCGCAGGACCTTATCAATGCCTACCAGACCGATTCTGACGGACTCCCCGTATTCGACTATCAGAACCGCCCGGACTACGGCACAGTAGAATTCGCATCCGACGGCAGCTATAAGCTTGCCAATGTTGACGGCAATGTCGATCCTCGTCTTGATTTCGTGATCGGCCGCCCCACCATCACCTACAAGACTTATGAAGAAAGCGCCTGCGGACTCTGGGTGCGTAACAGCGATGTATATGGCTACAACAATACCAAGCGCTTCTGGCTCTCACCCGAATCACCTGAAGCCATGCAGGGTTGGCCCTGGGGCGCATCGGCGCTCAACTGGCAGATTATCCGCTACGCAGACCTGCTTCTCTATAAGGCTGAAGCTCTCATAGAGCTGGGTGGCAACGGACTTGAGGAGGCCCGACAGCTTATAAACCGAGTGCGTACCCGCGCCATGGACAGTGCCTATGTCAAGGATTTCAACGATCCGTCGAAGGATGCGGCCCACTACAAAATAGGCCTTTATCCTGCAGCAGGATGGAATCAGGATTACGCCCGTCAGGCTCTCCGCACAGAGATGCGCCTCGAAAAGGCTATGGAGGGTGAACGATTCTTCGACCTGGTGCGCTGGGGTATAGCCCGCGAGACAATGAACCGCTACTTCGAAGCAGAACGCGACACACGTATCTACTATCAGAATGCAAGCTTCGAGTTGGGTGAGGAATACTTCCCGGTGCCTGTGGCCCAGTATAACTTCTCGGGAGGCAAGTATGTTCAGAATCCAGGTTATCCCGCATTCTGATGCAGGATAAATGGTTCCGAACTATTTGAAAGACACGCACACACATTGATCACCCCCACCGGAACCTTAATCTTCCAGATACCGACAGATATTTGATAATGTAGAGATTGCCGGCCGGATGCTCTCAACAGCATCCGGCCGGCAATCTTTGATTCTTCCAATTTCTCACCGCATGGGGAGTGTCACTTCTGCGCGTTGCCGCAGTGACCGAAATAATTACCGCGCCATATATGTTCTGAAATGCTGAAAGCATCGCCTGAAGATGCCGGGGGAATGCCGATGATGTCGCCGCGTCCGTCGACAGCTCCTCTCAGATCCGGTGAAAACAGATTGTCAGACAGACCGTGATAAGATAATGTATCGGTCGCGCCTGTAAGAGCGAGAATGGTGGGAAATATATTTACCTGTCCGGCATCACGGTCAGAGATGCCGGAGATGCCGCAATTGATGAATGCGGCGAAGCAGCGTTTGTCGGCTCCCCGGCCACTGTCCGGCTCGATGTCATGGGTGTGATCGGATACTACAACAATCATAGTGTCGTCATAGATGCCTTTCTTCTTCAGGAACTCTATGAAGCGGCCAAGTTCAAGGTCAAAGTAATGAGTTGCGGCAAGGTAGCGCCTCATTAACTCGCTTTGACCCGGAACAGGGGGAAGCTGCGATGCAGCTTCCTCAATAAACGGAGTGTGCATACTTCCCGTAATCAGCTGTAGGAGGAAAGGGGAACTCAGTCCGGAGTCGATAAGTTGCTCCGCTTTACGGAACATTCCTCCGTCAATTCCATAGTCAGCTACAAGGGACTCGTAATCGGCAATCACGAAAGTCTTACTGTATCCCAGATTCTGGCTGACTATACGCTCATGCCAGAACTGACCATCAGTGGCGAACACTGCGGCATTACAATGGCCGGCATAGATGCGAGGCAGCGAAGGGACCTCCGTTACGGAGAATGACGCACGGTTGACAGTGACGCCCTGAGCTACAGGAAGCAGGCCGGTGTTGATTAGCAGTTGGCCGTCGATGGAATTGCCATCCTTAGTCTGTGTGGCTATTCTGGTACTGCTGAATGTGCCCGGCTGATGGATAAGCGCGTTGATTACCGGAGTGATTTCGATTCCGGCACACTTGCTTTCCACCACATCGGCATTGAGGGACTCTGCTATTATTACAATCAGATTCTTTGAGCGATTGGCCTCAGTGATATCGTGGACTACAGGTGAAGACGGGACATCGGCAATAAACCGGCTAATTCTGTCGCAGTCGGCGTGGGAAAGCTGTAGCGGACGGTCGAATAGAAGCCGGAGGCTTCCCCCGATAAAATCCAACGTGAAGAATACAGGGCCCTTGTAGAGATAATGGCGCATATTGTCTTCACTCGGAGTGAGCACATCGGTTGTGGATTCAAGAAAATCAGAGAGTGTCCATCGGCGTTCTGCGCTGATAATCACGACTCTTATCACAAGTATAGAGCTTATAAGAAACGCTATCCCCGACATAAGAAGTATATGCCGCTTCTCTTTACCTGAGGGACGCCATGAGAGGGGACGCAGCAGCCATCCAGTCATTCCCGGCAATGCGCCGAGTGGGACAATCAGGAAATCATACCATCGCACAAGGGGGATTGTGGATTCCAGCAACGCTCCCCCCATATTTTCAGTCATAGTGATACATGCAGGCGAAAGAATCGTTCCCCAGAACCGGAAATACCATATGTTGGGGAGTACAATCAGAGCCGGAATCAATGCCCCCCACAGCATTACGGCCCGGCCACGCGGGCGCATCCACCAGTAAGGGACAGATAAGGCAAGCAACGCCCCTCCGGCCACAGCTAAATCCTTAAGCAGGGAAGGTGAAGTCTTGTCGACCGCAAAAAGCAGCCACATCCATACCGCAGTCAGAGTGGCGAGCAACACAAGATAAGCCGCCGCAGTGCGTCGGCATGATGAAGACAGATAACTGTTGAAGATAGACATCGTTACAGGATTATGTGGGTATCCCGCCTGTCAGGCGGAACATGTAGACGATGCAAATATACAAAAAAATCATGTGGCAGTATGCACTCTGATGCCAGATACTTCAATGCGGCAGTCTTTGCGCAGACCAATCTGTATCCGCGGGATATCCGTAAAATTGGTGGGAAAATCCGGAATATCAGTTTGAAAATTCGGTGGATTGTCTCTAAATTTGCATTATCCGGGATTCGAACCTGCCGATTGACAGGTGTTTAGCCAAAGAGCCGGAATGCTGTAACATAATATATACATCATGAAAAGACCGATACTTACAGTCATGGCGCCGGCCATGATGAGTCTTGCAGGAATCAATGCTTATGCTCAGGAGCAGGCACCTGCCAAAGTCTACTATGTAAAGGATATAACGCCGGAGAAGATGATGAATTACGAAGTGTCTGCCGGATGGCATCAGCCGCGTTATTTCGGTATCACCTCGGCACCCACTGGCAGCCTACGTGGCACCTCCGTATCTCGGCAGACATGCGCGGCATAGGCGGCCTATCCGCAAGCGAACGGATGGACGGCAATGAATCTTACGTGCTGCTCAATCTGAAAGCATCCTACGATCTATGCAGATACGTAAGTATATTTGTGCGCATGGAAAATATAACTGATACACGCTACGTTATAAATTACGGATACCCTATGCCCTGATTCACAGCGATGGGAGGGGTAAGGCTTCGCCTGTCGATATGAAATACGGCTGGCGGGTTGTATCCTCATTCAGACCGGCAGAAATCCCCGGACAGTCCGGATTATCCCGGAGCACCTTTAAAGTATCTCATCATGCGACCTGCGTATACCGACATACTTCTCGTAATTGACATGCAACATGATTTTGTGGCCGATGATGCCCCCTGTCGTGTGGCCGGAGCCAAGGCCACGATTCCGGCCATCGCCCGTGCGCTTGATTCAGCCCGAAGCAGAGGGTGGGGAGTGGTGCACGTGATAAGGGAGCATCATCATGACGGGAGTGATGCCGAGACAATCCGCCGCCATCTTTTCGATGATGGGGACGGTGTCTGTGTGGCAGGTACGCCGGGAGCCGGGATTGTGGATGAGCTTCATCCGGTGGCATCGGATTACGTAGTGGTGAAGACACGTTTCGATGCTTTTTATGCCACCCGCCTTGAGCTGTTGCTCCGCAGTCTCGGTGCTGAAAGACTCTATATCGCCGGCACACAGTATCCTAACTGCATACGTGCCACAGCCGTGGGAGCGCTCGAACGCGACTATGACGTGACCGTGCTCACCGACTGCTGTAGTGCCGCCACCCCCGAAGTGGCGGAATCCAACATATACGACCTGCGTAATATGGGGATACGCTGTGTGCCATTCCCCGAACTTTAATCTCCCGCATGGATTGAAAAATACTTAGGAATCTTAGTAAAACTGGAATCATGACGTTTAAATGTAATGATTCCAGTTGATTATATTTTAAATACTCTCTGAAGATTAATAATTTAAAGTAAAAGTGTGGCGACTGTTATTTTAAGCCAATGTGAATTGTAATATCGGCAGCAAACACAATTATACATCCTTTACCCTCTCTCCCATACTTAAGACCGCTTCCAACAAAAAATGTGAACGCAGGGGCGCCGTACCGGAAGTAATTTCCTTCCCGAATCCATGTATCCGGCCATATGGGATATGGCAGTCTGCACCCATTCAGAAGAACAGGTGTATTGTCACAGGGGAAAGGGAGTGGCGTTAAGCGAAATAACGCAGCATAAAGAACATGCAGCCGACAATAAACATATGACGGCCAACCTTAGGAAGCCGCTCGTAATTGCGTGTCAGTCCGCGATAATTCTCCATCCACAAAAACGTGCGCTCTGCCATCCGTCTCCCTTGTATGGGAATGAAATCCGGTGTGCCGAAATTTGACTTCACGCAGTCGAGTGAAATGCCGTCAATGTTGCCAATGGCATTTTTAAGGGGAGCATACCCAATATCGGCCTTTATATGGACAACGTCCTTGAAACTGTCCAATGTCCCGGCAATCAACCTGACAGATCCCTTTGAATCATGGATATTGGCTGTGGTGGTGTTCACTTCGGGCACATATCCGTTGGAATCCACAGACACGTGTCTTTTTATTCCCTTTATTTTCTTATTTCCGTCAACGCCTTTTTGCGAGTCGCTTAGTGCGGAACGAACACTCCGGCTGTCGATGACGCACTCATAGGGTTCGGGGGGATTGCCCCAAAGATGCACGCCGGCCTTCGGTCGGCACTCTCAGGAATTGCCTGAACCATCCCGTTCGGAAAGAGACCGGAAATGATGGTATACTGTCTTCCGGTTTGGAAAATCCACGGGGAGCATCGACCATTGACATCCGGTCCTGACCACATAGGATATGGCGTTGATGATCGCTTCCGGTTTGTATTTTCTCAGTTTTGACAATGCTCCGCCAAGGTTTGCATTCAGCAATATGATCTGAACCGGAGTCAGATCAGTGGAGTATCCGGCTGAAGAACCGTGGTTATGTTTCAGATGTATCAAATCCTTTTTAGTATTTTCGAATCAAATACCATGCCTTTAATCAGGAATAACGAACGAATATATTAAAAACTGTATAATGACAACATCCGGTATATGCGAAAGGAAGTTACCTCCGTCTCGCAGCTTTTGGCCGGCTTTGACCCCTGCGTTTACATTTTTTGTTGGAAGCGGTCGAAATGCGTCCTCTTCAATAGCCGCATGTCTTGTAGATAAACCCCAAGAATTGGCCATCTGCAGGGTAGGTATGTGAAAGATTTGGCATGATTTTTGTTATTACAGTATAAGAGTTGTTCCCGGTGCTGACGGTGCCGGAGTTAGAGACTTTGAAAAGTTCTGATTTCAACTATTGACCCCAATTCAGCTATATGCCATAAGGACGCCACGCGAGGCTTCCAAATTGGGATAGCTAAACTGTAAGCGATCTTTATGAGTGAGAAGATACTGATAGTGGATGATGAAGAGACACTGTGCGATGTGCTCCGGTTCAATCTCGAGGCGGAAGGCTACGAGGTTGTGGCTGCCTACAGTGCCGAAGAGGCACTCGCGATGAATCTTGCGGAGTTCGACCTTGTACTGCTTGATATCATGCTGGGAGAGATTTCAGGCATGCAGCTTGCCCGTATTCTCAGGGCCAATCCGGCCACGGCCGGTGTGCCGGTGATATTTTGCACGGCCCGGGACACGGAGGACGACAAGGTTGAAGGTCTCGATATCGGGGCCGACGACTATATTACCAAGCCGTATTCGCTGCGCGAGGTGCTGGCACGCATAAAGGCTGTGCTTCGACGCGCCGGACGCACGTCCGAGATGGCCGAGTCCGATCGGCTCGGCTACGAAGGCCTCTCCGTAATACCCTCGCGCAAACTATGTATTGTAGACGGAGAGGAAGTGAAGCTTCCGCGCAAGGAGTTTGAGATACTGTGTCGCCTGCTTGGCAATATCGGGCGCGTGTTTACACGAGAGGAACTCCTGCGCGACATATGGCCCGATGAGACAGTGGTGCTTGACCGCGTGGTGGATGTCAACGTGGCCCGTATACGTCAGAAGATCGGACATTACGGTTCGCATATCAAGGCCCGTTCGGGTTACGGCTATGGGTTCATCGGTTAGACTTTCATATCATATACGTCTGTTTTTATGGCTTGTGGCCTACTCGCTGTTGTTGTCAGGCAGTGTAGTGGTGTTCCAGTATCACCGCGAGAAGGCTTTTAAGATCGAGGAGCTGGACGCGCGTCTGCAGCTGGTCAATACGTATATTGCCGAGGGACTTGCCGTCGGGCGCGATATCGACAGTCTGTCGGCGAAGAGTGTACGCGGTCTCGAGGGGTTGCGTATAAGTGTTGTCACATCGGCCGGCAGGGTGGTATATGATAATTCGCTTGACAGCCTTCCGGGAACGAATCATCTCAATCGCCGGGAAATATCGGAGGCATTACGCACTGGCACCGGACATACTGTCAGGCGTCACAGCGAGAGCACCGGTGAGACCTATTTCTATTCAGCCACGCTTGCCGATGGAGGCGTGGTGGTGCGCACGGCACTTCCCTACAGTGTATCGCTCAATCAGCTGCTTGAAGCCGATGGCACGTTTCTGTGGTATATGTGTGCGGTGACGGTACTGTTCTGTCTTTTGGGGTATTTCGCTATACGCAAGATGGGAGTCCATATGGAGCGACTTAGTGTTTTTGCAGCAAGCGCGGAGCGAGGAGACCCTATTACCGATGTGGCGCCATTCCCGAATGATGAGTTTGGCGAGATATCGAATCATATAGTCAGACTGTATGCCAGGCTTCAGAAGGCTATTGAGGACCGTGACCGGGAGCATGCTTCGGCGATGCATCAGCAGCGGGAGAAGGAGCGTATCAAGAAGCAGCTTACTAATAACATCAATCATGAACTGAAGACACCCGTTGCGTCAATGCAGGCATGTATAGAGACTCTTCTTGCCTATCCCGACATGTCGGGTGATAAGCGCAGGGAATTTCTGGAGCGCGGTCTGATGAATGCCGACCGACTCAAGCGGCTTCTTGATGATGTGGCGCTCATCACCCGTATGGACGATGGCGGCGATGTAATCTCACGAGAACAGCTTGATGTAGGTGAGATTGTGAGGGAAGTGGCAGATGAAAGCACAATTATGGCATCCGCTAAGGGAATCAGTATAGATCTTAATATCGATGGAGCGTTGCCGGTCAACGGCAATGCAGGGCTATTGGTCTCCGTATTTCAGAATCTTATTGACAATGCTGTGGCCTACAGCGGGGGTAGCCGGATTGTGATTTCGGCATCGGCTGAAGGTGGCAGGATGGCAGTGGTACGGGTTGCCGACAATGGCTGCGGAGTGGCGCCAGAGCATCTGCCACACCTGTTTGAGAGATTCTACCGAGTCGACAAAGGGCGTTCACGACGTTCGGGTGGCACGGGACTTGGCTTATCAATAGTAAAGAATGCAGTAGGGCTACATAATGGGAGCATCAGGGTTGACCGCGGGCGTGATGGCGGTCTGGTCTATACGATACGCCTTCCGATGATTCCATGATGACACTCCCGGATTTCATAATAGCTTAAAGAAACTGTAACAATTTTGAAACGATTTATCCGGAATTTTGTAATATCAAAATAACGTAGCTGCACTTAGGGACTGTTGAAATTTAATTTCAGAAATTGATTACCTCAGTTTTGCAGTTTTATTGGGGTCATTCTACGTCGCTTCCCCGCCAAGTGTCGTATAGGAAACACTCTCAATAAAGCCGATAATTAAATTAGAAAACACTCTGAGACTCCGACAATATTTCTGAAGAGAGGATTCGGATGCCAAAGAGTTGGCGACAGCCGGCTGAAACAGCTACCGCAACAAGAAATCAATCTGACAGATTATGGATATATTGTTTCTATGTATTGTAGTGTTTCTGTTTTTGCTGGCTATATTCGACCTCTCGGTCGGAGTCAGTAATGACGCAGTCAACTTTCTGAACTCGGCAATAGGCTCAAAAGCAGCTTCATTCAAAAGAATCCTGATTGTGGCATCAATCGGTGTGTTTATCGGTGCGGCCATGAGCAACGGTATGATGGACATAGCCCGCCATGGGATATTCCGTCCGGAACACTTCTCATTCTACGACCTGATATGCATCTTTATGGCAGTGATGGTGACGGACATAATCCTGCTTGATGTGTTCAATTCGCTTGGAATGCCGACATCTACCACAGTGTCGATGGTGTTTGAATTGCTTGGGACCACGTTTGTAGTGGCGCTTATCAAGATGTCAGGAGGCATCGATTTGGGATTCAATGACCTGCTGAATACCGAGAAAGCGTTGTCTGTGATACTTGGCATATTCCTGTCGGTGGCGATTGCGTTTTTCTTCGGCACGGTGGTGCAGTTCATTTCGCGACTGATATTCTCGTTCAATTACCGCAGTAAGCTGAAGTGGAAGATTGGAATCTTCGGTGGCCTTTGCGCTACGGCCATTATCTATTTCCTTTTGCTCAAGGGGGCGAAAGACCTTACGTTTATGACTCCCGAAGTCAAGGAGTATATCAAGACACATACATTGCAGATTCTTGGAATCTGCATGGTGTCGTTCACTCTTTTGATGCAGGCGCTCCACTGGATGAAGGTCAATGTGCTCAAGGTAATCGTAATGCTCGGCACATTTGCGCTTGCAATGGCATTCGCGGGGAATGACCTTGTCAACTTTATCGGAGTTCCTCTGAGTGGCCTGGCTTCTTATCAGGACTATATGGCCAACGGTCATGGCGACGCGCAGTCGTTTCTGATGGATTCGCTCAACGGTCCGGCCAATACACCAGTCTACTTCCTGATAGGGGCGGGCGTGATAATGGTGGTATCACTTGCCACATCACGTAAGGCCCGTAATGTCACAAAGACAGAAATAGGTCTTGGCTCACAGCAGGGAGGCGACGAGATGTTCGGTTCGTCACGTATCGCCCGCCGACTGGTGCGCTGGGCTCTGCGCTTTCTTGCCTGGATGCGTCGCGTGACTCCGCTTAAGGTGCGCCAGTGGTTCAACCGCCGCTTCAACGTGGATGAAACCATCTTGGATCAAGGAGCGGCTTTCGACCTGCTTCGCGGTTCGGTCAATCTGGTGCTCGCAGGTGCGCTGATAGCACTTGGCACATCGCTCAAGCTCCCTCTCTCCACGACATTCGTCACCTTTATGGTAGCCATGGGCACATCGCTCGCCGACCGTGCGTGGGGGCGTGAGAGTGCCGTATTCCGTATCACTGGCGTGATATCGGTGATAGGTGGGTGGTTCATCACCGCAGGTGCGGCATTCATCGGTGCCGGCGTGATAGTTTTGCTGATGCACTTTGGCGGTCACTGGGTGATGATTGCTCTCGCGCTCGTGACGATAATCCTCATTGTCCGCAGCAACCGCCGCTTCAAGGCACGCAAAGAGGAGGAGAAGGGTGACGCTGTATTCAACAGCATACTCGCCTCCGATGATAAGAATGAAACCTGGAATCTTCTTCTTCTCTATATTGGCCAGCAGCAGCAGGGATTCCTGCTTTATGTCGGAGAGATGTACGATGGCATCACTCAAGCATTCCTGAAAGAGAATGTCAGGGCACTTGGCAAAGCTGCATCAAGCCTTGAGCGCCAGAAGAATGTATTGAAGAATGTGCGCCGAAAGGAGACCCTTTGTCTACGAAAAGTGGCGCATGAGACAGCTCTTGAGAAGAATCCCTGGTTCCATCTGAGTAACAACTGTCTTATGAGCGTACTCTATAATCTGCGTCGTATAGATGAAATATGTAAGGAGCATGTGGAGAATAACTTCCGTCCGCTGCCGGAGCGTCAGACAGAGGAATTTGAATTGATACGCACCCGTATAGGCATACTCTTCAACGACATGCAGTCGATGATGGAGAGTGGCTCTACAGCCACTGTGCCGATGCTGCGTCGCCATTGCGATGAAATAAAAGATTCGATATCAGATGTGTATCATGGTCTTCATGACCAACTTCACGACGGAGACCCGGCTTCGATGACAGTGCTCTACGTGTATATGAATATATTGTCTGAGACACAGGAGATGATATCGGCGGTGCGCAAGTATATGCGTGCCTATGCAAAGCTTCGCGACAGTGAATTCCGCAGTCGTCCGATCGGACGTCCGCGTGTCGACATTGCAAGCACAGATACCGGTGATATGAAGTGATGGCAGTCTCGCCGCGATAAATAAGTGTCCGGATTAAATT
>DKWX01000009.1:36090-39060 GCA_002491945.1 Porphyromonadaceae bacterium UBA7141
AATTTAATCCGGACACTTATTTATAAATTAATTGAACATTTACACACACACACACACAAATGTGAATGCAGGGGCTTGCTTGCCTGCTCTAAAGAATCTTGCATTGACGGCGATTTTTAACGACTTCACTGTTGGCTTGAGCTTCCCTCATCGAGATATTGCCATATCGACTCACAGTCAGCAGTGGAGAAGAGGGATATGCGGCTTATGTCGGGATTAAGGCCGAGATCACGTAGCAGTGGGATGAAACGCGATTTAATCTGTTGGAAATCAGCACGACCGATAGTGTCGGATGTGGTATCAGTGCCTACGCATACAATAATGGCGTCTTCAATATCGCGGAGCATACCGGTGTATAGCTTGCAGTTGTCCATGTCGCCTCGAGGAAAAAATAACACAGGATAGTCGCGCCGACTGTCGTAATTTTTCGGTTTGATTACATATGCTGCTTTAGTGTCGGAACCAAAGTATCGGCTTAATGCCTGCGGTACGACTCCGGAGAGTGGCGACTCCAGTGCGAGGTCATTCCGGCGGTATGCGCAGGAAATCTGCCTCAACGTTTCCTGTAGTGATTGTGATTCTGGGATGGGAGCCCCCCCGGCCGGGAGCATGTCGCGCAAGGCTGATTCCGGAAGTGCGCATCCCAAGGAGCAAAGAGTCTCTTCCGGAAGAAGCAGATTTATGAGCCAGTGTGTCACCGGCGGGGTTATGCGCTGGCCATAGTCGTTGTAGTATACGAGTCGCGAACGATCTGTGGGAAGAGCAAACGGTCGGGGCATGAGAATCAGCGATATGCAACTGAGTACACGCCAAAGAGTGCGGTAGCCTTTGCGCCACCATCTGGAGAATGACCGACGCACATTCTTGCGCCATAACCATACGAGCAGCATCACCAGCAGAGTGCTATGAAATGCTGAACCGGGCAACAACAGGATGATTATTATGGCGATAGTGAGAATCTTTTTCATAAGTACAATCAACCGAAAGTGATAAAGAATCGCTTATACAGCCAGAGGCTTCACCACCGTTTCAGTTGCGGAGTAAAGAAGAATTGCAGATTGCCAGATCACGATCGACCCTATCCTATAAGATATCAGACAATATGGCAGGTGGCTGTATCAGACTGATTGACAGGTTGAAATTAGCAAATGACATGTCCACGGATTCTATAAAATAAATTCTGACAGTTATTCTTAAAAATGCGTTGGAGATGTCATCGCGTACTAAAGAACGGTGATAAGAGCTTAAAAGTTGTGTATAATGGCGGAAAAATGTTAGTGATCGGCCGATGATGCATGAAGGTCGACGGTTGCGCGAAGCAACCGCCGACCAGAGATTCCATCGGCTCACGCCGATTCAGTATGGACTCTAAAAACTCATGAGCCTATGGCTCATTAAGACTGTCGAATTAATATGACAGCTTCGTGAGATTATGTAGAATTAGTAGTTGGTGGCAGCTATTTCGAAGAAACTCTGCGCGTGCTCGCAAACGGGACACTTGCCGGGGGCTTTTTTGCCGAATACGATGTGACCACAGTTCCGACATACCCATATAGTGTCGCCCTCGCGAGAGAATACGATACCTTCTTCGATGTTGGCGAGCAAACGGCGGTAGCGCTCCTCGTGGTGACGCTCGATTGCAGCCACAGCGCGGAATTTGCGTGCGATATCGGCAAACCCCTCCTCCTCAGCTTCCTTGGCCATTCGATCGTACATGTCGGTCCATTCATAGTTCTCTCCGGCTGCCGCATCTTTAAGATTGTCGATTGTAGAGGGAATTTCGCCGCCATGCAACTCTTTAAACCACATCTTGGCGTGTTCCTTCTCATTGTGGGCAGTTTCTTCGAATAGAGCGGCAATCTGCTCATAGCCATCCTTGCGAGCCTTGGAGGCGTAGAAGGAGTATTTGTTGCGGGCCTGTGATTCTCCGGCAAAAGCTTCCATGAGGTTGCGCTCAGTCTTTGTTCCTTTCAGGTCTTTCATTTTGTAGTCGTTTTTATGTGATTGTTTTATATTGTTCCAAGTAAGTGTTCAAATTAAATTTATACAATATACGGATTGTTTTTTAGTCGATTCCGGTGCGGCGTGAAGAAGAATATGAATATATTCGACTTGACGACAAGCCTGAAACGGCAAAGAAGAAGCCGCAGAATGTATAAAAGATTCCCCTTCAATTGTATCGGAATCCCCTTCAATTGCAATCGGTTAAATTTGAACTCTTATTTATGATTGATCATTTGTATTAGATGGCTCCTACTGCTGTTTTGCAAGGCAGTCGGGACAGATCCCCCTGAAATTCAAATCGATTGAATCGATTCGGAATCCGGGTTCGGTGTTATCCGCCAGACTCGGCGGAAGCCCCATGTCGTAGATGCGTCCACAATGGTCGCACATGAAGTGTCCGTGGGGAGGCTGGAGCATAAAATCGAAATGTGATACTCCTCTTTCAAGTTTCAGTTCCTTCACAAGCCCAGCCTCTACAAGGATATTGAGGGAATTGTAGACAGTAGTGCGCGACACGCCGGGATACAGTTCGGATATGCTGCGATACAGATTATCGGCCGATGGATGACATCTGTCATTAGCTATCGCAGAGAGCACCGCAAGTCGATGTAGAGAAGTACGTACACCGGCAGATGATAGCATCTCAGTCAATTGACGGTCGCTGTATTTCATACTCTTGTCCATGTTGAAAACATTATAGATTTTGAAATCCTTACAAAGTTAGGAATAATTCCAGCATTTTCCAAATCTATGAGGAACAAATACGATAGATTTAACATTAATTGGGTAAGTTAAAATTTAATCGATAGCAAATGAAAGGGAATCTTTTATACAATCTGCAGCTTCTTTTTTTAACGCTTACGACCTGTCGTTCAGCTGAATACGTTCATATTCTCCTTCACTCTGCATCGGAATCGACTAAAAAATAAGCCCGCATATTGTATAAGTAGGGATATTCAGTTAATG
>DKWX01000010.1:0-9807 GCA_002491945.1 Porphyromonadaceae bacterium UBA7141
TCACGATTTTTATCTAAATTTGCAGTACAAATGCAATAGTGCTGACAAAGACCAACAGCCATATATCATGACATCTTTTCATTTGTTGAGAAACTTTCCGGTATCCGCAAAAGGGTTTGGCCTCATGTCAGCTTTACTTGTTAGTTCTTCTGATTGATAAACGAACCAGAATTTCACGCATATTGACCTGTTTGCCGGCGCAGGAGGCCTATCCGAAGGTCTCTCTGAAGCCGGATTTCATAGTTTGTTCGCTAATGAAGTAGTACCCGTATATGCGAGTACATATGCCCGAAATCATATTGGAGCAAAAGTCCTTACAGATGATATCCGTTCTCTTGATGCTGACAGCATAAGGGATGAACTTGGATTGGCAAAGGGGGAATTATCCCTTTTGGCGGGAGGTCCTCCCTGTCAGGGATTCTCGATTAATGCACCTGTCCGCAGTAACGAAGATCACAGGAATCATCTTTTTAAGGACTATTCTCCGTTTTGTTTCCGCTTTTATGCCTAAGGTGGTACTGATTGAAAATGTTCCCGGCCTTGTTTCATTTGAACATGGCGCGACTCTTCATGCCATTCTTGAAGCTTTGGGTGACCTGGGATATGGGGCGGATGTCCGGATTTTAGGAGCTGCATACTATGGCGTACCTCAAATGCGCTGGCGAACCATTATCATCGGGTTCCGCGGTGCCGAACTGCCGCAATGTGCCTTTCCAACCCCGGTGTTTCATGCTCCGATTCGTCCTAACTTTACTTCGACTTTCGATGGCCGGAATCTTGTGTGCACACCTTCTGATAATATCAATGCACGCTTTACGACCGTTTATGAAGCTATCGGAGATCTTCCGGCTTTGAAATGTGGCGAACGGGGCGAAGCTGTCAAACAATACAGATGTGAACCACTCTGTGATTATCAACGGAATCTGCGGAGAGGATCTGCCGGAGTCTATAATCACGAGTCACCGGCATTGTCGAAACAAAACATAGAACGCATGGCCCATATTCCCCCCGGGGAGTAACTGGACCAATATCCCATTCGAGTTATTTCCAAAAGGGATGCAGATGGCCAGACAGTCTGATCATACAAAAAGATACGGACGAGTTACCAAGGATGGCCTCGCATCAACGATTCTTACGAAATGTGACCCTCACTGGGGTGCGTTTATCCACTATGACCAAGACCGTTCCTTTACTGTAAGGGAAGCAGCCCGAATACAGTCATTCCCGGATCATTATATCTTCAATGGTTCTTTAGCCGAACAATTTGCACAAGTAGGCAACGCCGTTCCCCCAATGCTTGCAAAAGCAATAGGTGAATGCCTTCATAACATCATCGAAACTTTTTAATTATAATATGGCTGGATATATTGCAGAATTCTTTGGGTATGCAGCATCTGACAAATCGGATGAGGCTTTATCTACTGCAGCTCGCAAAAACTGTCCGTTCTTAGGCAATTTTTGTGTCAAGACGCTTTCCCGAGACAAAATCATTTCCGGTGTTTGCGCTCTTCGCCAAAAGACACCCGGTTCTCCTAACGTCATCTGTTGTCCTATTCGTCTCTATGCGGAGAATTATAAGATGCTATATGAGATTGCTTATAAGGCATTTCATCAACAGCAAAATCTTTATGCCGGCCGTGTAGCGGTAGATAAGGCTATACAAGAAGGAGGCGCAGTCGCGGTTTTTGACAAGGGATGGGGTGGAGAATTACGTCTTCCTCAAAGGGTACTGACAAATTACCGAAATTTCCAAGTCAGCCTGCCTCCATCAATTTCATTGCTTATGATGAAATTGCGACACAGGAAGATGGAGTCATCACTCCGTTAGGTATTGTTGAAGAACATTGCACCACTGTCTATAAGGTACAGGAAGCATTCTCATCATTAAATCTTCCTGAAGGAAACGTCTATAAAGAGGCTCTGTCAAGATCCCTATACCCTGAACGTTACCAGAGTTAGTATCATACTAGCTAAAAGTCCTGTTTCATTCATCCATGTTGATTGAATTATTAAACTATCCGCCTGTGACAAAATGATTCCGCGCGACGGCATCCCGATAGGGTGGCGTCGCGCGGAGGGTTTTAGTGTCTTATGAAACGGTCGGGAGAACTGTGATCGACGGTCAGCGCACTACCAGTTTCCTGACTTTTTTGCCGCTGCGAAGAAGGTAAAGACCGGGAGCTGCGGTAATCTCGGCTGTCTGCCCGGCAGCGACTGTGGCCACGGGGAGTCCGTTGAGGTCAAACACCTCTACCCGGGCATCACCCGATATGACGCGTAGCCCACCTGTCATGGGAGTGGCGGCGAAACCGATGGCTTCACGCTTCTCCCCCACTCCGGCTTGGGAATTGTCGATAATGAGGCCGAAGTCTGACCAGCCGGGTGCGGAAGCGTAAGCATCAACCGCTCCATCAGGCACTATAAGGGTGCAGTCGGCAACGTTGCATCCGGAGAATGTGCCTTTGCCAAGCACGTAGTCCGCAGGGGCGGAGGATTCAACGGTGACTTTCGCGAGTTTCGGACAGTTGTAGAATGCCATGGTCAGGTCTATCGGACTGTCATCCATTGCCTTGGGCAAACTCACTTCTTCAAGGTCCGGACAATGATGCACGCCGTCAATGCTGTATATACCCCCAAATACCTCAAACTTCCTCATCTGCTTTACGTTCTTGAATCCGTTGATGTACTTAAGAAGGAAGTAATCATTGAATTCGACAGAAGATACACTGCAGTCGTAGAAACCTGATATACCGGAAACTATGTATTCTTCATAATTCACCTCTATGGCCGGCGGGATCATGAAAGCACCTTCGTAGAAGTACCAGTAGTCCTGATTATAGTCGTGATAGTCCACGAGCACGCATGTGTGAAGAGGTGTCACGTTTTTATCAAGTTCTCTGGCGTCGGGTTTGAGGGCATACGCACAGCTGCCGGCGAATACTACTTCAAGTTCTTCTGCCGGGTCATGCCCTATCTCGACATCACCGTATTTGCGTATGCGCGACGGGTCATCGGTGATGCGCCCGAATTGGCTCCAGAACGGGGCGTTAGAGTAGGCTTCGACCGAGCCTTCGGGCACTACCAGTGTCGAAACTGCAAATTTGCATCCCTTGAATGATGATTCATCCATTTCATACGGTTCGGTGGCGTTGACAGTGACACGCTCCAACGACGGGCATTTATCAAACGAGCTTTCAATCTTCACCGGATTTGAAGGAAGTGTAAGTTCACGTAGGCGCGGGAAATAAGCCACTGATGAGATATGCTCCATACCCTCGGGAATCTCAAGACGCTCCAGTCGATTGGACTGTGAAGCACCCTGCAGGTATTTCATCCCTTCGGGAAGTGTAAGCGTAATCAAGTCGGTCATCAATCCCATATATTCTACACCGACTACAGTGTAAGTGATATCATTATGAGTCACAGTGGCCGGAATAGAAATATGACGCATGCGGGAATATGTATGCATGCCGCAGCTACCGTCACCCGTATAGCTGCCTACCTCACATGCAGTACCTCCGTCGATGATATGGTACTGGATTCCGTCAACCTCAAACCAGTCGTCGGTCTCCCCGATCGGAGTAAACATATGAGCAGCTTCTGCTGAGTATGCCACTTGGCAGGTCTGAATGACACTACCATCTTCTGCCACGTCGACATCGCGTTGCGGGATTGTGACAGGTACGGTCTCTTCATCGACTATTGCGCCGATGCTGAGATCGATTGCCTTGTAGGCATAGCCATGTGTGATAATGGCTGCCAAGGCAAGCAGGAAAAGGTAAAACCGTTTCATAAGCGATTGGCTTTAATGGTGAAAAATGAGGTTATCCTTTTGATAACCATATGTGTTTATAGTGAGCTGGCTGCTGTATTTGCCGGCAGTGAATACCGTGAGCTGTAAGTTACGTATCGGGCGTTAACTTGTATACGGTATAAAAAAGACTT
This sequence comes from Porphyromonadaceae bacterium UBA7141, assembly GCA_002491945.1. GTDB lineage: Bacteria > Bacteroidota > Bacteroidia > Bacteroidales > Muribaculaceae > Lepagella. The sequence continues at coordinate 3,946 of DKWX01000010.1, forward strand.
TGGTCAATGCTTACCCTAATCGGTTTGTAATTTCGATATGTGTAATCAATAACTTTATCTTCGCTTGTAAATATAAGCATTTAACCATCACAAACACAAATATTTCGTTAATATTTTCTCTTTATCTGAAATTTATTATTCCTTCTTAATAAATTACAACACAACAACCATATCCTCCACCCAATCGCAATCAATTAGAGGAGGAATGAGAACCATCTCTGTTTTTTCAGCGAATGTTTTTAGCTGCTGTGGCCGGATAAACGGTTGAATAAACTATGGTGCGATTGAATTTGTTTCGTAATCAAGGGGATTGCCGCTTGGGGGTGACGTGCGTCGGTGTGTCTGACTTATTCGCAGCGAGCTGCGAATAAGGCGCGTTTTCGCAATTCGATATGATGCAAGGACGGGGTTTTAACAGTTTTTGGAATAGTATTTGTTAGGATATGAAGAAAGCAAACAACCGTTTTTTTGACCGGAACCGGTCGGAAAGGAACAATATGAAGAATAAGAATTTCAAAAATAACCCTATAGATGAGGAGATGCAGGGGGCTGCAGCTGATGCAGCTGCCGAAGAAACGGTAAATGCAGCCGCTGAGGCCGAGGCCAATGCCAAGGCTGAGACTCAGGATGCCGAGGAGGCCGCAGCTTCTCCGGAACAGGAAATCGAACAGCTTCGCGCCGATCTGGCCAAGGAGAAGAAGGAGTATCTTTTCCTGATGGCTGAATTCGATAATTTCCGCAAACGCACGCTTAAGGAAAAATCGGAGATAATCCGCAACGCGGGCGAGAATGTATTAAAGGGGCTGCTACCCATTGTAGATGACTTCGAACGTGGGCTTAAGGCTGCCGAGAATGCCGCCGACGTGAAGGAGGGGATGCAGCTGATCTACAATAAGCTGGTGAAGTATCTCGCCGCCAACGGGGTGAAGGCTTTCGATCCCGACGACCGCGACTTTGATGCAGACCGCCATGAGGCCATCTCTGTGGTGCCTGTGCCCGACGAGGCCCGGAAGGGTAAGATCCTTGATACGGTCGAGAAGGGGTATATGATTAATGATAAGGTGCTCCGCCATGCCAAAGTGGTGGTAGGACAGTAAGTATAGGAGATTCCACGATGGCAGAAAAGAGAGATTATTATGAGGTGCTCGGGGTGTCGAAGGATGCCACGGCCGATGAGATAAAGAAGGCCTATCGCAAGAAGGCTGTGCAGTATCATCCTGACCGCAATCCGGATGATAAGGAGGCTGAAGAGAAGTTTAAGGAGGCTGCGGAGGCTTATGACGTGCTTAGCGATGCCGACAAGCGCGCGAAGTACGACCGTTTCGGCCACTCGATGGGTCCGCAAGGATTCGGCGGTGCCGGCGGAGGATACTATTCGACCGACGGAATGAGCATGGATGATATATTCGCACAATTCGGCGATATCTTCGGCGATATGTTCGGCGGCGGAGGTTTCAGAGGTGCCACCGGAGGCGCTCCCAGACAGCACGTCAACAAGGGGACAGACTTGCGTGTCACTGTAAAGGTGACACTGAAGGATATAATGAACGGCGTTGAAAAGAAGTTGAAAATTCCTCGCTTCGTGGCCTGCGAGCATTGCAATGGCACGGGCGCTAAAGATGGTACGGCTCTCAAGACTTGTCAGCGCTGCCAAGGCTCGGGATATGTGATTGGCGTGCAGCAGACGATGTTCGGCGCCCAACAGACACGCCACGTATGTCCGGAATGTAACGGCGAGGGTAAGGTTATAACGGAATCCTGCTCGTTCTGTCAGGGCACCGGTGTGACCAAGAAAGACGAGGTTGTAAGTTTCCGTATCCCGGCAGGCGTGGAGGACGGTATGACTCTGACTCTGCGCGGCCAGGGCAATGCTCCGCGACACGGCGGCGTCAACGGCGACTTGCTTATTGTAATCCAGGAGGAAAAGGACAGCGAACTGATACGCGACGGAGTCGACCTGATTTATAATCTTATGCTCGACTTCCCGACTGCGGCTTTGGGCGGTGGTGCCGAAGTGCCTACGGTCGACGGACGTGCCCGCTTGAAAATTCAACCAGGCACTCAGCCGGGCAAGGTGCTGAGGATGCGCGGCAAGGGACTGCCGAAGATGAACAGTTCGGCCAAGGGCGACTTGCTTATCAATGTGATGGTATATGTGCCTGAGTCGCTTACGGAGGCTGAGAAGAGTGCGATCGAGAGTCTGAAGGACCAACCGAATGTGGTGCCGACGGAGTCGACCGTAAAACGAATCTTCTCGCGTCTGCGACATATCTTCAATAAAGAAAACCGCAGCGGGGAGTGATTGATTCTCTCTCTGTTAGTAAGTATTCAAATTTAATTTATACATTTGTTTAAATTTGAGAAGTCTTAATGGTCCGGATTTAGGCGAGGCTGTATCAAAAAATATTCAAAGGCCGCAGGTGATTGTGTTTCACCTGCGGCCTTTGATATTGCCACACATTGCCGGCCTATTATACTGAGAGATTGTTATTCTGGCGATGACGGAAGAATCAGCGTAACACCACTTTGCGGCTGACGCCAGCCCCTGTCACGATGTAGATACCTGCAGGAAGCCGCACGCCGGTAGACGGGGCCACATCGGCAACGCGAGCGCCGGTGAGGTCGAACACTGTGGCCCGACTGCCGGAAGTATTGTAGATGAAGTCAGCTTCCACACGTATTGCATCATCGGCAAGAGCGGTGTTGACTCCGGAATTATCAGTCACAACGCTGAATTCCACCACTCCGTCTTCCTCACGAATACCCCTGAGTCCCAATCCTATCGGCACACCGCTCCAGGCACGTAGCGCGGGAATAGATGTGCGGGTAAATTCCATCACGTTGGATGTGCCGGGGAACAGGTCGCCTGCACGGGACTGCTCTTTGGTGTCGCAATCGGCCTCTATAAGGTCAACGTATTGATGCGAGGCACGATTGTTGATGATATTATTGTCCCATACATTCTGCACATAATCTACGTGCCACACCATAAGGCCATGCCCCGGAAGGTATGCGTCGCAACATTCCTGCTGTCGGTTCTCCAAGAGATAAAACTCTGTATCCTTGTCGGTGCCTATGATATAAGCTTTGTTGGATTTGTGGATTGGCTCAAGTCTATAGTCGCCGGCCTCGGTGAGAGATTCTGGCTCGAGCCAGTCGAGGCAGTAACGCTCAAACGACGAGTAGTGGGGCGGAGTGCGCCCCTGGTTGTTGTAGGGACCCATATCGAGTGTGCTGAAGGCTCCGGGGGTGAATGCCATGGAGCTGCCGGTAGCATATAGGTCGGGAAGCCCCATCACATGACTGAATTCATGCACGAATGTGCCTATGCCGTCGGCACGCGAGTATTGGTGGTCGACCTCGTTGGTACACGCATAACGATTGAGCAATTTGCCGTCGAAGAAGTAGTCGGTGCCCAACTGATAGTCGAGTATGTTGGCCGAATGAGGCCATACCGTATTCGGCATGCCGGAATCAGCTTCGCCATATCCGGCGTAGATTACGAATACATTGTCTATCTGTCCGTCATTATTGATGTCGTAGATTGAAAAGTCGACTGTATCGTCGAGCGCCTGACAGGCTTCAATCACCATCTCTTCGGGATGCATATCGTTATTATGGAAGTCATTGCCTCCATAATACACCATTCTTTCGGCCAGCTTTATGGGTCCGTAGACATCGAATTGCGGCGAGAATATGCCGTTGGAGTTTTCTATAAAGAAGTCGCGGGCGGATCCTGTGGCCCCGAGGTCGGAGAATCCGCTTTCATTGAGCATACGGCTGAAATACCCCTGGGGGTCGTCCATTGAGAAAGCCATGTCCTGAAACTCTACCAGCACCACCAGACTACGCGAACTCCCTTTGGTCGGGAATGCGGCTCCGCTGAAAAGATAGCGCGGATTCTCTCCGCCGGCCCGTGTGGAACAGCTTCGCATGAGTTCGGCCTGCTCGAATGCCGAGGCAATCTTTTTTTGGTCGAGCGCGGCCACAAAGGCCGCCTCGGCAGAAGTGCGTGTCGAGGCTGTGGCCGAAGGACGCATAGCGGACGCTATCGGCATCCCATTGGCATCGGCCTCGGCATAGGCTATGTATCCCTCGGAATCCCGCATAAGCAGATACCCGTCAGTGGTGAGAATGCGGTGGCCGCGCTCATCGCCTCGGAGCAGAATCTCTACCACTGTGCCGTCGGGCTGAGTAGACTTGATTATTCCGGGATATGCCGGCACTCCCTGCACGGCCATCGGCGCCAGAATCCCTACAGCTGCGATACCTGCAGCCGCCATCCGGCGTAGTCTGGTAAATCTATCAGTCATATGGTAAAATATTATGGACTTGTATGTGTCGTCCAATTGGAAATGTAGTAACTGCTTGAATTTGACTCATTTCACCCGAAGAGGTATTTTTCGGGCGAATTCCACAAGTTGAGAATATCGCTCGGCTTACTATACAGCTCAAAGACTGAATTAATGTAGCTGAGTCATCGAGTTGTACGCCGCAACGCATCTGTACTGCGGATGAAGCGTCCATGCAGTCATGAGCCCCCCGCCTGCAATTAATCATGAAGTGCAGGTCAGTTCTCAAGCGAGGATATGCTCTCGGTTATCTTTCTCACGGCATGATGATATGATGCCTTAAGGGCGCCTACGCTTGTGCCGAGGATATCCGAGATCTCTTCGTATTTCATCTCGTCTAAGTAGCGCATGTTGAATACTACCCGCTGCTTCTCCGGAAGACGCGCTATGGCCTTGAGAAGTTCGGCATGAAGATCATCACCATCGAAGTATTCATCGGCTTCCAGATTGTTTATCAGGAAGGACGCCTCCTCGTCGTCGGTCGGCAACCCTTGACGGCTCTTTTCCCGGTTGATGAAATTAATCGATTCATTGACTGCGATTTTGTACAGCCATGTCGACAGGCGGGCTTCGCCACGGAAGTTATGGATATTGCTCCATGCTTTCAAAAACACGTTTTGAAGCAGGTCGCTGGCATCATCGTGGCTGAACACCATCTTTCGTATCTGCCAGTAAAGAGGCTCGGAAAAGGCGCGCATCAGCAATTCGAAAGCCTCGTGGGCCGTCGATTCTCGCTGAAGATCAGCTATCAGTTGCTTTTCATCTATCGGAGCAGTATATGCCATTATCAATCATCTGATTTTATACTCTCAACTTTGGGCCGACAGGCTTCTCTATGATACCTGCCTTGGGGAATCAGCCACTAAGATACTAAAAAAATCCGATATTCACGGTTTTTGAATCCTTTCAACCTTTTTTTTTAATTTAATTTTGTCTTTTGACCATACCGCAGTTATATTTATGACCACGTTCACCAATATTTCTTAACACCGGAGAAGGTGCGGGGGGGGAAAGGCACATAGTCGACCGGCTGTCACTCCGCTTCGGGAGTACTTATTAACGCGACTGCGGCCGCTTTCGCAAGTGGCCGCAGTCAAGTGTTTTTCATAATATCTTTTCAAACTAACCTAACATCATGAAACGAATTATCATTCTTTCGTTGTTATAACATCGGGAGGTCTGCTTTGGTTCGTATCTGCAGATAAAAAAATCGTTTTAACTTTTTCAATGGCAGGATTCATTATGATATCGGCGGATATCGAGTCTTTCGAATCGTTCAGAAGCACCCGGAGCAGTACAGACATCGACCCATGCCGACAGCCTCAGGCATCCGCCGGATGCCGAATCACGAGATAAGTAAATGGTTGAATTTAATTAAGTGTTCAAATTTAATTTATACAATATGCGGACTTGTTTTTAGTCGATTCCGATGCAGAGTGAAGGGGAATATCAACATATCCGGCTGAACGACAAGCCGGAAGCGGCAAAAAAGAAGCCGCAGATTGTATAA
>DKWX01000010.1:10119-29821 GCA_002491945.1 Porphyromonadaceae bacterium UBA7141
TTAAATTTGAACACTTACTTATTATATTCGACTGGAATCCGCGTTAAACTTTCGTGCGGATTCTGTGTCAAACCGATATACTTAAAGATAACACAATATGCGTAAGGAAGATAAACTCTTGGAAAAATACGGTCGGCAGACTGGTATGACCGTCCCGGAGGGATATTTCGAGACATTTTCCAAGCAGATGATGGAGAGGCTGCCGGCCTATCCGGAGCCCCCTCGTCCGAAGAAACTTACCGGATGGCAGCGCGTAAAGCCTTATGTATACATGGCCGCGATGTTTGCCGGTATATGGTGCATGATGAAAATGTTTCACGTAGCCTCACAGAATGCAGCCGCCGTACAGCTTGACAATCCGCCGGAGAATATAGTGCTCGCTATGCAGGATGCCAATACTTACGATTATATCTGCACGATGCCCGATGATATTTCGGACTTCGAGGTTGAGACCGACCTCAGTCAGTCATACGACAATATCGAGGAGTTTGCCGCAGATTTCGATTATCAGCTAAAACCGGAGTACGCCTCGCTTGAAATCCCGGCAACCGCACACACCTGATTTTTGTTTATTATCTTGTAGAGGGACTGAATTAATCAGCCCCTCCACATTCATTCACAGGTAATCCACCAGCCATGAAGAAGTTTTTTTTATTATTTGCAGCTTTATTGATTGCGGCTATTACCGCAAATGCCCAATGTCCGAAGGATAAGCCCGATCCTAAGATGCTTAAGGAAATCCAGGAGTATAAAATCAAGTTCCTGGCACAGGAAATGGAGTTGAAGGCCGACCAGATGGAGCAGTTTGCGGCACTGTATCAGAAAATGAGTGCCGAGAAGCATGCCAATTTCGAACGTATGCGTTCTCTCGAAGCCAAACTGCGAAGCGAACCCTCTGAGGCCGACTATAAGGCTGCCACCGAGGCTATGGCTGACATCCGCGTAAAGGATGCCGAACTGGAAAAACGCTATGATGCTGAATTCGGTAAATTCCTGTCATCTAAACAGATCTATAAGATGAAGGAAGGGGAAGAAAAGTTCCGCAGAAAGATGATGGATATGCACCATAAGCGGAAACAGAAGAAAAACAAGCATCCCAAGTCTAAAGGTGCCAAAGCCAGCGGCAACAACGGCAAGTAGCCGCAACCCCGAAGCCTGACAACATCAACGGCTATTTAAGACATCTCTGTCTTTAGTAAGTGTTCAAATTTAACCGATAGCAATCGACAGGAAATCTTTTATCCAATCTGCGGCTCTTTTTTTACCGCTTCCGGCCTGTCGCTCAGTCGAATATGTCTGTATTCTCCTTCACTCCGCACCGGAATCGACTAAAAAAAACAAACCTGCATATTGTATAAATTAAATTTGAACATTTATGTATCAAAATAATCATTCCGAAGCCAAGTAGCAGCAAACAAGGGTCCGGCCAATAGATTGCAGCCTTATCGGTCGCCACAAGCATATTTTATTGGTCCGGATTTCAGATCCACATGCATCGTTTTTGTTGTTAGACGCTACTTGGCTATTTGATATTCCGGCGACTTGAAACCGAACTCCACACCTATGAGAAGACCCCATATCACAACAACGGGAATATTCGCTCTTTTCCTGATTTATTTTTCCACCATCTCCGCTTTCCATGCGTCTGCCGATGACTCGATCAGGCATATCGACAACCCCGTGACACATAATGCGGACATACAACCGGCCCGATCACCTATGCCTAAACGTATGACTCTTTCTGATGTGCGACAACGCGACGACCTTGCGAAGGCTGCCGACAAGATGCTCTCTACTCCGGATTTTGCTTTCCCGGCTACGGTGGCATCCAATGCACATAAAATCTATGACGATGCTCTTGAGGCTCGCCTCCCGGTCACTGCGTTGCGGGCAGCAATGCAGTGGAATGTGGCTGAATCTCTGATTACCCCCGACAGTATCTCTGCCGGGCTGCAGCTATACGATCGGCTTGAGCAACGCCTTTCTCAGCCTTATGCGGCGCTGGCGGCGTTGCTCAAGGCCCGGCTGCTGAGCAATACCTACCTCAGCCGACGATATATCTACGACCAACGGACTCTGGATGACGACGATGCCTCGGCCAACGAACCTATGCTTTGGAGCGGCAATCGATTCAGAAATGAAATCACAGCTCTGGCTCAATCGGCGATGCGCCAGAAGTCGCTGCTTGAAATGATGCCTCTTAAGGATATCGCTCCGCTGCTAAGTGACACTAAAGAGGGGGAACTGGCCGGAATGACTGCATTCGATTTCGTATGCTATCAGGTGGCTGAACTCCTTATCCCCATACGGCAGTCTGGAACCCGCCAGAACAATGCTGCGATTCCTTTTATCAATCCCAATGACTCGTCGGATGTCGCTCCGGATGCCAACGCGCCCCTTGACCGTCAGAACATTTCGCCTGTCGGAGTAATCGACACTCTTATAAGCGCCAATCTTCTTCGCGGCAAAACCGCGGCAGGCGCACTGCTCACGGCTCGGCTCAAACGGCTGCAGCTACTCGACTCGCCGGCTGAACGTTCGGAATATATTGGACGTCTGTTGGAATGGTACCCACAACCGTCTCCCGAACGGCCGACGGTCGTGGCCACTCTGCTCTATTTCGGAGTTTTACCGATGGGTACTCCGAAAGAGAAAAGCGCCTCCTACAATATTGTGCAGAATACGGTTGATGCCTACCCCGCAGCCGCTCTGTCGTGTTATCTTAAGGAATCGCTTGAATCGATGCGGCGCCCTTACATAGAAATCAGCAACGACGGCCAGTTACTTCCCGGACGTCCAACCTCGATTGCCTGCAGAATCAGTAATACCCGCGATTGCTATATTCTGCTGGTGCCTATGGAGGCTTCAATGATGCACGGTCAGTCCAGATTGCAAAAACAGATTGCCGGACGTTCTTCCACCGTGTTGAAACATATCACATCGAATGCCTCGTATCCTTTCGAACTGAACGATTCCATCTCAATTCCACCTCTCGAACCGGGTTATTACGCAATAGTCCCGTCGGCCTCAAAGACTTTGGCCGGACGCTATGCGACTCTCGATAATCAGGAACTGGATATCATCAACGTTTCCGGAATATCTGTATTTACCACCGGATGCACCGACTCTTCAATGTCTAAACCCGGTAATAAGGCAAAGGTCAGACAGGGCTACCTTTATGTCACCGATGCCTGCACCGGCGCTCCGGTCAAGGGGGCAAAGGTAGGCTTCTTCGATCGTTTCCGACAGAACACTCCTGTCGGGGCCGAGCTCTTCACTGATGCCGACGGCAAGGTTCCGCTCAATCTCTCGCAGGCAAGGGTATCAGTAAGCTACGGTAAGTCAAATCTGGTCAAGGATTATTATCTGAATCAGGAGAATATGGCACAGCCACGTCGGTATGTGGCCGATATCCTGACTGACCTCGCCCTATATCATCCGGGTGATTCGCTTCGGTATGTGACTGTTGTGGCACGCAATAATGACAATATCCTGTCTCCGGCCAGCTCCGTGAAAGTGAATGTATCTTTATGCGACGCCAATGGCAAGGAGGTGGCCGTCGACTGTCTGGATACTGATAATTCAGGACGTGCCTCGGGTTCATTCCGAATCCCTTCGGATGGCATGACCGGATCTTTCCGTCTGTCGGCAAAGCTTGCGGCCGATTCCGTCAACAAGGATTCGGATGCTGCCTGCATTCTCGGGACGCAGTGGGTGGAAGTGGCTGATTACAAAGCTCCGACTTTCCGCATAACCCTCGATAAAACCGAACTTAAAGGTAATCAGGCCCACATCTCGGGCAATGTGCTCACTTATGCGGGTATGCCGCTTGGAGATACCGAAATGACTCTGTCCATCCGGTTCAACCGACGCTGGTGGAGATTCATGTCTGATGACTCATCGCTCCCCGACAGCTATTCCACCCACACTGTTACCGATGCCCGTGGAAGGTTTGCCGTGTCGTTAGGCATTTCCGACCTTTACGGCTCTCCCTATGAAAACGGATATTTCGTCATCTCCGCCACTGCCACCGGCCCTGACGGCGAGACTGTCTCCGGGAACGGTTCTCCGTTTGCTATTGCCGAGGGGCTGCATCTCTCTCTCGATGATCTTACAACTGAAGTGACTGCCGACTCCATCACTATTCCTGTCAGTGTGGTCAATGCTGTCGGACAGCCGGCCGACTCCTCTTTACGCTATCGCATCACTGACAATGCGGATGACGCGGTGATAGCCGAAGGCGAAGCCTCTGCCCCGGCCATTACAATTCCGGCAGCTCTCCTCCCTTCAGGTCAGTATACGGTAATGGCAGCTCTTCCGGGCGCCCGGGGATTCAACGACACAGACCGACGCATGGATTCCGGTGAATTGCGAAACGACAGTATCGCTAAAATGACACTGACTCTATGGCGCCGTAATGACTCCCGTCCTCCCTCCCCCACTCCGCTGTGGATTCCACAACAACAAATCTACGCTACGGCCGGAAAATCATCGGTAGCCGTATCTTTAGGCAGCGCTTATCCGGATTCCCGTATATTCTACCAGACTGCCGACTGCGACTCTGTGATTGCCTGCGGATGGATTGATGCGTCCGACAAGAATGTGACTCTCGATGTGCCGGCTCCGGGTGCGGGCAATGAAATGGAGGTGACTTTCCGTGCTGAACATGACCTCGACGCGCGGATCGCTGCCATAAAAATACTTCCCGCAGAGCGCAAGAACCGGCTGCGATTCATCACCGATACATTCCGCGACCGAATATCTCCGCTCTCGCAGGAATCATGGCGATTCCGCATGGTTTGCATCACTCCGGCCGACACTCTGTTGTCAGGCCATTCGGCTGTGATGGCTGTCCTGTCGAATGCCGCGCTCAATGCAATCACGCCGTTCAACTGGAGCATCAATCCGTCACGGGTGCTTTCTTACCCGGTGAAGGGCAATATCCGGACGACATCGGACACATACTATAACTGGTACAATGGCCTGAGAGGATTCCTGAAATATGAGCGCAACCGCTGCAGATTCAGCTTTCCGCAGATTCCCGAATGGAATTTCTGGGACCAGTCCGACAGACCACACAATCTGCGCACAGTGATGATAAGAGGCAGCTACAATAAGTCTTCAGCGCCTACAAGGGGCGCCTCATTAGATAATATGTCGGTAAAAGAATGCTACGATGATTCATGTGCCGAAGGGTTCGGCGGCGTTATGGAGCGGGCGGTGATGACGGGGGCCACTGATTCCGGAATTCAGCAAGCTGATATGGATGACAGCTCTGTGACGTCGGTCCCTCTGCGCGACACCTCTTGCCCGCTGGCTTTCTTCAGACCTCTGCTATATACCGATGCCGACGGCATGGTGGAAATCTCATTTGATGTGCCTGATTTCAACACCACATGGAGTCTGCAGCTCATTGGCTACGACAAGCATATGCTCACGACTTCACTACAGCAGGAATGTGTGGCATCAAAACCTGTGATGATTTCCACTAATATGCCCCGCTTCCTGCTCACCGGCGACAAGACGGCAGTGGCTGCCACGATGTTCAATAATTCGGATGAGTCTATGGCGCTGTCCGGGACAATTGAGATTTTCGACATCAATACGGGCAAGGTTCTTGCACGCGGAGAGTCCTCCGGCATTGATGTGGCTCCCGCCGCCAACGCTCCGGTAAGCGTATGTTTCGATGTGCCGTCGGAGTGTCAGGCGTTAGGGGTGAGAGCCATGGTAAGATGTGAGGCAGGCTCTGATGGCGAACAGCAGATGATTCAGGTGCTCCCCTCTTCACAACCCGTCGCGGAAGCCACTTCATTCTATCTTCTCCCCTCTGAGAAGACTCTGACCGTCGACCTCCCGAAAATGGGGAAAGACGACAAGGTGACCCTTAATTATTGTGCCAATCCGGCATGGTATGTACTCACTTCCCTGTCGGGGCTGATTGAGGCTGATTCGGAATCCACTCTCTCCAATCTCAATGCGCTGTACGCCTCAAGCGTGGCCTCCGGAATTATGCGGCGCTACCCCTCACTGCGTGATGCCCTTGAATCTCTATTCGCATCCGACGATAAAAGCTCTCTTCTCACATCTCCTCTTGAGAAAAACGCGAACCTTAAGATTGCTTCGCTTAACGCCACTCCGTGGGTCAACAATGCTGAATCGGAGACGACACGCATGCACTCTTTGTCTTCGCTTGCCGACACAAAGCGTGCGGCAGATATTATCGCTGCGTCAGTGTCGAAGCTTAAGAAAAACCAGAAGAGTGACGGCGGATTCGCCTGGATGCCTCAGATGGAGTCGTCGCTATGGATTTCGCTCAATGTAATCGATTGTGCCGCACGCATCTCTGAAAGCGGTTATCTTCCTGAAGATTCACGATGGACTGATATGCTGAAGAGTACTCTTGCTTATACAGATGCTGAAATCGGCAATGAGTATCACCGCACGGTGACGGAGTATAAATCAAAGTATCCGCTTGAATCAGAAGTGGCGTATTTCCTCAACCGCGGCATTCTCGGCGCATCGGCGCCAAAGGGATGGCTGAAAGATATGCATGCCGACATGAAGAAGCGTCTGCCTCATGAATGGCGCGACCTGTCGATTGCCGACAAGGCTGCGGCTGCACGTCTGCTGGCACGCACCGGCGATGCCCCGCTGGCACGTGAGATTCTCGCATCCGTGCGTGAATTCGCTTCTTATAAGTCCGACAAGGGTATGTGGTTTGACAATCTTAAGGAGGACTATGGCGCAATGCCGCCAAAAGTGGTGACGGCCGACTGTCTGACTGCTTTCAATGAGGTGATGCCCGGTGATTCGGCCATCACTGAGATGTGCCGATATCTCGTGCTCTCCCGTCAAGGAGAAGACTGGAATACAGCCATGACACCGGCTGCTGTGACAGCGACTGTCAACGCTCTGCTGGCATGCGATCTCGGATGGACATCGATACAGACTCCTTCCTCGCCTCGCATCAGAATTGACGGACATGACCTGACACTGCCCTCCGGCGCGGAGGCGCTGACCGGAAATGTCTATCTTGATCTCTCGGCAAAGCAGGCTTCTGGCAAACGTCTTGAAATCTCACGCTCCGATGCAGTCCCGGCCTGGGGTGCGGTGCTGAGACAATATGTGGCTCCCGCTGCTTCGGTCTCGGCGCAGGCGATGCCGCAGCTTGGCGTCACCAAGCAGTTGCTCCCCATTGAGATTGCTCAGGACGGTGAAAAGGCAATGACGGCATCCACAAAATTCCGCAAGGGTGAACTCATCCGGGTGACACTGACTCTGGTCAGCGACCGCGACCTCGATTATGTGCTGGTCAATGACCGGAGAGGCGCGTTCATGCAGCCGGAATCGCAGCTTACGTCATATACACTGGAGAACGGATTGTGGATTCTGCGCGAAACCCGCGACTCTGCAACCAACTTCTATATCACACATCTGCCTAAAGGGCAGTATATCATCTCTTACGATGTATATGCCGACCGCGACGGAGAGTACTCCACCGGCATTGCGACCGCACAGTCTCAGTATTATCCGATGATTACGGCCCATTCGGCAGGATGTGTCGTAAAGGTTAATTAAGTCGCTGACAGCATCCTCTCTCATCACGGCTGACTACTGCATAGCCGGTATATTTGCTGCATATATTCCGGTGCCATATTTGCTGATTTGAAATTTTATTATTTACTTTGTGACTGGAGTCATCGGAGCCTGTCGGCCTCAGTATGACTCCGGTCATATATTTTATATCTAACCTTTATGAAACACATTTTACTAACCCTGGCGGTTCTTATGGTCACACTGTCGTCCCTTGGATCCGTTAAGACCCCTGAATTTTACTCGATGGATTTCGCCTCGTTAGCGGGATCATCTTCCTTTCCGGCAGATGGATGGATCACTTACGGCACAGGGGCAGTGCCTACAGATGCCGCGGCCGAATATTTCGATCCTGACGGCGATGGTCCGGCTTATGTATTTCTGAGTTACAACGGCCTCACTATGGCCATGGCCAACACGGAGTTTGCCGATGGCTCGGCAGCCGACGAATGGCTGGTATCGCCTGAAATAGAAATACCCTATGACAATGCGGCATTGCTATTCACCGCCTGTGCATTCTCTAATGGAGGCCAGTCTATGGGTGTGGGGCTGAATAATTTTAAGGTTCTCGTATCCGAATCAGGAACTGACAAGCAGGATTTTACTGAAGTCGCCATAGAGACAGGAGTGCGCGGCTCTACTACTTCGGCATTGACCACCAAGAAACTGGTAGCTCCGCTGAACGGGTTCAAGGGGAAGAAGATACACGTGGCGTTTGTCACTACCGGCGCAGGTGTCGGTCTGACCGGTTTTGCCAATCTGCAGATGGGACAGTATATACTTGAAGCCACTAATTACACTACCGAAGTGGCCGACCTTGGTGAAAGCATCGATATTGATGTCAATGTGGGAATAAAAGCTCCGGTGGAGTGCGGTGCTGTGGAGGCGGTGCTGGCAATCGATGGCAAGACCGTGCGACAAGAGACTTTTACCGGGAAATTCGGAAATTCCTCAACTTATATTCTGGTGATGAAGCATATGCTCTTCAACAATGCCTTTACCATGGTTTCCGACACCCCCGTTGAGTATACACTGACATTGACTCCGAGTTTCGAGGGAGCTGAACCTTCGGTAATAAGCGGATGGCTATCTACCCCGGGAGCCCGGTATCCGAAAAATGTTGTGGTCGAGGAGCTGACCGCCACCGGATGCGGATATTGTCCGCGTGGCACGGCTGCGCTGGAGTATTACAAGGCCACTTTCCCGGGCGATGAGAATACCGGCAAAGCAATCACTATTGCCATTCATGGATACATGGGTTATTACGACCCGATGAACGAGGGTGTGGAATCATATCTTTCGAATATTCAGAAGCTGAATGGCACTGCAGGTCTGCCGTCTGCGATTTTCAACCGCACCAGCCGGGGACTTGACCCTTCATATACCGAGGAGATGAAACGTCAGATTGCCGAGACATCATATAATACAGCTTCTATTCTTGAAGTCTACTCCTCTGAGGGGCCGGAGTCAAATACCACTCTACTGAATGTGAGGTTTAACGTCCGCAACGGTTATAATGCCTCCGACCGGCCTCTTAACGCTTCTGTCGTGATTGTGGAGAATAATGTGCAGGGCAACAACACTGGTTACAACCAGACAAACTATTTCGCTGATTATGCCCCTCAGGATGCGGCTTCGCAGGTCGGCGCAGATCTCGCCCCGTATATTATTCCTTACATGCGCGGGGGAGAGTACGGATATTCCACCGTGCCTGCCGCTCTAATACAATATCAACATGTGGCCCGGGGCATATTCCCCGATTTCGAAGGTTCTGCGCTCAATCACTATTGGGAATCAGATGTGGCTCAGGAATTCGAAATATCTTTCGGGATACCCGCTACCGTGACTGATATCAAGAACACTGAAGTCATCCTGCTCATCACCGAACCTGCCACACAGGCTATCGTGGCCTCCGATATCATGGATGCCTCTCGTTTTGCTGATTCAGGTGTCGGCGGAGTCTCTGCTGAGATTCCTGCATCGGTGGTATGCCGCGACGGTGTGATTGCGGTAGCTACTAATCCCGGGGCGGCTGTCGCGCTTTATGATGCAGCCGGAATGCTTGTCACAAGAGCTACGGCTGATGCCGACGGCAATGTTGAGATTCCGGTGTCTGCCCGTGGCATAATGATGGTGACTGCCGGCGACTCCAATGGGTGTGTCACCAGAAAAGTTGCCATGTTCTGACCGATATCGTGATTTCATACTCCTCCTCTGCATAATGAGACACCGCGCACGCCAATGAGTGCGCGGTGTCTCTTTTTTTATTGGATCTTAGACAGAAAGAGATGTGCAATCACTGCACATCTCCTTCGCATTCTACCATATTTAACTTAATAACGTAACGAGTAAATTTACCTAACTGTCTCTTCTGTCGGCCTCTCTTTACAGAGTTGCCGGCGATGTGCGGGAGTGTGGCCACAGAGACGGCATATCGTTTTCAACCGATGCCGCACAATAATAATGTAGCGTCATGCGGCTGACGGTTGTCATATTATTCCATTGCGGTGGTCATCTCTCCGCAGAGCGAACGGCTCATCAGTTCTACCACACGTTCTGCGCTCTCCTCGGTGCCAAGCAGATGCATGAGCTTGGTTATTGAGGCTTCTGCCGTAAGATCATGACCCGAGATTACCCCGGCCTGCGATATGCCGAGTCCGGCTGAATAAAGGCCGGGCATCACCGAGCCGTTGGAGCATTGCGATATGTTGATTATCACTATGCCCCGCGATATGGCTTCTGATAAAGCGGATATAAACCAGGGGTCAGACGGCCCATTGCCTGAGCCGAAGCTCTTCAGTACTATGCCTCGGATTCCGGGAGTATTGAACATATGGCGCACCACGTTTTCCTGAATCCCCGGGAAAAGATCCATCACCATTACATTGGTGTCGAATTTATAGTGCACCTTCAGTTTGCCCTCGGGCTTGTGCCGCCGCAGGACATCGCGATTGAAGTGTATCCCGAGGCCGAAACTTGCAAGTGCCGGAAAATTATTGGAGGAGAAGGCACAGAAGTTGTCGGAGGAATGCTTGGTCGAACGGTTGCCTCGCCACAGAAAATCCTCAAAAAGTATGGCCACTTCCCTGACCATCGCACTCCCGTCGGTATCACGGGCGGATGCCACCTGAAGTGCCGTGATAAGGTTTTCTTCGCCATCGGTGCGCACATCTCCTATCGGGAGCTGCGAACCTGTGATTATCACCGGCTTGTCGAGGTTCTCGAGCATGAAACTTAATGCCGAGGCTGTATAGGCCATCGTGTCTGTGCCGTGAAGCACTACAAAGCCGTCGAATTTCGTGTAATTATCCTCTATCACTTTTGCAATGCTCTGCCAGTGCAACGGATTCATTGAGGATGAATCTATAGGATTGGAAAATTCGACACTCTCTATCTCTATGTCCAAAAGCTTAATCTTCGGCACATTCTCTATCAGATGGTCGAAGTTGAACGGTTCGAGCGCACGAGTCTCGGCATTCTCTATCATGCCGATGGTGCCGCCGGTATAGATGATGAGGATTCGCGGCTGCGATGCGTCAGGAGCAGTGCAGCGACCTGTGGTCTTTAGTGGAGATCGAGCCGGAGTAGTCATAGCGGTCAGGTGTAGTTTTAAGATTGATAATGCAAAAGTAGCAATTTGTTAGAAACCTGCAAAGTTTTTTTTGCTGATTTTTCAGTCATCCCTGTCATTTTTCCATACATCCCTTGCTTAATGATGAGTATTTCATGGAACTTACTACCGTTTTGCCGTATTTTAAAATACAAAACCTAAGATTTAGGCCGCTTTTGTAACATTTTAACAATCGTCATCTTATACTCCGGCAAGCTCTGCCACATCTCTCAGATTAGCCAGATTCACCGCCGGAGCATGGCCGGGACCGACTTCTTCGACATCTGGGTGCACATTGTCGGCATCATAGGGCACACGGCATGTCAGCCATCCAAGCATGTTGGGCATCAGGAAGTCTTTGCGCGGATTGTCGGCCACATAGATGAAGCGGGATGCCTCCGGATAACGACGCACGATGGTCTGAAAGTTGTCGGGACGGCTCTTGTCGGCTCCCGTCTCTTCGGAAATCAGGATGTCGGCCTCGCGGATGTAGCATTCAAGACCAAGGGCCTCTATCTTGCGACGCTGTGTGCCGGAGCGCCCGTCTGTAATCAGGGCCATCACCACTCCATGACTCTGGAGACGGCTAAGTGTCTCTTCGGCTCCGTCGGCGTAGCGGAGCTTTGCCGGACGATGATTGCGGCAGAGCGACACAAGGCATCTCATCTCTTCTTTCAGCAGCACGGCATCAGGGATGCAGCTGGATAGTTCGTGCTCAAGCAGCGAAAAATAGTCGGCACGGCATTCCAGAAGCGCGGACATACGCTCTGATATATCCTTCATACAGGGGATGCGGGTGATAATTGCCTTTTCTATTTCGGCGAAACCGGAGCGGCAGAAATCTCGTTCGCGCATAAGTGTGTCGTCGAGGTCAAACACCACTACGGGACCATGATAATTGAAGTCGCAGGGGGTATTCATACATATTATATTATGTGGTGTATAAACTGAAAAGCGCGGATACCAGTCGGTATCCGCGCTCATCATGAATAATGTCATCACACTTCCCGTCGGCGGGAGTGGGTATTATTTGTTGATGCGTTTGATCAGGGGATAGCCGTAGGCTGCCTCTGCACCGAGTTCCTCCTGGATGCGGAGAAGCTGGTTGTACTTGGCCATACGGTCGGAGCGGCTTGCAGAACCGGTCTTGATCTGTCCGGCGTTGGTAGCCACTGCGATGTCGGCGATAGTAGCGTCCTCTGTCTCGCCCGAGCGGTGAGAGATAACGGCAGTGTAGCGGTTACGCTGTGCCATCTCTACTGCGCGGAGAGTCTCTGTGAGTGAGCCGATCTGGTTCACCTTCACGAGGATTGAGTTGGCGCAACCCTCGGCGATGCCACGCTCGAGATATTTCACATTTGTCACGAAGAGGTCATCGCCCACGAGCTGGCAACGATCGCCGATCAGGTCGGTCAGAATCTTCCAGCCTTCCCAGTCGTTCTCTGCCATACCGTCCTCGATTGAGTCGATGGGGTATTCGTTGACGAGCTGCTCAAGGAATTTGGCCTGCTCCTCGCTTGTGCGCTTGGGAGCGTCGGCACCCTGCTTCCATGTGTAGTCGTAGACTCCGTCCTTGTAGAACTCTGAAGATGCGCAGTCAAGACCGATAGTCACATCCTTGCCGGGTTCGTAGCCGGCCTCTTTGATGGCCTGCATGATTACGTTGAGAGCGTCTTCTGTGCCGTCAAGGTTGGGAGCGAAGCCACCCTCGTCGCCTACTGCAGTGCTGAGGTTGCGGTTCTTGAGCACTTTCTTGAGGGCGTGGAACACCTCTGTGCCCATGCGGATACCCTCTTTAAAGCAGCATGCGCCTACCGGACGAATCATGAATTCCTGGAAGCAGATGGGGGCGTCGGAGTGTGCGCCGCCGTTGATGATGTTCATCATCGGCACGGGAAGCACGTAAGTATTGGCGCCACCGATATATTTGTAAAGGGGAAGGTCGAGATAGTTGGCTGCTGCCTTGGCACATGCCAGAGATACGCCGAGTATCGCGTTGGCGCCGAGGTTTGACTTGGTCTCTGTGCCATCGAGCTTGATCATGGCCTCGTCGATGCCTACCTGATCAAGTACGTTCCAGCCTTTGAGAAGCTCGGCAATCGGGCCGTTGACGTTCTCTACAGCTTTCAGCACGCCTTTGCCAAGATAGCGCTTGGGATCTCCGTCGCGAAGCTCGAGTGCCTCGTTGACACCTGTGGATGCGCCTGAGGGGACTGCCGCACGGCCCATTACGCCGCTTTCGAGTACTACGTCTACCTCTACTGTGGGATTGCCACGCGAATCAAGAATTTCGCGACCGATTACTTTTTCAATTTTCATAGTTTCAGTTTCCTAAAAATATTTTATGAAGTTTACCTTAGTGTTTCTTCCTGCTTGTTTTCCTTTCCGGTTTGCTGCCATATCGGCGCCTTTTGCGCCATCCGGCATTTTAAGTCAGCTTATTCCGGAGGTGCGGGTGATATACACGCCAACAAAATTACTAAATTATTTTCACTTAGCAGCATGACGATATTATATTTTTTATAAATTTGTGATTTATTTCACCCTCAGATATGGATTCATCTATTATCGCACAACGTATACGCGCTTTTCTTCCTTTTGAACCTCTCGCAATTCAGAATCAGCTCATTGTTTCGCTGGCTGAGTTTGTCTGCAGGGGGGCTTCGCGCGAGGTCTTCAT
Source organism: Porphyromonadaceae bacterium UBA7141 (assembly GCA_002491945.1). GTDB lineage: Bacteria > Bacteroidota > Bacteroidia > Bacteroidales > Muribaculaceae > Lepagella. Next base: position 24,003 of record DKWX01000010.1, read on the forward strand.
GCTCAATGGGTATGCCGGATCGGGAAAGACTTCAATCATGGCGGCTCTGGTCAGAACTCTGTCGGAGGCAAAGGTGAAGTGTGTCACTCTGGCACCCACGGGGCGGGCCGCAAAGGTGGCCGCCGATTTCTCCGGAGGTAAGGCGTCGACAATTCACAGGCGAATCTATAGGCCGGAATCGGATGCCCCGGGTGCTTCTTTTGTCCTGGCTCCGAATCATGACAGCAATACTATTTTTATTGTGGATGAGGCTTCGATGATCACCGATTCTTCCGACCCATCCAGGTCTCTGCTGCGACAGATGCTGCGGCATATCCATTCGGTTGCCGGCAATCTCGTAATTCTTGTGGGTGACATAGCCCAGCTCCCTCCTGTCGGGATGATGGATGCCCCGGCCATGAACCCCGACAGGCTCAGGGCCCTCGGATTTTCGCCCATATTGTTTACCCTCGATGTCCCGATGCGACAGGGTGCTCACAGCGGAGTGCTTTTCAACGCCACGAGGATGCGTCAGCTTATGCTGGCCCCTGACACCGGGTTGAGCGCTGAAATCGTTGTCGACGGGTTTGAGGATGTGGAGGTGATTTCAAGTGCTGAGCTGGCCGACTCTCTGGCTGACTCGTGGGCCCGGGTGGGGTGCGGCAACACCATAATCATCACTCGCTCCAATTCGCGGGCCAACAGGTATAATCAGGCCATTCGCAATCTCGTCATGATGGCTGAGGAGCCGCTGCAGCGCGGCGACCGTATCGTAATCGCAAAGAACGACTATTATTGGAATAAGGTCAACAAATCGCAGGGATTCATTGCAAACGGCGATATGGCGGAGGTGTGCTGGGTCGGTAAGACGGAAAAGATGTACGGCCGTTACTTCACTGAGGTGGAGCTGATGTTCGCTTCTTCTGGCTTGAGAATAGGCGCACAGCTGATGCTCCGTTCTCTGATGGCGGACGGTCCGGCTATCCCTGCAGCAGAAATGGACCGACTGTATACCCACATCCTGGCCTCTTACGAGGGTACGCTCTCGGAGCGTATCAAGGCCACGATGAACGACCCTTTCTACAATGCGCTGCAGGCCAAGTACGGATACTGCATCACCTGTCATAAGGCTCAGGGAGGACAATGGGCTCACGTTTATATTGATATGTCGGGCATAAATCCTAAGGAACTTGATGAAAGTTTCTACAGATGGTTCTATACAGCCATCACGCGGGCCACCGAACGTGTGTTTTTCATCAATCCCACACTGCCCGTATCCTGAGCATACCTTAAGCCGGCCTGCTTACGGCCGCGTCATGAAAGATTATCCACCCCTCCTTCTCCCCCCTTCTTTTACCGACAACGCCCTGCGCTCACAGATGATGTGGCGCAGGGCGTATAAGTATGTATCTGAGTTCTTGCTTACATTCATATCAGCCGCTGTCATCACCATGACGGCTGACGGCTTATTTCAAGTCGCTTACTTCACTCTTTTGGAGTCCCAGATAAGATAGCATATCAACAGGGCATAGGCCGTGCAGCCAAGTATCTGTGTCAGTCCGTCGGAGAGTGGATTGGCGTATTCAAATCCACAGAAGCGGGTCACGGCAGCAAACACGCCGAACAGTGCGCCGCCTGCTATCAGGCCACTCGAAAGCAGTGTGCCGCGGTCTCTGCGGCGGTCGTTGACTGCCTGATCTTTTGAGCTATGACTCACATAGTAGGCTACGGCGCCGCCGACAAGCATCGGGGTGTTGAGCGACAGGGGGATGAACATTCCCAGACAGAACGCAAGCGCCGGGACTCCAAGCCAGTTGAGTATGGCCGCCAGAATGGCGCCTACCATATATAGTATCCAGGGAGTGTCGCCGCCCATCATAAGAGGCTCTATCACCTTGGCCATGGCGTTGGCCTGTGGAGCCACAAGGGCATTGTCGCCAGAGAAGCCATACACCTGATTGAGCAACATGATCACACCACCCACGGTAGCGGCCGAAGCAAGAGTACCGAGGAATTTCCAGCTTTCCTGCTTCTTGGGAGTGGAGCCGAGCCAGTAACCGATTTTAAGGTCGGTCACAAATCCTCCGGCCATGGAAAGCGCCGTACATACCACGCCGCCTATCACCATTGAAGCCACTATTCCGCTCGTGCCTTTCAGTCCGATGGCCACGAATATCGCTGACGCGATAATCAGGGTCATAAGCGTCATGCCGCTCACCGGGTTACTCCCCACGATGGCTATGGCATTTGCCGCGACTGTTGTGAACAGGAATGCTATCACCAATACTACCAGCCAGGCCACCAATGCCTGCCAAAGCGTGTTAATGACTCCGAACCAGAAGAAAATCAGCACTGCCGCGAGGGCTATGACAATGAAGAACACTATGTGCTTCATGGATATATCCATCTGCCAGCGCACTTGTTTTGCCGCGTCCGACTTCCCTTTGAGTTCACGACCGGCCAGACCTACAGCCTGCACGATTATAGGCCAGCTCTTGATGATGCCTATCACGCCGGCCATGGCGATACCGCCGATACCTATCATGCGGGCATAGTCCTTGAATATCATGTCGGGCTCCATCGCCTGCAGTTCGGGAGCCCCATATGTGCCCATCAGCGGAATCACTATCCACCACACGAAAATCGACCCGGCAAATATCACGAAGGCATATTTCAGTCCCACTATATAACCCAGGCCGAGCAGCGCCGCTCCGGTGTTGCAGCTGAGCACGAGTTTGGTCTTTTCGGCAATCGCAACGCCCCAGGACGATGCAGTGCTGGTCACAGTCTCTGCCCACCAGCCGAATGTAGCCACAAGATAGTCGTAGATACCTCCTATCAGTGAGGCGATGACAAGTGTCTTGGCCTGTCCCCCCTCTCCGCTCTCGGCTCCGGCCTGTGCGGAGACAAGCACCTGAGTGGTGGCGGTTGCCTCAGGGAAGGGGTATTTGCCGTGCATATCCTTGACTAAGTACTTGCGGAAGGGGATAAAGAACAGTATGCCAAGTATGCCGCCCAACAGTGAACTCAGAAATATCTGATAGAACTTCACTGTTATCTCGGGATATTTGGACTGAAGAATGAAGAGAGCGGGCAGAGTGAATATGGCTCCGGCCACAATCACACCCGAACAGGCGCCTATTGACTGGATTATCACATTCTGTCCCAGAGAATTCTTCTTCCCGAGTGCATTCGAAAGTCCCACTGCGATGATGGCGATAGGGATGGCTGCCTCAAAGACCTGGCCAACTCTAAGTCCGAGATAGGCTGCGGCCGCTGAAAATACAATAGCCATCACCAGACCCGTAATCACCGAGTAGGGAGTCACTTCTTTCTGATCATGGGCCGGCGCCATCACGGGATGATATTCCTCGTCGGCTCCGAGTTCGCGAAAGGCGTTCTCCGGAAGGCCGGTCGGCGTCATGATGCTTTCGTCGTCGTCTTTTTTCATTTGTAATAGGTGTAAGGTTAGTATTTATTATTCTGTAAGCAAGTATTACGACAGGCGCGGGTCATTCGCTATGAGCCACTGCGCGATCTGAACTGCGTTGAGTGCGGCGCCCTTCTTTATCTGGTCGCCTACAACCCAGAAGCTCAGTCCGCAGTCATCGGCTATATCACGGCGCAGACGTCCCACGTATACAGGGTCTTTACCGGTGATATCGAGCGGCATGGGATATAACCTGGCAGACGGATCATCTGCCTGCACCAGGCCGGGGGCTTTATCGAATGCCTCGCGCACGGCCGAGATTTCCAACGGACTCTCTGTCTCCACCCATATAGACTCGCTATGAGCGCGAAGCACCGGGATTCGCACACATGTAGCTGAGACACGAATGTCGTCTGAGTGCATGATTTTGCGGGTCTCGTTGTACATTTTCATCTCTTCCTTTGTATAGTCGTTGTCGACAAATACATCCACCTGAGGAATTACGTTGTAGGCAAGCTGATAGGCGAATTTCTCGATTGTGGGCTTCTTGCCTTCGGCTATCTCGGCATACTGCCCCACCAGTTCGTCCATTGCCGCCGCACCTGCGCCTGAGGCGGCCTGATAGGTAGCCACACGCACCCGGCGTATCGGCGACAGGTCATGGATCGGTTTGAGCGCCACTACCATCTGGATTGTGGTGCAGTTGGGATTGCCGATTATATTCCGCGGACGCTCAAGTGCGTCGGCGGCATTTACCTCGGGCACCACCAAAGGCACATCGGCATCCATGCGGAAAGCCGATGAATTGTCGATCATCACGGCGCCGTGGCGTGTGATTACATCGGCATACTGCTTTGAGGTGCCGGCCCCGGCTGAGGTGAAGGCGATATCAACGCCTGTGAAGTCGGAATCTTCGGAAAGAAGCTCTATTTCATATTCTTTACCTCTGAAGGGAAGACGGCTCCCAGCCGAACGCGGGGAACCGAACAGGCGCAATTCCGCTATCGGGAAATCCTGCTCTTCAAGCACTCTGAGAAATTCATGGCCTACCGCGCCGGAGGCCCCTACTATCGCTACGTTATATTTCTTCATTTCGTCAAGTTTCTCTGATTTGCAGTCCCGCCGGCTAAGTCGACGGGGGGGGGTGCGGGTGTGATATGAGAGAAAAAGAAAGTGTGGCGCTTATGGGCCACACTTCCACAATCTTGTTTTACTGCATGCCCGATGTGGCTACCCCGCGTGATATCTTCTTCACAAGCCCCTGAAGCACACTGCCAGGGCCAAGTTCGATAAATTCGTCGGCGCCATCGGCCACCATCGCTTCCACATCCTGTGTCCAGCGCACTGGCGCGGTGAGCTGCTTGATCAGATTGGCTTTGATTTCGGCGGGATCTGTGTGTGGCCGGCCATCTACGTTCTGGTAGACAGGTGCTATCGGCTGGTGGAACGGTGCCGCCTCTATTGCCTCTGCAAGCTCTTCCTGCGCAGGGGCCATCAGCGGAGAGTGGAATGCGCCGCCTACCTTCAGTTTGAGAGCACGCTTGGCACCTGCCGCCAGCATCTTCTCACAGGCGGCGTCAATCCCCTCGACTGTGCCCGAAATCACCACCTGACCCGGACAGTTGTAGTTGGCCGGGGCCACAACGTCGTCGACCTCGGCGCAGAGTTCCTCTACCTTAGCATCGGGCAAGGCAAGCACCGCTGCCATCGTCGAGGGCTTGAGATCACAGGCTTTCTGCATGGCCATGGCTCGTTTTGCCACCAGACGAAGGCCGTCTTCAAAACTCAATGCTCCTGCGGCTACAAGAGCTGAGAATTCTCCAAGGCTATGACCGGCCACCATATCGGGACGGAACTCTTCGCCAAGTGAGGCGGCAAGAATCACGCTGTGCAGGAATATCGCCGGCTGAGTCACCTTGGTCTGCTTAAGGTCCTCTTCTGTGCCTTCAAACATCAGGTCTGTGATGCGGAATCCGAGCACTTCGTTGGCTTTCTCAAACATTTCACGTGCCTGAGCATTGTTGTCGTAAAGATCCTTGCCCATGCCCACAAACTGGGCTCCCTGACCGGGAAATACGTAAGCTTTCATTCTGTTCTTGTGTCGTTTTTATCCTCGCTCCTCTGAGTCGTGCGACTCTCATACCGGAGGAGGGCGTTAATCATTGTAGAGTGCCCAAGTATCCGGCTCGGGCAATTCTATCGCAAAATTACTTCTTTTTCCTGAAGATTCCACCTCCTTATGCTAATTTTTTTAAATTCATGCCTGATTGGAGTTCGCCAATTAAGTAAAGACAACCTTTTTCAAGGAATTCGTGCAAATCTCAATTCAGACAATCTAAGGTTGCACCCTAAACGACTTATCGTAAATAAGTAAGTGTTCAAATTGAATTTATACAATATGCGGGCTTGT
>DKWX01000038.1:0-1681 GCA_002491945.1 Porphyromonadaceae bacterium UBA7141
TTATCCCGAACTCGCGTTTATAACAAACGAAGTGCTTGGCGAACGTCAGAAACCATACGGCCATAATTTTGAAAAATGTGTAAATGGGCAGCTCTTGATCCTTACCCCCACCTCTCCACCAATCTCTCCCGTTGTAAATCGCCAGACTTGCCTGGCCATGAACCATATTACTTCTGAAATCTGTAAGATATGAATTACGGGCACACCCCATGACCATCCTGCTCTCTATCCGAAGGCATCTACAAAACCGCCCATCTCTACCAAACTTTTGCACGGCCAGCTCCACTGACCCAACAGTTGATATCAACTTTGCCCTCTAATCCATCTTTCAAACAAACCCAATTCAGCATACTCCACAATCTCTATAACACACTAAACTACATTATTTTACATCTCATATGACCTTCAGATCCATATTTATGTAATGGAATTATCATTATTCATAGTATAATTTTTTTCAAAAAATTTCTTAAAAAAACTTGGAATTGTAACAACAATCTATTTACTTTGCAAACGTATAGAGATATCATGAGAGACACTAATAACTTTAATGGTTACAACTATACGTGAAAAGATTCATAAATTTACTTAATCAAGCATCCCAAATCATAAACACTTTAATATACATGGAAGAATATCCCGATGCGATTAGCCATTATGGAGTGTCCCAATTACTTGGGAGCTGTGGTTATAATCCCATGAATCCAACCACCTATGGATGGGAACGAGACGCAACATAATAAAATAAAATATTTTGCCAATCGTAATGGGAACCCTTTTGAGACTACGGTGAAAAATATCCATCGAATTCAAGAGATGATTCCAAATTCACACATGTATGTCCGAATCAATTTTGACGAGAATACTCTTAAAGACTTTGAGAATATCGTTAATAAAATTTCTGATCTTGATAGAAAACGGACTACTGTCATCATGAAGAAGATTTGGCAAGTAAATGAAAAGGGAATTGACAAAAACCTGATAACTAATGCAATTCACAGTCTTCTTGTCAACTCTTTCATAATTGACTATTATGGACAAGGAGGATGGTGTTTTGCAGATATGGACAATCAAGTCACTATCAACTATGATGGAGGCATATTCAAGTGCACCACAATTTCTCATTTCGATGAATCAGAGTCTCTTGGAGATTTAAATCTTGAAACGGGGGAAATAATTTGGGATAATGAGAAAACTGCATATTTACATGACGAGCGTATTTCTGACAATTGTCTGGCATGTAAAATGCTTCCTAAATGTGGAGGTCCATGTAGACGGCAAATGAGCAGGGGATTAAAATCACATTGCTTCCTTAATGATCAAGGAATAACAATGGATGATTTTGCATTAATACACATGCAGATTAACTATATTAAGAGTAAAGTGTATGGATAAACGTTTTGGTGTCGGCTGGACCGGGATGCTGATAGGGGGGATCGTCTGGTTTTCTGCCGGAGCTGCCGGGGTAGCCGTGAACGCTCCCACAGATGATGAGGGGCGTCAGCTGAATACTGAAGAGGCTGACAGCCTGACGGTAGAGAAGATGCTGGACGAACTTGTGGTGGAAGGATACCTTACTTCCAAGAAGACCGCTACGGGTGAGGTCTTCCGCTTATCCGACCAGGCCCGCCAGTCGGGCGACCCGTATCTGGCGTTGACTGAAATTCCGCTGCTTAACGTA
>DKWX01000038.1:1977-36967 GCA_002491945.1 Porphyromonadaceae bacterium UBA7141
TAACGTAAATCTCGCATCTAAGTCGGTGACTACGCAGAGCGGTGAGGCTCCTCTTATTCTTATCGACGGACGGATGATGAATTCGGGAATCGATCCGATTGACCCGAAATTCATCGAGTCGGTGGAGATTATCGAAGTGCCTAATGCGAAATATCTGAAATTGGGATATGCGAAGGTGGTGAATATCAGGCTTATCCCTCGCCCTACGTATATCTATGCCGAATTGCGCACACGTCAGGAGGTGATCCCGCATTCAGGACTGGCGGGGGGACGGTTTGAGGTCGGTAAGTCAAAGTTTGCCGTAAGCGGCTCGCTTTTTGGCGATTATACCGTACACAACCCTACTGATTATGATTTCGGGCAGGAACTGGAGAACAGTATCCGCCGCCAGTCGGGACAGGATATAAAACGCAAGTTTGCCTTCGACGGGGATGTATTGGTGAAATGGATGCCCACACGGTCTGACTATTTATCCCTTTTAGTGATGGGGTCGCAAAATTTCAACCGCTCTTATGGCAACTCGGAGGGTACGTCGGAATCCCTCTCCGCCGGCCCCGGCAGTCAGCCTGAAACATTACGGCTGACTACTGCCGACCATTCCCGAAATGACGATGAGGGTATCGTAACCGGCTTATATTACGAACATACTTTTGCCGACAACAGTATCCTCTCGGCCTTCGGATACCATAATTATGCCGCAGGCTCCAGCCTGCAATCTTCTCTTGAGACTGTAGGCAATGCCGTGGATCTCTATGAAGCGGGTGAGGACGTAACGAGCAATAAGTATCATCTGGCTCTCGATTACGATACCGGCGACAAACCCTACGGCAACATCGCCGTGGGGTATGACATGACCTATATCCACCGACGCACGTCAAACAATGTCAACCCTATGGACCATCTGTTGCGGATCGACCGTCTGGATACCTATGTGCACGCCACATACACCGGTCAGACCGGACGGCTGCTTTACATGGCTTCAGGGGGGCTGGAGTATATTGATCTGAATGCCGACGGGGCCGAGAACGCATATTGGCGTCCGCGTGCGGCAGCGAGCATCAACTGGAATGCCCCCTATGGCAATTCGCTTCGGGCCGATTATACACTTACCAATACTCCGCCTCCGATGAATAATCTGGCCTGCTTCAACACTTCTGCCAATCCCTGGCTGAAAACCGAAGGCAATCCGTGGCTCCGCCCTACGGAAAATCACAATCTCTCGGTCAGCTACCGGCAGCCGATTACCGGCGAGCTGTGGTTACGGGCCTCGGCCGATTACCGCGTGAATACGAATATGGTCGACCAGTGGCTCCGCACGGAGAATGGTGTGGCAATCAGTTCGTGGCGCAACAACGGCACCTGGCGTTCTCCTCAGCTGACCTGCATGGCTTCGTGGAACCGGATGCCGGTGCTGATCGGTGTGGAGGGCGACTATATATGGGAGAGTTTCAACCACAGCGCGTATCAGGGACGCGTGCAGCTGCAGGGACGTGTCACCGCCATATTCGGCAAATTCATAATACAGGCCTCCGCCTTATGGACCAATAAATCCTATACCGCCATCGGATATACCCGCTATCTGAATCCTTCGGTGGCCTCGATCACCGGGGTGTGGAATGTGACACCCCGCATTCAGCTGATGGTCGGAATGGACTATTGGTGTGGCGTGCGACGCTCTGAGACGGTCAATGCCACCGATGGATACACGAGTCGGTATTTCGCCCGGTTCACGGGCGACAGTCTGAAACCGTTCGTACTCTTTTCCTGGACCCTGCGTCGCAACAGCGAACTGTATATCGACAAACGCATCCCGCTCTGACCCCCTCTGACCGCCTCTTAGCGGCTCATAGCGGCAACCGTGCGGACTTCCCGCCCCCGTCCTGACGGCCTGAGGCCGCCACGGCGGGGGCGGCTGATATGTGGCCCGGCGGGGGCGCAGGTATAACTTTACGGCTCAGTTTCTTTGCGATGAGAAAGGTTTTGTGTAATTTTGCATTTGCGGCCTGTTATGGCCGCTTTTTGCTGATTTTAGCTGATATGAATCTGAATTCTTTTTTTTACATACCTGTGATGGTCTTCGCGGCGATGCTCGGCGCATGTTCGGCCCGAGGGGGCAACACGCAGTCGGACTCTCCGGCATCCGATGTCGGCTCGGCTACCGTGCAGGCTGCTCCCTTCTCGGCCGATTCGGCCTATGCATATGTGGAGCATCAGGTGAATATGGGGCCCCGCGTACCCAATACCCGCGCCCATGCCCGCACCGCCGACTGGATCGCAGGCGAATTGCGCCGGCGCGGCACCGATGTCATCGAACAGACAGCCGACCTCCACGCCTTCGACGGCACCATACTGAAAGCCCGCAATATCATGGCTCGCTTCAACCCGGAATCACAAAGGCGTCTGCTTCTTTTGGCCCACTGGGACTGCCGACCCTGGGCCGATGAGGACCCCGACCCTGCGAAACGCTCCGCAGCCGTGGATGGTGCCAATGACGGCGCTTCCGGCACCGGCGTGCTGCTCGAAATAGCCCGTCAGCTGCAGGCCGCCCCGCCGAAAGAGGGGGTCGACATACTTCTTGTGGATGCAGAAGACTGGGGCACCTCCGGATCCGAGGATTCATGGGCGCTCGGCGCCCAGCATTTCGTGGCAAATCCTCCTATCGTGGGGTATCAGCCTTCGGAGGCGATTCTGCTCGATATGGTGGGTGGCATGGGTGCGCAGTTCCGCCGCGAGTACTTCTCGGAGCACGCGGCTCCGCAGCTTAATGACGCACTATGGAGCACGGCAGCCGCTCTGGGATATGCCGACCGGTTTATCAACCGTATGGGTGCAGCCATCACCGATGATCATGTGATGCTCATCGAGGCCGGCATACCGGCCGTGGATATCATCGAATATTATCCGGGCGATGGCGGACCGTTCAATCCCCGCTGGCATACCGTCTCCGACAACATGGAGGGGATCTCAGCCGAAACCCTCGGTATAGTCGGCACTACAGTGATGACATATCTACGCAACAATTACTGATCCCCCTCTCTCCTCCCCGCGCTTCAGCGCCCCCTCCCCTCCCGGCCCCGCCGGAGCTATCACCATAACCTGAAACACAAGAACATACGCATATGGATTTTATTGAAGAACTGACATGGCGCGGAATGATCCACACCATGATGCCCGGCACCGACGAACAGCTCCGCAAGGAGATGACCACCGCATATCTCGGCATCGACCCGACAGCCGACTCCCTGCATATCGGCCACCTCTGCGGCGTGATGATGCTCCGCCATTTCCAGCGATGCGGCCACAAGCCGATCGCTCTGGTGGGTGGTGCCACCGGAATGATCGGCGATCCCTCGGGGAAATCTGCCGAACGCAATCTGCTCGATGAGGCGACACTGCGCCATAACCAGGAGGCCATCAAGGCACAGCTGGCTCGCTTCCTTGATTTCGAGAGCAATCAGCCCAACCGCGCCGAACTGGTCAACAACTACGACTGGATGAAGGATGTGAGCTTCCTTGACTTCGCCCGAGAGGTAGGCAAGCATATCACGGTCAATTATATGATGGCAAAGGACAGTGTGCAGAAACGCCTCAACGGCGAGGCCCGCGACGGACTGAGTTTCACTGAGTTTACTTATCAGTTGCTTCAGGGATTTGACTTCTATCATCTATACATGACCAAGAACTGCCGGCTCCAGCTCGGCGGATCCGACCAGTGGGGCAACATCACTACCGGTTACGAACTGGTGAGACGCAAGGCCGGAGGCGAGGTATTTGCCCTTACATGCCCCCTTATCACGAAGGCCGACGGCGGTAAGTTCGGTAAGACGGAGAGCGGCAACATCTGGCTCGATGCCCGCTATACGTCGCCATATAAGTTCTATCAGTTCTGGCTCAATGTCAGCGATGCCGATGCGGAGAAGTATCTGAAGATTTTCACTTTCCTCACCAAGGAGGAGATTGAGGCCCTTGCAGCCGAACATGCGCAGAATCCCGGCGCACGCCCGCTCCAGAAGCGTCTGGCCCGCGAGGTGACTGTAATGGTGCACGGCGAAGATAACTACAACGCAGCCGTCGAGGCGAGCGCCATCCTTTTCAGCAATGAGGCGCGCGAGGCTCTGATGCGCCTCGACGAGGGCACGCTGCTCGACATCTTTGAGGGGGTCCCCTCTTTTTCTGTGGCAAAAGCCGATGTGGAAGCCGGAATTCCTCTTCTGGAGTTTCTTGCCACAAGCACCAAGGTGTTCCCCTCGAAAGGTGAGGCCAGAAAGATGGTACAGGGGAATGGTGTGAGCATCAATAAGGAAAAGGTGACCGACCCCAACCTTAATGTCGATGCCTCGATGCTTATTGCCGGACGCTACATTCTCGTGCAGCGAGGCAAGAAGAACTATTACCTTGTGACTGTAGACTGACTCGTATCTCATTCATAAGGACTGTGTCGGCAGTCGCTAATAATTAGCAACTGCTACAATCGAAGAGAGTGTGTGTGCGGATGGGTCTGGGGGGGGGGTGTCTGTCTGAATTTAATCCTCAATTACATGATTTCGTATTAAATTCAAACTCTCGCTCTTGTATTTCTATGAAAACCAATAAGTGAAGTATTCAGATTAAATTTATACTACATGCGGCTTCTTTTACCCCGCATGTAGTATAAATTTAATTTGGACTCTTACTTACCAACCTACGAAACCTTAAGAAAGAACCGACAAAATGAACTGCATCAGTAAGTTATGCATTGCATTGGCAGCGGCTGCATGCTGCCAGAACACGGTTTACGGCGATATCCGTAAAAACGCGACCGGCGACGGCCGTGACACCGTACTATATCATGAACCTTACCGTCCCGCCTACCACTACACTCCGAAGCATCGCTGGATTGGCGATCCTTGCGGACTCGTCAGGCATGACGGGCGCTATCTGGCCTACTGCTGGGGAGCGGCCGAGAGTGACGATCTCATACACTGGCGGGAGCTGAACAATGATGCAATAACCGGAATGCCCGACAACATAGCGGCTTTTACCGGAAGTGTGGTGGTGGATAAAAACAATACGGCCCAGTGGGGCGACAGCACTCTTGTCGCGGTTTTCACTTCGTTCGACAAAGATTCGAAAAAACAGTCACAGTCGGTGGCTTTCAGCCATGACGGCGGCGCGACATACCGATACTACGATCTCAATCCGGTGCTTGATATCTGGAGCACTGAGTTTCGCGACCCTACTGTAATACGCTACGAACCATCGGGTAAATGGGTCATGGCCGTGGCCAAGGCTTTGGAAAAGAAAGTGGCCTTCTACGAATCCGATGATCTTAAATCATGGACGTGGACGAGCGATTTCGGCCCAATGGGCGACAATGAACGTTCTTGGGAATGTCCGGATCTGTTTCAGCTGACAGTCGAGGAGACTGGCGAGAAGAAATGGGTGCTTGTCGTATCGGTCAACTGGGCGCGCGAACAGTATTTTGTCGGGGATTTCGACGGCAAGAAATTTATCCCTGACAATCCGTATGGGGAGCCGATGTATGTCGATGACGGTCTTGACTATTATGCATCGCGTGTGTTCCAGGATTATGATGGCATCGGCAACGATGTGGTGACAATCGGCTGGGTAAACACGTGGGATTACGCACAGCAGGCGCCATCGGAGTGGGGCAAAGGGGTGTGGTCGATTCCGCGTAGCCTGACGCTCTACCGCGACGGAGATCTGCTACGTATGCGTCAGCAGCCTGTCGGTGCTCTCAGGCAGTTGCGCGGTAAGGAATATGAAACCGAGCGCACGCTTAAAGCAGGCGTCACTGCTTTGCCCGCTTTGTCAGCCATGGGCAACCAGTATGAGATGGATGTGAGGTTAGACTGCAGCCGCGATGACACGGCAGGACTGAATCTCTGTTGTGGCGACGGACGGACGGTGCGTGTGGCTTATGATGCAGCCTCGGGATATTTAAAAATTGACCGCACCAATGTCGCCGGAGCGACTTTGCCGAAGTTTGACAGGATGGCTTATGCAAAAGTCGGGCATGACGGGAAGGTGGATTTGAGGATTTTTGTCGATAAGTCGACAATCGAGATATTTGCTGACGGAGGCAAGAAAGTCTTTACTTTGCTGACATATGCGGTCCCGGGACAAGACGGGGTTGAAGCGTGGAGCATGCGTGGCGGCACGAAGATGTCGATTAAAGCGTGGCCGCTTGCCGGCATTCATGACTGACACGAAAGCGGACGCCATGTAATCCCTCCCCCCCCCCTTCAGAATGATAAGTAAGTGTTCAGATTTAATTTACCGAAGATTGTATAAAAGATTCCATTTCAATTACTATCGGTTAAATTTGAGCACTTATTTATGACTATAATTTTAAGTGTGGTTAATACGTGTTAACGCAGAACAATCTGATTAAACGCTTTTGTTAATACATAGTCAAAGATAGCGTAATACGACTGATGCGGACTGCCGCACTTCGCATTACGTAGCCAGAAACTTCGGACATCTGAAATTCTCGTCACTCCGCTTCTGCGGAACCGGGATATTGATGAAGTCTGATGAACAATTAAATAAGACTATCACGAATATGAAGAAAGTAATTCTCGGCATCTCTATGATGCTTTCCGCACTTGGCATGACCGCCGTTGCCCAGACTATGAGCCAGAACAATGATACAGTCTGCTGCATGCAGCAGACTGTATGCAATAACCGGCAGCAGACTGTATGCAATGAACGTCAGTGTGCCACTCAGGTATGTTCTGGCGACTCTGCCGCTAACGGGCAGCGCAAGGCCTACTGTCATGGCGGCAAAAAAGGACGTGGCGGCAATAAGGCCGCTCTCCAGAACGATTCGGCTCGCCTGCGCAAGACCGACCGTCAACCCCCTTTCGCCAAGGCCAAGAAGGGGGGCGCCCGTATTGCACGTATCGACAAGGCCGACAGACGCAATAAAATAAGCAGCTCTCTCTTCAACGGGATTGAGCTGAACGCCGACCAGAAGACCAAGCTTCAGTCTCTCGACCGGAAAATAGCCACCGAACGCAAGACTGAGGCTAAGAAAGTAAGAGAAGAGGCCCGCTCTGCCTACATCAATGGGGTGAAAGATATCCTCACAGCCGAGCAGTATGCAAAGTTCGAGCTTAACCGGAAGACAATGCAGGCAAAAAAGACCGAGAAGCAGGAGGCCCGCAAACTGAAAGAGGAAGCCAGAAAGCTTAAGTCGGAGGCCCGCAAGGCACAGACCACTGCAAGCGGCAGCGCCGCCAATCTGTAAGCTATAAATAAGTGCTCAAATTTAACCGATGGAATTGAAAGGAAATCTTATAAATTAAATTTGAACACTTAATTAGATGAAAAAACTGTAATATGGCAGGGTGTGTATCCCCACGACATGTGTCGGGATACACACCCTGTCCTTTTATCTGAACTCAACATAATCGGCCAATACTGTATATGGCAATTGCAGATAAAGGATGCCGCGGAGGTCGCGTTTCACATAGCGCGACAGCGCTCCGGGACAAATACGGTCAAGACGCTGTCCTCCGGATGGGTAAAAGACATGCATCGTGTCCCATAACCCGCTGTATCTGAATGGACCAAGGCCATGCAGTGTCACCTCAAGCCCGGCATTAAGACGCGACTTTACGGCCTGCTGGCGCGCTATTTCATCGGCCGGCAACGGTTCGGCCCATGTGGATTTGTATGGTTCGCTCATTACCTCTTGTTTTTTGGCGCGGTTTTTGTTAAAAATACTTTATCCACCGGATATGCCGGCGTAATTATTTGTTATATTAACAAGGGGAGATACGTTTTTTATCGGTCTTCATGGCATTTTTAATACGCCGCAAGAGACCACAGCTTCCCTATTTATGTGAAATTCAATATTTTAAACTATAAAAATGGACAAGTTATCTTATGCATGGGGTCTGGCCATGGGCATGCAGCTCAAGGGCATGGGCATCAACGAACTGGAGTTTGATTCGTTTATGGATGGTGTGAAAGTGTCGTTCGACGGCGGCACTCCCGAAATCAGCCCCGAAGAGGCTCAGAAACTGATCAACGATTATCTGGAGGAGCTCCAGAACAAGGCTACGGCAGCCGCTAAGGCTGAGGCTCAGGTATTCCTCGATGAGAATGCCGCCAAAGAGGGTGTGAAGGTGACAGCATCCGGTCTGCAGTATAAAGTGCTCAAGGAGGGTGAGGGTATCCGTCCGACTGCTGAGGATGAGGTGACTGTACACTATACCGGCAAGCTCCTCAACGGCACTGTATTCGACAGTTCTGTCAGCCGTGGCGAACCGGCGACTTTCCCGCTCAACCGCGTAATTCCGGGCTGGACAGAAGGTGTGCAGCTGATGAACGAGGGTGCCAAATATGAGTTCTTCATCCCCTCTGACCTGGCTTATGGCCCGCAGGGTATTCCGAACGTAATCCCGCCCCACTCTACCCTTATTTTCGAAGTGGAGCTTATCAAGGTCAACAAGAAAAGCGAGTAATTGACTCTCAAAATCTTATGAAAAAAATCAATATGATTGCGACAACGGCTCTGGCCATTGCCGCAATTGTCGCACCGACCCTTACGGCCTGCAGCGGCAATAACGATAAGAAGGTTGCGGATTCGGCCCAGGCTGAAAGTGCTGTAGTTGATATGGTTACTGCCGTGCGCGACGATGAAGCCAAGGCCGGCGATGGCAACATGACTTATGGCGCCGACTTCTTTACCAACCCTGACAATAAAGCTGTCACTACTTCGGCCGGAGCCGGAACTTATGTAGAGACACCTTCCGGGCTGAAATACGCCATTATCGAGCAGGGTTCCGGCGCGACTCCCCGCGCTACGGATGTGGTGACGGTCAATTATGCCGGACGGCTCACAGATATGGATGGCACTGAGTTCGACAGTTCTTACCGCCGTGGCGAACCCACAAGTTTCCCCCTCAATCAGGTCATCAAAGGCTGGACCGAGGGTCTGCAGCTGATGAAGGTGGGGTCGGTATATGAGTTCTATATCCCGGCCGACCTTGCTTATGGCGAACGTGGCGGCGGCCCTATCCCGCCAAATGCCCCGCTGCTCTTCAAGGTGCAACTTATCTCAATCGACACTCCCTCGGCTCAGGGGCAGGCTCCAGTCAATCCCTGATTGACGGATGGTCATGAAAGCGTGCATCTTACATATGACTGCCTCTTTTAGATTTATGATTGCAGCCGCTGTGGCCGCAATCATAGTTATTCTCCCATCCTGCACCGGACGCCGCGCCGACAATATGCAGCCACTCGGCGAGACGGTGGAGGTGGTGGTCCCGGATGCGGATGTGGCCACCGGAGATGTCTCGGGAGATTCGGTGGTGGTGCAACCGGGTATCACTGTGCTATAATATTTACAAAAAGCTTCCACTCTTTTTCATATGAAACTCAGAAATTTGTTTTTCGCTGCCGGAGCCTCTCTGCTGATGCTCTCGGCTTGCTCCGGCAATGACAAGGATAATGGCGGAATGCGCACACTTGCCGACTACGACAATGTCACTACCGCCGACTCGCTGTTATATTATTTCGGCCAGCTGCGCGCCGCCGATTATTGGCAGATTACGTATAATGACTCTACTAAGGCCTCACGCGAGAGCCGCAACGAGTTTCTCAAGGGTATCCGCGCCGGTATGGATGCGGCCCGTGATAATGAGGCTTATAATCAGGGCCTCTATATCGGTGTGCAGATTGCCTTGAATCTCAGCGACTTCGCTGAGGATTATAATGTGGATTTCAATCGTCAGATTCTGCTCAATGCTCTTGAGGACGGTCTGAAGAATGATTCTGTCGTGAATACAGGAGAGGCCAATCAGGCGTTCCGCCAGATTCTTCAGAAACTTACAATTCAGAAGGAGGAGACCGACCGCCACATTGCTTTAGAGACTCTGGCCGAGGCTGCAAAGGCCGGAAAGTGGCAGAAAATCTCTGAATCTCTCTATGCCGTAGCTCCCGCTACAGGTACCGGCGAGGGCGATATCCTTAAGGATGGAGATGTGGCAGGTGTCAAGGTGTCAATCAGAAATACCGACGGTAAGGAAATCGACCGCCGCGACACTGACCGCATGAACATCGGTCAAGGATTCCCCGGCCCGGTGACTGAAGCGCTGCACACTATGAAGATTGGCCAGACTCGCAAGTTCTACACTACAGGTCCGGAAATGTTCGGCCGTTTTGCTGAGCGCTATAATGTGAAGCCCACACAGATCATCGAGTTTACAGTCGCTGTGACCGCTCCGGCTCCGGAGAAGGCTGACACGAAGGATTCGGCTGATGCCAATGCGGCTGCCACCGCCCAGGCCGCGAAGCCGGGCCGCTGATCAGCACCCGCACATACACACTGACCATACAGAAGCCCCGCACCCTCCCCCGGCTGCGGGGCTTCTTTGCTGCTTACGGCCCATAGCCTCTTACAAAGGCTGACTCAATCAGCCTCCCCATTATTTAATAGAAATTATAATCTGCTTTTGGCATTCTTATGCGTTATAAAAAGTTGCGAACGCTATATCTGCTTTGCATTTCTCACAAGTGAATCTAAATTTTACGATTCCAATATATTCTGTGGTTTTGATAATCTGCGTGATATAACCCACAGTATCGCTTACGAGGGAATATGCCATACCCCCATGAATTCTACAAAATGCCGTTGCACATGTAGGATAATACGGGAATAAAACCTGTCAGAATCAACGGATATGCCGGATTGCGGAGGCATGACGGTTATCTTTGCGGGTATGAATCAATTCCGTAATTTAACCGATACCGTTATGAACTGCAAGCAATCCGGGAAGCATCACGTTTCGGCTGACAGTCAATCGAAGGTGGGCGATGAGGTGCGCCGCATCGTGGAGGAATATCTCTGCGGCACATGCCGCGCTGACCTTGACTCGCTCACTCCTATGCAGCGTCTGCAAGTGATGATCAAGCTCACATCCTATCTGCTCCCACATATCAAAGCCATTGATTTCAATCTTGAGCGTCCCGCCGACACCGGTACTCTCGCTTCCCTCTTCATCGGGCATCTGCCTGCCCCCCCTGCCCGTCAGTAATCTCCCTCTGGCTAAGGATTTCTTCTCGCGGCCCATCAGTAATCATTAGCAATATCCACTTTTTTTTGCATTTTTCATTCATTATTTTTGGAATCAATATTTTTTTAGTTAAATTTGCATTAATTCAACAACCTACTAATCTAACTGCCTATGGCTCCTCTGAAATTCCTTTAGTGTAGGGAGAGTTCTCCAATTCATAACGAATCATTACTCTCTGCCCGTGCAGCATCCATAACAAATCTGCGGTGCTGATTACCAAGAATCTTCTTTGCAATTTTTAAGTATGTTTGCCATATATTTGGTAATTTAAAAATTTATACCTAAATTTGCATTAATTCAATAACCTACTAATCTAACTGCTTATGACTCCACTGAAATTCCTTTAGCATCAGGAGAGTATTCTAATTCATAACGAATCATTACTCTCCGCCTGTCACCTATCTTTTGCATGGATAATTTACACCATAATCACACACCCATACTAACATGAAACAGCTATTGATTCTACTGCTTGCCATCTTAGGTGGAACACTCGGAATGGCTGTAAGGGCAGAGTGCATCGACTTCAGTCTGGAGTTCGATGAGCGCGACTATCAGATTGTGTCAAGCGATGGGATTGTCTCCATCCAATCCAGACACATCGAGGACATAGATCTTTCTGACGGGCCTATGGTTCCAATGAGGAAAATCAATATTGCTATTCCTCCGGGGATGGAATACTGCAATATATCACTGATAACCAATGAAGCAACCTTGATTGGTAAAGACATTGAGATTGCAGCTATACCTGAAATGATTCCTACCAGTGAGTTATTGATTGAGGAATCTGATTCCCATCTCATTCCGTACTCCTCTCCTGAATTGATTTCACAATTCTGCAATCTTGGCACTACTGACTATCAGCAAGTCAGCATATTTCATTGTGCACTATCTCCGTTCATGTACGATGTGAGCACGCGCAACTTATACTTCTACAAGAATATCGAGGTATCCTTGTCACTTGGTGAAAAGCATTTCTCTTCTGAATCCTCTTCAATTTCTCCGCTTGCCTATGACCTTTGGTCTAATATAGTAATTAATCCAGATGACTTGGCAACCATGGCAGCGCCTCTGATACCTCTTTATCTTGATGATGACTATCAACTTGTAATGGATGGAGACAACTCCAATGTTGACTATGTCATAATAACGAACAATGCTCTCGAATCATCCTTTTCAAGTCTTATTAACTGGAAGAAAACCAAAGGGCTACGCTGTCAACTCATAACAGTGGAATCAATCGACAAAAATTATACTGGTAAAACTGTCCATGAGAAAATTAAACGATGCCTTCACTCCTTATACCAAGAAAAAGGACTTTCTTATGCTCTTTTAGGGGGAGATGCATCAGTTGTGCCTACACCAATGAGCAAAGGCATAGTAAGCACTTCCGAGGACGTGTACGAAAGTATGCTTCCTACAGATCTTTATTATGCATGTTTTAGAGGTCAGTTCGATTGGGACCTTGATGGGAATGATACTATTGGTGGGCTGAATGATAATTGCAATTTTATTCCTGACATTATCGTTACCCGCTTGCCGGTTAGTACATCTACCGAAGTAACCAATACTACACGTAAGATTATATCTTATGAGAAAACTCCAATATTCAATAAAAAGATTCTCTTCAGCGGAGTCCAAGTCGATAAATTAATTATTCCAACTGGGTATTGTGATTCCTATAATTGGTCAAATTACTCAGCCTCAAACTATGTAGCGCCATACTGGGACGGAACAATAGACTTCATGTTTGATACTTCATCTCAGTGTTTTGTTACCAATTCTTCATTGGCCCAGAAACTTAGCTCGGGATATTCCATCGCATCCTTTCAATCCCACGGATCAGCAACATCTTGGCAACTTAAGAATGGCAACTTTACAACATCTGATGTGCCCAATGTTTCTCAACAGTTTGGGATCGGCACGATTATCACTACGACAGCATGTCATACCAACTGGTTTGATAGTGCTCTAACATGTCTGAGCAAAGCTTTCCTCACCTCTTACAAATCGGGCGTAGTGGGATATTTTGGTTCATCTCGGTATGGTTGGTATAATAGAGGCACAACCGGTGGCAAATCATGCCAATATGAGAATCAGTTTTATCACGCTCTTTTTAACAATCCTGATAAAAACAAAAGCTTTGGTAGAATAACCACGTTGGCGAAATTGGCTTTTGTAAATCAATGCAACTCAATGAATGCATACAGATGGTTACAGTTTTCCATCAACCCGATAGGAGATCCGGAAATGCCAATATTTGTCGATACTCCCAAGACATTTTCTTCAGTGAGTATCTCTCCTACTTACATCGGTACAAAAAAATACTATACTATTAATTCCAATGAGCCGGGTTGTAATATCTGCATAACAGGAGAACTTAATGGTCAGTATGCACAGATTCTTTTCAAAAACGTACAGACTATAAGGACCCCATATATGCCGGCGGATCCGACTATCTGTATTACCAAGCAGAATTTCAAGCCATATATAGCTCAGGGGGCATCCGCTATACAGCCTTATAGTATAGATGATAAAATCATCTCTTGCGAACTGTCGGCAGGGACAAGATTACTGAATGTTTCCACACAAACAAGTTCGGACGAATGTGCTTCACTACTTAGCGTGACTGATATTCTCGGAGATACAAAACTGCGTCAACCTATTGATGAGTCAGAGTCGACTCAACTCGATCTCAATGGGTTAAACAATGGAGTCTACGTCATAACCCTTACTATAGACGGAGCTAATGTAGATTCACGTAGAATAATACTCAAATAATATAAACCAACCTATGAAACTACTAAAATTCTACATCCTGTCGGCTTTACTGACAGTGATGACATTCAGCTGCTTCGCTGAGGAGTATCTGCCGTTCCTTGAGAATGGGAAATCCTGGATTGTAGTCCTTTTTGGCAGTGATCTGGACGATATCCATTCTTATCGACAGGTAACGGTGAACCGTGACGTGAAAATTGCCGGACGGGATTGCAAGGAAATCGCAATCACTGAGGTTGATAAATGTTGGTGGGACGAGGAAATGTTCAGCTTTGTCGAATCTGCATTTATGTCTGAAACCAGCTATGCTTTTGAGGAAGACGGCAATGTATACTCCATTAATCCTATTACCGGTGAGTCGTATCTGATATTCAGTATTCGCGAGGAGTGGGAAAATGGGCTTTTCGAACTCAAAGACTGTTACGAAGATAAGGGAATGGCTATGACCACTACCCTGCAGAATATCGCCGGCAAGGAACGCCGTTGCCTTTGGTCGCCATTTTCGGTCCAGTCAAAAGTGCCGGCATGCGTTGTGGAAGGGATTGGTCCCAGTTACGATTTCTGGCATGTGGATTTCTGCGGTTCGGCAGCTTATATACTCCATAGTGCGATGCTGGAGTGCCGCATGAATGATGAGGTAATAATGACTGCCGAGGATTTCGCGGCTCTGAAGGCTCCGGGCACGAATGCCCTGCCGGAAATCAACACCGATGCTTCTCCGTCAGATGCCGGGCATCCCGCCTTCGACCTGCAGGGACGCCCCGTCAGGAACCCCTCCCCCGGCACAATCCTGATTACTTCCGACCATCGCAAGATTCTGACCGACTGAACCCTCACGACCCTATCATCAAGCCCCTGCCGCACCGCCCCGCAGCCCTGCCGCAGGGGCTTGACCGAATAATTGCAACGGCTTACCGACACCTATATAATCCTCTCCGCATTTTCTTACCGCATTTTTAAAGAAATCAAACGTTAAAGTTGTATTTATAGAAATCTATTTGTAATTTTGCACTAAGTAAGTGTTCAAATTTAATTTATACAATACGCGAGCCTGTTTTTTAGTCGATTTCGGTACGGACGGGCTATGCGACTGAGCTACAATCCGAAAGCTGCAAAAACAAGCCGCAGATTGTATAAAAGATTTCTTTGCACTTACTGTCGTTTAAATTTGAACACTTACTTATGATAACAAAAGATCAAGTTGAAAGATTCTTAGAGGATTTCAGCCTTAAAATAAAAATATTCGGCATCCGATTTCGAGATGATCGCTCCAAAAATCAAAACAGTCTCTTGGAACTTGGGATTACACCAACCCAACGTCTTGACATTATCATGCAACTCAACTGTTATGATTATTCGGAGGGTCCGATAACAGATGAATTGAATAAGCAGGGTGAAATGTGGGTATTTGGCAAAGATGTTAAAGGGAATGAGGTCTATATCAAGATTACCCTTGGCAAACCGAACTCACATACTATTTGTATTTCATTTCATAAGGCGGAATTTCCAATGTCTTATCCTTTAAAACATGATGACTATGGGAAATAATATATTAGCGCAGGGGGAACGATTCTTTCAGGAGGAACGAACCGCTTTATTCCGCAAAGAGGAATTCGCATATGTGCATACCGGCATTATTGACGAGGATGGAGAAATGTGGACTACTACAGAACTGGATGAAGCAAATCTCAGTCAGGTGTACAATCAATACAGAGTACGGCATGGCATACCGTTTCCTGATGATATTGCAGCCCTTCGTAAACATTACGGTCTCTCAGCAGCCAAGATGTCGCAGATTCTTGGTTTCGGCATAAATCAGTACCGTATGTACGAGGAGGGAGAAGTGCCAAGTATTTCCAATGCACGCACCATCATCGCGGCACATGAGAAGAGCATATTTCTGTCATTTCTTGAGGCTACAAAAGCGGATTTGACTGAAACAGAATATATTCGCATACATAAAAAGGTGGAAAATGCAGTTGGAGACTGTATCATCACCACATCGCCGTCGGCGTACAGTGGTTACCGTTCGCTCTCAAAAGAAAAGATTGCGGCGGTTTGCCATATGATTATATCAAGAATGGGGCCCGTATTTGTCACGAAGATGAACAAATTGCTATTCTATATAGACTTCATTCACTATAAGCGGCATGGATTCGGTATCACAGGTTTGTCTTACAAGGCATTACAGTATGGGCCAGTACCTGAAAGGTGGGGATCTGTTTATGCGGCCATCCCCGGCATTGAGATGGCGGAGTTCGTGTATCCGAGCGGACAGAGTGGCATCCGGCTTGAGATCCACAACCCAATCGACCACTTCTCTTTAGACGAGAAGGAAACTGATACGGTTAAGAGCGTCTGCCAACTGTTTGGCGACATAAGTGCCGGAGAAATCTCAGAAATCAGCCATCGTGAACATGGATGGATATCAAACCATACCGACCGCTCCACCATCTCCTATCAGGAAGCCTTTGCCCTCCACTACACATAACCTCCTCGCGCCAAGTTCCCTCAATACCGAACCAGCATTTCTGGTAAGTAAGTGTTCAAATTTAATTTATACAATATGCGAGCTTGTTTTTTAGTCGATTTCGGTCCGGAGTGAAGGAGCATAGCGGGCTATGCGACTGAACGACAAGCCGAAAGCGGCAAAAAAGAAGCCGCGGATTGTATAAAATATTTCTTTTCACTTACTATCGTTTAAATTTGAACACTTACTTATCCCATCGTCAGCTTCTGACCGTATTCCTACACCACGACTCAAATAGCCTCTGCATGAAGAAGGTATTCATAATCACCGCATATTCTCAAGATTCGTCATAAAGGTAAATAAACTTGACAGTCTGACCGCAATATATGTGTGGGATACTGTCTATGATTGCTGAAACCGAAGTGCCGACATGAAACTTTAGTTACTTTTTATTGTTTTTTAATCAAGACGCTGCCAAAGTCTATGTTCTGTATTTTTATGGACACGCAAGGCGATGTCTTCATGATAATGCGACAACAGACTTGTGGATTTTTCTTTTCTGCAGCTGATTGACAAACTGTAAACTGTATCTTATGAGATATGCGGCATTAATGTTTTTATGCCTGTTCGGTGCGGCATCTGCCATGGCGCAGACGGAAGTCGCCGATACCACGCAAGTCACCGATATTGATGAAGTGGTGGTGACGGCATCCCCGATAGTCAAGACTGCAGGTGGATACAATGTCCGTGTGGTCGGCAACAAGCTGCTTACCGGCAAGTCGTCCATGCAGTTCCTAAGCTGGCTGCCGAATATCTCGCAACAGAATGGTGTGATTCTTATTAACGGCATTCAGGCAAACCGGATCACGATTGATGGCCGCAAGGTCACCGATCTTTCTGAATTACGAAGCATCCCGGCTGAAATGATGGAATCGGTGGAGGTGAAGTATACCGCTGATGCAGATATCCTTACCGACAACCCCGGAGGCACAATCGAAATACACCTTAAGAAGGCTTCTCCAAACGGATTTTATGGCAGTGTGCAGGCGGGCTGGAGTGCCGCCTATAAAAGAGGTGCCGCTAATGAGAATGTGGGGGCGGCGTTTTGCGCGAAGGTGGGAAATCTGAATATCTTTGAATCCCCGTCGATGTCATGGCTTGATCTGGTGGAAAAGGCATCACAATCGATAGAAACTGCCGGTATGAATAAGTATGCCGATATAATGGAGCGCACCAAATCCCATGCTTTCCGCAATAATCTCGGGCTGAATTATGAGATTTCGGATGCTCACAGTGTCGGTATCAACTGGAATGTCGGATTCTCCGGAGGCAACTTCGACAGCCGTCAGCATGGCACGTCGGATATCAATCTCTTTTCCACCTCCAAGACTTTCAATAATCTGCTTGCCGTAAATTACGCAGGCAGGATACTCCCGAATGGCGACCGTCTTTCGGTCTCGGCGGAATGGATGAGGTATAAATATACCATCAATCAGACTTTTTCCACGCCGGGATATGATAACCCGGATTGCGACTACAGTTCGGATTTCCTTAAGGGGAGTATCGATTATCAGCATTCTTTCGGCCGCCATGTCTTTAATGCAGGTGGAGTATACAACGGAGCGTGGATGCACGATACCCAATCCTATGCTGTCGCCCCGCAGACCCCGGGTACAAGGGATGATGTGGACGCCACCGCAGGGATGGTGTATGCCTCGATACAGGGGCAGTTGGGCGAACTTAAGTATTATGGAGGCCTGAACTGGCAGATCAACCGTGTCAAGGCAACGGATGCACATACCAATACCCAGAATGCCGTCAATCCCACGGTGCAGCTGTCGCTCCCTTTCGGCAGCCGGCGCAATAATCAGGTGTCGCTGATTTACAAGCATATTCTCGACGATATCCCGTATTACGCATTGTCGGAACGTCAGGTATGGAGTGATGCATATACCTACTCCATAGGCAACCGATACCTTAAGGCTCCCACCGAACATTATGTCAACCTGCTGCTAAGTCTGCTTGACCAGACCGTGAATCTTTCGGCAAGCTACAGCCGGGACATCAATACCATCTATTGGCAGACGTTTGACGACCCGCAACGACCGGGGGTGACATTTTCGCGCCCGGTAAATATCGCTCCTCTCGACATATGGGCGCTCAGCGCCGAACTGACACGCACCTTCTTCGGCTGCTGGACTGTAAAAGGGATTGCCCGCATAGGTTTCAATCCCGAAAACTGCAGTCTCGGAGGGGTGGATTACAAGGGCACACGCCTGCGCCAGTATTACTCGCTCTCTACCTCGCTCAATCTGCAACACGGATGGGGCGGCTCGATCAACGCATATATCGAACCGACGTACCGCTACCTCGACCGCACGTATCACACGGTATGGCAGATGGACTGCAGCGTCTATAAGACTTTTCTCAACAACCGTCTACAGCTGATTGCCGAATTCACGCCATTGGGACGGCGCCGACGGCTGGACCGCTACAGTGCCGCGACGTCAGGATCGAAGACCATCCTGACTCCGGTGCAGCGCGGGAGCCTGCAGGTGGTATGGTATTTCAGCGGCGGCAAACGCGATGTCAATGTCAATATGCAGCAATCCACATTGCAACTCCGCGAAATCAAGGATGATTTCTGAGTCCACCTCCGCCTTCGGCTGACAGCCTATTTCACAACGGTGATGTGGAAGCAGGGGGATTTGCGCTCGTATTTCACCATGCAGCGGCCACGGGTGTGGAGGTCGTGGAGCACTTCGCCCAGGAGGTTCTTGAGATCTTCCTTGGTGTTGCTTTCTTTACCGTCGAGCGATTCGAAGCGGGTATAGGTGATGTCGAAGGTGGTGCCGTACTGGTGGGTGGATTCCTGCGTGGCGTTGCGGTTGACGCGGCGCAGCCGCTTGACGGTGACGGGGGTGCGGAGCACGCTGGTCACGATTATGCGGTATTTGCCACCGCCTCGGGCGGCAAGTGAGTCCTGGAAGGTGCGCCCGATGTCGTGAAGCAGTTGCGCCGCCTCGGGCACGAGGTAGGGATAGGAGTGTTTCAGTTCATCAACGGCAAAGTCTTTGTTGGTCTCGATCTTTACGATCGGGCGCCGGGTATTGTAGTAGGAGGAGATGTCGGTCATCGGCTCGATTCCCAGACGTCGAGCATGTGCGAGTTGATGAAGGTTGGAGTCGTTGAAGACTTTATGCAGTTGTCCGATATGTTTCACCGGAAGACGCCCCGGACTCACAATCTTCGGCCTGCCGGATTCTTCGGCCGGAGTCGTATCTGCTGCCGGAGTGGCTTTATCGGCCTCTGCCGGTGTAACTCCCGCACTGTCGGTCACCCCGCGCAGGGAGGCGGAATCTGCGGCGACCTCCATTGAATCCTGCATATACAGTTCAGAGTCCGAAAGTTCCTCGCCCCAATCGCTGCCATCACCTTCCCAGCATATGGTCTCCGCATAATTTCCGTCAACACTGCCGCCTGCGTGTCCGCATGACACAAGGATTCCGGCTCCGGCGAAAAGTCCCAGGCAATAAGTAAGTATTTTCTGTATCATCGTTGCACTCCCGCCCCTCGGCGGGAGGTAAAAGTATCTGTGTTATGTGCGTAGTGTTATTCGGGCAATGTGAATGTCACGGCCACTGTCACAGTGGCCTCGACGGCTTTACCGTCTTTCTCTGCGGGTCTCCATGCCGACATCTTCTTCACGAGGCGCAATGCCTCGGCCTCAAGGTCAGGATCGACCATGCGCACCACCTTTACCTGCCCGACGCTTCCGTCGGGAAGTATGCAGCACTCAAGGCTGACCACTCCTTCGATTCCGTTTTCCATCGCATTGGCCGGATACTGCATGTTGGCGGCGATATATTCTTGTATCGCCGCGTCGCCTCCGGGATATACGGGAGCTGTATCGGCCATAGCGCTTACAGCAGATGCGATGACCGTGATTATGGTGATAAGTATTTTTTTCATTTTGTGGAAGCTTTTCCATATCGGCGGGAAGCGCCATTCGGCTTATTATGCGGTGCGGCAGTGACGCTACCGGCGCGCCGCACCCCTCCGGACTTCCCTGAGATATGGAGTGTAACAATCTGCGAAATTACCAAAAAAAAGCGAGATTACAAATCCTTTGGATTTTTTTTGATTTTACGATTGCCGACCGACTGCTTTTAATGGCCGGTGGTATCAGCCGGGGGCAATGTGCCGACTGTGGGGGAATCGACGGATGAAGCGGCTGTCGCGGATCCTGTCGCGGAAGCCGCGTGATAGCGGGCGCCGGTGCAGAGGAATTCGCGGAGGAAACCTCTAAGCACGCGCATGAGGTTCACACGGTCGCCGTTGATAATCTGAGAAGTCACTTTTTCGGCTTTCTTGTCGTTGTAGCCCGCCCCTCCGAACCGCAGTTGCGGATTGCGGAACATTCCTTCTATATTGATGCCGAATGGGAACGGCAGGGGCGATTTCTCGACTGCGATATGATAATATAGTGCTCCATTGAAGTTGTTGACGCCGAGCATACGCAGCCGGTAGCGGTCGAAGCTGAAGTCAAACGGATAGAGCTGCAGAAGATTGTCGTGCACACATGCCTGCACATCGATATCCTCGATGTGGATATCGCCGTCGGTGCGGATGAGCATCATCCGGGTTATGCGACGTATGAAGTCGCTCTGATGCACTTTGAGTTCACGCCCCTCGAGATTCATGTCGGCCCGGGCCGAGGGGATATCGAGATACATGGTCGGGAAAAGACGGCATCCGAGGGTGCCGTTGACCGACAGCAGTCCGGAAAGATTGTGCACCTGCGGCATCATTTCGAGCAGTGAATGGAATTTGTTGAAGAAACGGACTATGTCGATTCGTTCGAGATGAAGGTCGGCGCCAAGGCGCATGGCCTGCAGGTCGGATGTGTCGTAGATGAAGGAGGCTTCGGCCTCCCCGAATGAGGCGCCTATGCCAAGACGGTGTATGTCGAGCACTCCGCGCTCCACCCCGATTTCGGCCACTATTCCGGTGAGGTCAAGATTGGTGTAGTCGGCTTCTCCCACCCGGACTGTCACAGAGGCACGGATATTACGCGGGATGAGCATCGCAACGGTATCGGACGGTGATGATGCGGGGCGCCTGCGGAGTGCCTTTTCTCCTCCGGCTCCATCTACATAGGCGTGTGAGAGGGCGTTGATGTCGATTCGCGGCACACTGGCTTCAAGGTCGATGAGCAGCAGATTCTCCGCCGAGGGGGGGAGTGTAAGAAATCCGCGGATGTTGCCTATGCTGCCGCTTAGGTGGCCGGGGGTGCCTGACAGGGATATCGCCATGTCGCGCAGATGCAGCCTGTCGGCATCAAGGGTGAGGTCGATATCGGCTATATAGTCGGAGTCGGAGAAGGCTTTGCCGCCAAGGGTGCAGCGGGAAGCCTGCATGTCGGCCTTGAAGTCGTAGCGGTTGAGTATGGCTGCAAGTGGAGAAGGTATCCCGAGGCGTAGAAGTTCGGGAGTATGGGCCGGAGAACCGGGAATTTGCGCCGGATCCGGCCTGTGGGTAATACTATTGGCGGTGTCTGGCGTGGAGCGCTGAGAAACGGAAAGTGCAAGGCACGGCCCGGTCACTATGTAGCGGTCAGTGCCTCCGGCCACTGTTATGCTCCGAGCTGCGACAGAGAGTCCGTCGGAGAAGAGACGTCGCATACCTGATGCCGTGGGGCGTCCCACGGCATCTTCAATCTGAAGTGCGGAGGCTGCTACGCTGACATTGCGGTCCGGCGATTCATACCTGACAGTGTCGGCTTGCAGCGACATGCTGACAGGAAATCCGCGCCGCAGACTTTCAGGAGTTATGTCGGAGTCGGTGCATGCCGAGGCCTGAAGTCTGAGACCGTCGGCCGATATACGCCCCTGGCGGATGTCGGCTGACGCGCGGCTGATGTCGACTGTCACGCTGCTGCACAGCGCATCGAGTGAGCCGGGGGAAAGCGCACGTGCCGATTCTCCCGTCTCGGCATGGACTCTGGATGCACGGACATTGATACTGTCGGACGGCATACAGAGCCGGAAATCGGTGACATCGAGCGAGCCGCGGCTGTGAATATCAAGCACTCCGCGGCTGAGTGCGGCAGCAGAGAATTGCGACAGGGAGAAGCGTAGGTCAATCAAGGATGAGAAGTATCCTGACGTGCGCACCCCCGCGGCGGCGGGTATAAACCGCATCAGGTCTTCGATTTCGCCTGAGGCTGATACCCGGGCCGATATACAGGGATCGGCCACAAGATTGTCTGCATGGGCCTCGATGGTGGCATTCACTCCAGGGACGGAAATACTGAAGGGATGGATTGCGATATAACTGCTGTCGGGCGACTCTCCGTCAAATACAAAGCATCCGCCCACGGCCGAGTGGCGCAGGGCATAATTGTGCAGCCCCCGGCGATTGCCGATGCTGACGGAATAGTCGATATCTCCTTCCGGAATATTAAAGTCAACCTCTACCGACGGGAATGTATCGCTTAAGAAACTCCATGACGAAAGCAGCCGTGCCGATGCGCTGACCGGCATGTCGGCCTTTATCCCCTGTAGGGCAGGGAGATATTCGCGGGGGATGTAGCCGAGAAGGTTCATGAAGTTGACGGCTGAAATGCGATAGTCTAATGATTCGAGGCGCGGATCATCGCCCATGCCGACCGACATGGACAGATGGCTGTGTATCTCGCCGAGATTGACGGCATAGTCGCTAAGCGACACACCGAAGGGGTCGAAGCGGAACCTGAGGTTGCCGTCGAGACTGAACGGGAAATCGCGCAGCACCTGCAGTCCTGACGATGAGGCTGTAAGCACACCTCCGATGGAGAGTCTGTAGGTATTTCTGCCATCACGGCCTGCATGCCGGCCTGCTCCGGCATTGTGTCGCAACGCCATAGTGTCAAGTCTGACGGAGGCCCGCGAGTTGCCTGATACCGAAATATAGCTCAATGCGCCGGGATGATGCAATTCCAGTTCCCTCACTGAGAAGTAGGGCACGCGGCGCAGTGTCTCACCCGATGACGGGAGTATATTGTAGTTATTGATGCTGTCGTTGAGAGCCACGAGGTTGACGCGCAGTCCGTCAAGCCATACATCCTGCAACACATAGCGGTTGAGCAGAAGATCGACGACATTGATGCTGCCTGCGAAACCTGATGCACACCCCAGGGAGTCGGCATCCTGCGGAAGCCTGTCGCGCAGAATGGAAGGGACGCTGTCGAGTGCGCGCGACCTGACGCAGATTGAATCAGTAATGATACGCAGACGCGGGAAACTGCTCCAGAGCGTGTAGTCGATACTTTTGACCCTCACATCGGCATTTAGATATCTGCTGCCCTCGCGGCTTATGAGTGATGAAAGTCGCTCCGGATCAAGATAGAAGGTCAAGGCTGCAAGCAGCACCGCTATAAGCAGCATTAGCGCTCCGACCGTAATCCCGATGGCTTTCAGCAGACGCGCCGCAAGACTGCGCTCCCTGCGCCGTTTAACGGCGGGAGACGATGCGGCGGCATGTGTCGGTATGTTCTGAACGTGCTTTTTCATAGCCTGATATGGTTTATAGCGGTGGAGTGCGCGTGGCTGTCAGTTAAACGCCGCAAGACGGCCGGGGGTTCTGTTGTCGTTTTTTTTTCGTAAATTTGCATTATGATTAAGTTTGCTCTGATTGACATGGATGGTGTGCTCTATGACTCCATGCCATACCATACTCTCGCCTGGCAGCAGATGCTGCAGGAGATAGGGATATCTACTGACCGCGATGAGTTCTATCTTTACGAGGGGATGACCGGTAAAGCCACCGTCGACATTATCTTCATGCGAGAACTCCATCGCCACGCCACCGACCAGGAGGCTACACACCTGTATCGCCGCAAGGCGGATATTTTCGTGGCAATGGGGCAGAAACACACCATGCCTGATGCCGACCGCATGATCCGCACGCTGATGGAACATGGAGTGGGGAGGGTACTCGTCACAGGCTCAGCCCAGAATTCACTTATCAGCCGGCTTAATGAGGATTATCCGGGAGCGTTTGCCGATGATATGAGAATCACGGCTATGGATGTGACTCACGGCAAGCCGGACCCGGAGCCTTATCTGCGCGGGCTGGCCAAGACGGGGGTGAA
Organism: Porphyromonadaceae bacterium UBA7141; assembly: GCA_002491945.1. Lineage (GTDB taxonomy): Bacteria > Bacteroidota > Bacteroidia > Bacteroidales > Muribaculaceae > Lepagella. The sequence continues at coordinate 26,447 of DKWX01000038.1, forward strand.
GCCTGAGGAGGTGATGGTGATCGAGAATGCGCCTCTCGGGGTGCGCGCCGGCAAGGCGGCGGGGTTGCTGACAGTGGCTGTCACCACGGGGCCGATTCCACGCGAGGCTTTCGAGCGTGAGGGAGCCGACCTTATTTTCCCCTCTATGGCGGATTTCGCCGATGCATTGCCGGAACTACTCGAATCTGCTCCGCATTATTCTTTGACCCGAACTGACACACACTCTCAACATGACTGACGTAATTTCATTGTCGACCCGGATAGCACACCTTATCGATGAGGCGTCTCCCGACCGCGCGTTTATACTGACCGATACGAATGTGGCCGGCATCGAGGCGCCCCTTATCAATGCTCTGGCCGGGCATAAGCTCGTAGTCGGCCGACCGATTATAATCCCTGCGGGTGAAGAAAACAAGAATCTTGAAGAGGTGGCCCGCGCGGTGGCACAACTGTCGGATGCCGGAGCCACACGCCGGTCGATGCTGGTGTGCATTGGCGGGGGAATGGTGACGGACCTCGGCGGCTTTGTAGCTGCTATATTTAAGCGTGGGATTCGCCATATCAATGTATCTACCACATTGCTTGGCGCCGTAGATGCATCTGTAGGGGGCAAGACAGGGGTGGATTTCGAGGGTCTGAAGAATGAAATAGGGGCATTCCATATGCCTCTGGAGGTGCTGGCCGACACGCTGAGTTTCCGTTCGCTCCCCCCGATAGAGATTCTTTCAGGGTTCGGGGAGGTGGTGAAGACTGCTTTTATCGCATCTGAAGAGATGACTCTGAGAGTGCTGGGGATGTCGCCCGCCGAGGCTGATGATGACGCTTTGGCGGAGATATGCCGTTTCTGTCGTGATGAGAAATTGCGGGTGGTAGAGGCCGACCCTATGGAGAAGGGGCTGCGCAAGGTGCTTAATTTAGGACATACGACCGGACACGCTCTGGAGTCGCTGATGCTGGAACGCGACACTCCCGTGCCGCATGGATGCGCTATTGCACACGGATTGCTTGTATCGCTGATTCTCAGCAATATGATGTCGGAGCTTACGCAACAATGGGTGAGCCGCTATGCGGCGTGGCTGCGTGCGAATTACAAGCCTCTACCCTTCTCATGCAGCAATTATGAGCGTCTATGGCAAATCGCCATACATGATAAAAAGAATTCCGGGGAGGCCGATTCGCTTAATTTCGTATTGCTGAACGCGCCGGGCCATCCTCAGATTGACCGGCCCGTGACACGGCCGCGTCTGGAGGCTGCTCTCGACATTTATCAGGAACTTCAGGGACGTTGAATGAGTGTCTGGATTTCAACCCCCTTCACTCAGAGAATGTCAATGCCGGCGCTGCGTATTTTCGACAATAGCTTCCAGCCGGGAGCCATGCGGTAAGCTGCCTCTGCGCCTTGCGGCACTATGAGGGTGCAGCGCCGAGAGGCCGCCGTGTCATCCGGCTCGAAGAGGGAGCTGCCGCATTCGAATGCGGGGGGCACTTCGGAACGTGCTTCTATCTCTGTGAGCTTCGGGCAGTCGGCCACTATCAGTTCGCCAAGTTCGTTGCCGGCGGCAGGGAGCACAAGCCGCCGCAGACTGCGGCAGCCCTCGAAGGCGTAACTCTCAAGCTGACGCAATGCGGCAGGCAAGACCACCTCTTCTATACTTCGGCAGCCGCTGAAGGCATTGTTGCCGATTACGGTGAGTGAGGACGGGAAGCGCACAGATTCAAGGCTGTCGCATCCGGCAAATGCCATGGCTCCTATTTTGGCGAGGTGCTGCGGAAAGCTCACCTCCGACAAAGCCACACAACGCAGACATAGTTCGCGTTCCACCTCTCGCATCCCGTCAGGTAGCGACAGACGTTGCAGACTACGGCATTCGCGAAAGGCGCCCTCCCCTATTGCAGCGATGCCGGAAGGGAGACTGATTTCTTCAAGACGGCTGCATTCGGCAAAGGCGTATTCACCGATACTGCGGCAACGGCTGCCCGGTTCGAATTCCACCCTGCGCAAAGCCGGGCATCCGGCGAAACAATAGTCGGGCACTTCTTTCACATAAGCCGGGATAATCATGAGTGTGTCGCCGGGTGTGTACCCCAGATTCTCGGCCACCCCATCCGGGCGCAGCACCGAACGGTCAGGATTACCGGCCATGACCGGAGCGATTGCTGACAATACGAATAAAAACAGTAGGATCGGGTGAATTCTCATCTGTCACGTGTGGCGGCATCTGAGCCGGGGATTAAAGGATGATTGAGAGTCACCGGATAGATTTTGTTGACATCTGCGGTATCGGCCTTGACAATGATAATCCGGCTCTCGCCACGCCAGGGCACAGAGGCATGGTAACGTGCCAGTTCGACACGCGCCGGGAGATTGGCCAGCTGCAGACGGCGTAAAGTAGCGGCCACATGGTCGTCTTTGGTGCTGAATATGATATCGCCCTCGTAAGGCTTGATGGTGTCGGCTATCGATTTATAGGGGATTATTATCCCTTCGAATGTCTTGAACACATCGCCCCGGCGTGCTATTGTCTCCACATATCCATATTGTATCTCCATTGTGGAATAGGGAGTTATGTAGCGCACATACAAAGCGAATATGCCGCAGGCCACAACTGCTCCGGCTATCAGCCAGAACCAATAGCGCCAGTTGCGCGAGGCTGGACGCAGATGTTCCCATTCGTCATCGATATCGTAATATTTGGGATCTTCGGGCGATGGTGCGGGCACCTTCACCGGTTTCGGCGCTTCCGGCTGATACGGGGTGTTGAAATAATCATCGTCTTCCGTATCATCGGCCTTTCGTCTGAATATCATATTTCAGTATTTAAATATCAGTAAGCATCATTTTATTTATCTAAGCAAGTGCTCAAATTTAAACGTTAGTAAGCTAAAGAAATCTTTTATACAATCTGTGGCTTCTTTTGAGCCGCTTCCGGCTTGTCGCTCAGTCGGATATGTTAATATCCACCCTCTCTCCGCGCCGGAATCGATCAAAAAACAATCCCGCATATTGTATAAATATAATTTGACCACTTACTTAGCAGCTTATACTCTTAATTAACACTTACCTGCATGGTCTTGTTTTCTTTGTTTTTGGGGAACAAAGTTACACAAAATCTGCATATAATCCAAACATGATGGCATGTTGAAACAGAAAAAAGGCCGAAATCACTTCGGCCTTTATTCTTCAATTAAAACAACAATAACAACTTTTTCAGAACGCTTATAGCAGTATATCTTTTAGGGGCTTTTTGATACGGACATTCAAACAAATCTTCTGATTTTCTACCTGTTGACTCATTGCTGAGTTTCGCAGCCCCTTTATCATTCGATTTACGTCTATATAACATTCCGTCGCAAAAGTTGGTTCGCCACAACTTACTTTTTTTTTCAAAAAAAGTAGTGAATCGCGGCCTTTGATGTCTTGAAACGGGTCAGAGGCGAATCTTGCGGGTGCCGGAGGGTGCGGCGTCTATATAGATGCCGGAGGGGAGTTCTCGGAGCTGCTGCATGTCGGGATTCTCAAGCAGAAGCACTCCGCGAAGGTCGTAGATGCGGCGCGGCTCCGATGCTGCGGGGACGCTCAGTACTCCTACCCCTGTGTCAGGCAGAATATCCGGCATACCGTACTCAGCCGCCGGGTCAATCGGGTCGGCAGGCCATGAGGGTGAGTAGACGGCGTTGGGATGGAGATCTTCGGCTCCGGCAATCTCTGTCGATTCCTCGCCAAGCCAACCAAGATTCTGAAGGACTCCGGTGTGTACCTTCACGAAGTCTATCCGCTCAAGCTCCACCTTGCGGCCATCTTCATCCACAGCCCAGTCGATACTGAAACCCTTGTAGGCGGCATTGGGCAGATTGTCGGCATATCCCCAGTGCAGTGGTTTGGTGGCCCACTGTTTTCCATCGCCTTTGAGATCAACGCCGTTGTCGGCCAGGTGAGTGCCCGAAAATTCCAGTGTCTCTCCGAGCCATTCAGGCCAATAGCTCTGTGTGTGGAACGACACCTTATGCAGCCATCCCTCAGTCGGGGCCTCACCGGGAACCTCCGTCAGCGACCATGCGATATATTCGGAATCTATCACTGATTTGTTGGATGGGTCAGGCACTGCCACATGGCCGGGGGCCGGACGTGTGTACACCACACTCGCCTTATGATGAGTCGTGGAGAGCGCGTAGTCGCTGCCTGCAAGTTCATACCATGGGTCGTCAGGAAGTCCGTTGCCGTTGACGTCGACACTCACACTTACCACTCCCGGCTCGGCAGAAGTCGACGACGACGGCATTGCATTGCCGTAGACCTGGAAGTCATAGCGTCCGTGGAGATTGACCACCGGATGATCAAAACCGAACACCACATAACCGCCATAGGCTCCAAGCGTAATCAGCCCGGGAGTGGCGGCACCCACAAGCTGTTCACCCGCCTTGGCGGCCATCGCGGCGGCATCGTCGCCAGGCTCATATTCCGGCATAGTATTGACAAACTGGCCCGGTGCCGGACGATATTCATACACTCTCGAAATGTAGGGTGAATTGGCCCATATCCCAATTCCCGGAATGGCAGCAGCTGTCAGCGCCACCATCCGCAATATGTTTCTTTTTTGCATAATCTTTTAGGAAGCGCCTGCCGGCGTGCCATATCGAGGTCGCTCCGGCCGACGCCTGATTAATAATCCGTAGGGGAATCACACATAGTCAGAGCCGAAGCGCTCTTTGACATCGTTCACCACCTGGCGGATGCGCTGTTCCTCTTCTATCGGACAAATCAGCAGAGCATTTCCGGCATCTGCCACCACATAATCCTTCAGGCCGGAGGCCACGATGATACGCTCCGGATGGTCGGTGGCCATAATGGTGCCGGTGCAATTGTGCTGCAGCACACGGCTTCCCTGCGTTACGTTGCCGTGTGCGTCATGTGGCGAGGCCTCATAGAGAGCCTTCCAGCTTCCGAGGTCGCTCCATCCTAAGTCTACGGTCTCCACATATACGTTGCCGGCCTTCTCCATGATGGCATAGTCGATGGAGTTGGATGGGGCTGTGGCGAAATTCTCTTCTATAAACCGGGTCTCTTCCGCAGTGGCGTAGCATCCCCGGCCTGAGGCAAAAATCTGACCTGTCTCAGGGTCATGCCTGTCGAAAGCGTCGAGTATGCTGTCGGCACGCCACAGGAATATACCGGCGTTCCAGTAAAATTCACGACTTTCGATAAATACCTTGGCCAGGTCGATGTTAGGCTTCTCGGTAAATGAACGCACCTTGTAGAAGTCGGGCACGCCTTCTACAGGACTACCCTGCTGTATATAGCCGTAGCCAGTCTGCGGTGATGTAGGCCGGATGCCGAGAGTGAGCAGACGGTCGCCACCCTCCACGAAGTCGAACCCCCGCTCCAAAGCTTCATGGAACGCCCGCTCGCGGAGCACAAGATGGTCGGAGGGGAGAGTGACAATCGAGGCCTCCGGATCTATGGCATGGATATGGTGTGCCGCCCAGCATATGCATGGGGCTGTATTGCGGCGTGCCGGCTCAAGCAGGATATTTGACTCCGGCACCTCCGGCAACTGTTCGCGCACCATCGGTGCATAGCGCCGGTTTGTGACAAGAAAGATTCTTTCGGCCGGCACGACATGTAACACTCGATCGAAGGTGAGCTGGAGCAGACTCCGTCCGGAGCCGAAGAAGTCGAGAAACTGCTTCGGTTTCTCCTCGCGGCTGAAGGGCCAGAACCGTGAGCCCACGCCGCCGCACATTATTACGCAGTAACGCATTTTCTGGATATGTTTTTAATGTGATATGGGAGAGAGACATCGGGATATCGGATAAGTAAGTTAAGTAAGTGGATGGGGTTTCTCTTACACACAGTCGGAGGCTTATTTCCCGACGCTTCAGGCTTGTCGCTCTGTCGGATATGCTAATACTGCTGCTTCACTCCGCACCGGAATCGACTAAAAAATAAGCCCGCATATTGCATAAATTAAATTTGAGCACTTACTTATCAGCACTTCTTATCAGATGTCGGATACCTTGAACTGATGCTTTACACCCTCGACCACATTGAGCATATAGTCGCCAAGTTTCTCAGCCTCACCTATAAGGTCCATGAAGAAGATGCCTTCCTGATAGTCGTAGACCTTATTGTTGATATTGTAGATATTGTCGTCGCGCAGACGGTTGCGGAAATTGTTGATTTCACGCTCTTTATTGTAGGCTGTTATGATATTGGCGTCTTCGGGAGTCTCCATCTGGCGGAGCAGTTCGAGCATATTGTTCATCGCACCGTCCACCATGTCGTACATCTTGTCAATTTCCACCATCACCGGATGGTCAAACTCCACATGAATCTGATTCTTGCGGTTGAGTGTCTTGGCCACATTGAAACAGCTGTCGGCAATCGACTCTATCTCGGAGATGATGCGCAGCATTCCGGCGATACGCATCTTGCCCTCGGGAGAAAGGCGTCCCTCGGCCACACGGTTGAGGAAATTGCCGATCTCTATCTCCATACGGTCGGATATATCTTCATATTTCTCAAGGCGAGAATAAAGGTTGGTGTATTTATCGTCTTTTTCCTTCAGATGTATCAGCTCGCGGGCCATGCCGAGCATACGCGACACTCGCTCTGCATACACCAGGATTTCCTTCTGGGCCTGGGTGATGTTAAGCTCTGATGTGCCAAGCATTCCGCGACCGATGAATTTGAGCGAGAATTCCTCGTCACTCTCCTTATGGCGTGCGGGCATAATCCAGCATACTATCTTTACATACAGCCCCGTAAACCATATCATGATACAGAGATTCAGAGTATTGAACACCGTCGGGAACATCGCCAGTGCGAATGCCATCGACGCCTGAGCCTTGGCGGTCAGTCCGCCGGCCGGGCTGAGCAGTGTTGTGTCGGCCATAGCGGCCTCTTCAGCTACGGTGATTGTGAGCGGATTGGTGCCTTCAAGCCATTGTGTGATTTCGGCCACGAGCGAGACGAAGGGCTGGAATATGAAGAGCACTATGATTGAGCCGAGCACATTGAAGAGCACATGCCCCATTGCGGTGCGCTTGGCGGCAAGATTACCACTCAGAGAGGCCAGCACGGGGGTGATGGTCGTGCCTATATTGCCTCCAAGAATTATGGCGCATCCAAGTTCAAAAGTAATCCATCCCTGTGAACACATAATCAGCGTGATGGCAAATGTGGCGGCCGAACTCTGCGCCACCATGGTCACGATGATACCTATGAAGAAGAATATCAGCACCGAGCCATACCCCATCGATGTATAATGCGTCAGGAACTGCAGCATCGAGGGATTCTCCTGTAGATTCGGCACATAGTGCGATATCAGGTCAAGCCCCATGAAGAGGAAACAGAAACCTATCAGAAACTCACCCAGCGACTTATAGAAGGATTTCTTCATGAAGAGCATCGGCACGCCTACGGCAAGCAGCAACACGCTATAGTCGGATATGTTGATTTCAAACGAGAAGGCCGATATGATCCAGGTGGTGACCGTAGTGCCCACATTGGCACCGAATATCACGGCCATTGCCTGTCCGAGTGACATCAGGCCGGCATTTACAAAACTGACCACCATAACCGTCGATGCCGACGAGGACTGGATGAGTGCCGTGATAAGCACTCCGGTAAGCACTCCGGTCACACGGTTTTTGGTCATGATTCCGAGAATGTTGCGCAGTCGGTCGCCTGCCACTTTCTGGAGTCCTTCGCTCATCACTTTCATGCCATAGAGGAAAAGGCATACCGAACCGAGCAGACTGATGAAATCAAAAATCGAATAATTCATAGATATGGATTATAGCATGTACCCGGGCTCCGGCATTTTTCCGGAGCTCTCGCAATATATCAACATATATGATTAGCGAGTGTTCTCCGGACATGACCGAATCCCGATGCAAAGTTAATGCAAAACCCACATATTACCAAACATTTCACTCCTCCCCTCAGCGACCATTGGCAAATCGGGACATGACGCATTCCGTGTGTCGTCCTGCTCTCTGCCGAAATATCAACCCGGACATTACAGCTCTTATGCGACACATCGCCCGGCAGATGGAAAAACATGCGGGCGATGGCGCAGGGATATGAACTTTTTTTTGTAATTTTGCAATTTGATGGCTGCTACAAACGCATCTCTCCCTCTATACTGTGCCGCAGCAGAGCCTCATCAATGTCAGATACTGATACAATTATACTTACATACATACGATATGAAAGATTTCAAGCGCACGCTTATCACTTCCGCCCTGCCCTACGCCAACGGGCCGGTGCACATCGGCCACCTGGCCGGCGTCTACGTCCCGGCGGATATATATGCACGCTATCTCCGCATGAAGGGTGAGGAGGTGCTGTTTGTAGGAGGAAGCGACGAACATGGTGTCCCCATCACCATCAAGGCAAAGAAAGAAGGGGTCACGCCGCAGGATATCGTCGACCGATACCACAACATCATTAAAGATTCGTTTGCCGATCTCGGCATCTCTTTCGATGTCTATGGCCGCACCACTTCCGAGACACACCGCCGCACGGCGTCCGATTTCTTCCGCCGCCTCTACGAGAAGGGAGAGTTTATCGAAAAGACTTCCGAACAACTCTATGACGAGCAAGCCGGACAGTTCCTCGCCGACCGATACGTCACCGGCACTTGCCCGCACTGTGGCAACGAACACGCCTACGGCGACCAGTGCGAACAGTGCGGCACATCGCTCAACGCCACCGATCTCATCAATCCTCGCTCTGCCATCACCGGCAATACTCCGGTGCTGCGCGAAACCAGCCACTGGTATCTCCCCCTCGATAAGTGGGAGCCTCGTCTGCGTCAGTGGATACTCGAAGAGCATAAGGAGTGGAAGAGCAACGTCTACGGACAGTGCAAGTCATGGCTCGACATGGGACTTCAGCCGCGCGCCGTGAGCCGTGACCTCGACTGGGGTATCCCCGTGCCTGTCGATGGGGCCGACGGCAAGGTGCTCTACGTATGGTTTGACGCCCCGATCGGCTACATCTCGAATACCATCGACTGTGTCGGCGATGACTGGAAACGCTGGTGGAAAGACCCTTCTACACGTATGCTGCATTTTATCGGCAAGGACAACATCGTGTTCCACTGCATCGTATTCCCCGCCATGCTTATGGCCGACGGCTCCTACAATCTTCCTGACAATGTGCCTGCAAATGAGTTCCTCAACCTTGAGGACGACAAGATTTCCACCTCTCGCAATTATGCCGTGTGGCTTCATGAATATCTTCAGGAACTCCCCGGACGTCAGGATGAACTGCGATATGTGCTCACCGCCAACGCTCCGGAGACGAAGGACAACAATTTCACCTGGCAGGATTACCAGGCCCGCGTAAATTCGGAACTGGTGGCAATATTCGGCAATTTTGTCAACCGCACTGTAGTGCTTATGCACAAGTACTATAACGGTGCCGTCCCCTCCAGAGGAGAACTCCTCGACATCGACCGCATGATGATGGCCGAGGTGCAGGAGAGTGTGAAACGACTGGGAGAAAATCTGGATAATTTCAAGTTCCGCGAGGGGCTGAAGGAAGCTATGAATGTGGCACGCATCGGCAACAAATATCTGGCCGATTGCGAACCATGGAAACTCATCAAAACCGATGTGGAGCGTGTGAAGACCATCATGAACCTTGGCGCGCAAATCTGCGCCAATCTGGCCGTGGTGTTCGAACCGTTCACCCCCTTCTCTGCAGCGCGGCTTGCCGAGACTTTCCATATGCCGCAACTTCGATGGGACATGGCCGGCCGCTTCGATCTTATCGCCGATGGCCTTGTCACCGAGAAGGCGCCGCTGCTATTCGAAAAAGTGGAAGACAGCGTGGTGGAGGCCCAGGTAGAGAAACTCCGCAAGACGGTGGAGCAGAACCTGCTCGACGCATGGCAGCCCGAAGTCGTGAAGAGCGCTGTGAGCTACGACGATTTCGCCCGTATGGATATACGCGTGGGGCGCGTCATGGAATGTTGCAAGGTGCCTAAATCGAAGAAACTGCTGGAGTTCCGCATCGACGATGGAATGGGTGGCCGCACCATCCTCAGCGGGATAGCCGCATCCTACGAACCCGAAGACCTCATCGGCAAGGAAATCTGCTTTATCGCGAATTTCCCTCCGCGCAAGATGATGGGACGCGAGTCGAACGGCATGATTCTGTCGGCCGTCAATCCCGACGGAACGCTGACCGTAATCGGCCCGCAAGGTGAAGTGAAGCCGGGCTCCACTGTGGGATGATTCCTACATGTTATTCTTCCGACAGTTTTTGTGGGAAGGGGTCGCGCGACCCCTTCCCACTTTCACAAATAAGGTGGGTGAAAGGTGGGGGCCTCAGAAAATTTGAGTGGAAAGTAAAAAAAATGACCGGAAAATTTGGTGGTTTCAAAAAAAGGCATTAACTTTGTACTCGCTTTGAGAAGGCAACTAATTAAAGCAAAAACATAATTAAATCGGGGTGTAGCTCAGTAGGTTTAGAGTACGCGTCTGGGGGGCGTGAGGTCGCAAGTTCGA
>DKWX01000023.1 GCA_002491945.1 Porphyromonadaceae bacterium UBA7141
ATTCTTTGGAGGAATCAAGAGAATGTATTGGGGGGGGAGTCGGTATGGGGTCGCTCGCCGGCGGTGCCGCCTGAGAGGATCAGAGGTCGACGTTCTGAATACGTTTTGCCCAGTTGAGGATGGGGATCGAGACTTCGATGTAGCGCCATCCTTCGTCGGACTCGCGGAAGTCGACCGTAAGGTTATAGTTGTATTCGCGGTCGAGATATTCCTGTCCGCTCCATTCATGAGAGGGGTAGGCTTCGCGGCCACGGGCGAGAAGTTCGGGGAGATCCCATGTGAATGTCTCGCCGCTGAGGCGGCTCCGCACCACGAGCTGTGTGTGCTTTGCGGCATCCTCTTCGAGTATCAGACGCGACATTGCGATGTCGGCCTCGATTGAGGCGGCGGCACGCTTGCCGGACGATGTGGATACGGCGTAGGGGGTGTAGCGCAGAGGCTGTGCGGCAGCTGTGGGGCGGCCGAGCAGGTCGAGCTCGTGGCGGCCGCCTACGGTCTGCACCCATACTTCATAGTCGGAGTCGGAGAGTCCGGGCAGATTGGCGTCGGCCGAGTTGGCGCGTGTGATGGAGAGGTGGAGATTGTTGGTGACACGCTGCAGCGGCACGGTGGCCGGCACGATCACATCGGCAGGCTGCGGCGCACCCTCGGCGGGGATTTCAGCCTCGGAGAGGGTGAGGGTGACGGGCTGCTGCGTGAGCCACATATGTTCGAGGGGGAGCGATGCATGGTCGACAGTCCCGTTGGTGTTGTCGAGAGTGTAGCGAAGAGCGTCGAAGGCGTCGCCGGGATTGGCGGCGGAGCGGCGGAATTTAGCTCCGGGAGTGAGTAGCGATGCCTCATACCCGTCTTCGGAGGCTCGTGCGGATGCATATAGAGAGTAAGTGCCGTACGGCAGAGACAGCGGTACGGCGAAGCCATCAGCACGGAATTGTCCGGCGGTAAACTCCGAAAGCGACACAAGATGATTGTCGGCATCATAGACATATAGAGTGACAGAGCCGACATTGTCGTTGAAGAGGTCCTGCGACAGAGTGTTGTAGTCGTAGATGAAATTTACTGAAGCACGCGTTGCGGGGCGCGTGGCGCACTCCGGGAGATCCTCATGGATCATCGAGCAGGAGGATGCGAGCAGCGCGGCTGCGGCGACGGGAACGGCCCATCGTCTCGCGGAGCGTATGTCAGAGAGTAGTTTCATGTGTTGGAATATATCTGTTATCGGCTTGACCACCTTTCGGGGTCCGGGGCCTTTCAGTTATTCTGAAATAGGGATGAGGAGTTTTTGTATCTGTTGCCCGGATGTTCCCGGGGGAAAGAGAGGCGCGATAGGCGCGGGGACGCGAGTCGGCGCTTTTTGGAGAATCAGGAGAGATCGGCGGAGTAATTATGGAAGGAGAGAGAGAAAAAAATGCAGTATGGAGGGAGGGGGTGAAAGGGAAAGTTGCGGGCCGGTGACCGATTGCCCACCGGCCCGCATTTTCTTAGGGGAGCCTTGCCGCCACGTGGCGGCAAGGCTTACTTGGTTTCGTTTGGTTTCGTTTCCTCGGATTAGAGATCTACATTCTGAGAACGCTTAGCCCAATTGAGGATGTTGACATCAACATTCATATAGCGGTTAGAGTCATCTTCAATCTCGTCAACCGGTTTGTTGGGATCGGGCTCGGGGTTAGAAGGCATACCGGGACCGGAGATGCTATTGACAGTCACGTCATACCAGTTGTTACGGACGATAGCGTAACGACCGGTGTGGTCTTCATTGTAGATAGACGTTGAAATGCCGGGTTTAACTTTTATGCCGGCATCTTCCTGCTCATCAGCGAAGTGGCGGATATATACGTTGTAGTAGCACTCGCCGTTCAGGTATACAGCAACCTCTGCCTTAGTCTGGTCGTAGATACCCATACCCTCAGCAATGACGGGAAGTTTCTCAGCGTCAACACCTGCAATTGCAGGAACTACATCAGAGAACTTTTTCCAACCGGCAGAAGGAACGTTCACAGTTACGTTTTCAGCTGTTACATCCTGATTAAGAAGTTTTTTTACAACCGCTACAACTTTATCTTTAAGAGTAGCTTCAGTGAAGAGAGTAGTAACGTTCTTAAACTTGATGAGAGTCGAACCGGCAGTTACACCATCGGGAGTGAATTTGGCCTTGATGACCATACGGGTAGTCTGACCCTTGTTGAGCAGCGTGTAGCTTGCAGTGTTCGGACGGATGTACTCAGACTCATTCATGCTGAGTGCAGATGCAGCGGGGATGGTTCCGAGGAAGTTGAAATTTTTGGTGCACTCTGCAACAGTCATCTGCTTATTGTAGAACTTGCTGTCACCCCAATAGCAGCGGGGATATGTACCTGTCGAGTAGAACCAGGATGCCGCATCGGTTTTAAAGAACTTGGCAACATTCTCACCCCATACATTCTGGACGGGGAATGCAGTATTGCGAGTCAGGTCCATTGCCCAACCGATGATCTCAGCCTTACCGTTTTGGTACTCACCGTCGGCTACTGTAAATTCAGTCTTACCACCTGCAGCAGCATTGGCAAAGCTAACCTTGGCAGCTACACGCTGAACGGTAAAACTGGCAGCACGTGCATTCTCACCAAGCTGCTCAAGTTCAGTCTGAGTATCCTTAACATTGTCGGTGTTAATCACAGAGAGGACAGTCGGATTACCTGCGACATACTTAGGTGCGTTGGTCATCACCATATTGCCCTTAGAATCACAGAGGTCGCCATTGAGAGTCTGATTCTCAGCCCACTCCTGGAATGTCTGACCTGCTGTCGGAATCCAGTCGCTGCTGTAGTTGAGCACAACCACACCATAGAATGTCCCGTACTGGTCGCTTGAGAAAGTACCTTTCTTGAAAGAAGCAAGTACTTTGCTGTTAGACGCGTCAAGTTCTCTATCAGTGCTTGGTGTGTTGGTGAAATTGAACTCGGCATCAACTATGAATTTAGCCTGTACGCGACCGGCTACAGTAGAATCATCTACACCTTTGGGCAGACCGAATACGAGAATCTTGCCATTCTTTACATTGTACTCTTCGGCAGTACCACCTGCGAAATCCGCTGCACGAGTGGCTGCACCAGATGCCATAGCGATGTCGAAATAGGCGTAGCAGCCATCCTCAAGGGGATCATTGCCACTATTGTCGGGACCCACCAACGGTTCTTCGCTGGAGCAGGCTGTCAGCATGGCTGCGGCACCTGCCAACATGAAATACTTTGAGAATTTCATAAGTAGGTTAATTAAAGTGTTATTTGTTTTTAGTTGTTTGTATCTATATTTATTGGCTTTTACTGACTATTCATTCAGCAATACTTCCATTCGGGGTGTATCAAGTGTTTTGAAAGTGGCCAGAAAGTCGATAATTATTGAATTCGGGGATAGTGGCGATACGATATCGGCTGACGTGATTACTTAGCTTTGCTATGAGCGGACTCGCCGTATCACCGCATTGTTACAGTCCGGGTTGCTCCTCTGTATCTGTCGTGGGTTTCTGCGGAACGGCACCACGGTTCTGAGCGGCAAGCTGACGGGCGCGTGCGAGGACAGTGAGATTGAACTCGGCATCCTCTACCCCTGCTGCAAGAGCCTCGTTAAGCAGAGACTCGGCACGGTCGAAGTCGCCGCGCTGCATGGCCAGTACGCCACGCGCCTGAAGCGCTTCGGGGGAGTCGCCGGCCTTTGCCAGGAAGGCTTCGGCCTCGTCGAGGTTGCCGGCATTGAGGGCCGACGCACCCGCATTGAGATTGGCCACCGGATCATCCGGATAGGTGCGCACGGCGATATCCATGCACTCTTCGAATTCGGGGGAACCGGGATCGAAGGTCTGAGCCACGAGGAACATCTCCTGCAGCGACGCCTTTTTCGGGTCGGTGCGCATCACGGCAATAGTCTCCTCGATAGTGAGCGGACGCACTATATATTTCACCGTATAGTCGGAGTGACGCAGGGCGGGATACATCTGCGAGAGCATCACCTGATAGCTCTGCGGGAAACGCGTGCGGAGCGCGGCATCCTTGGCATCCGGCTCCATGTCGGAGTCGATTACGGCGAGAATCTCCTTGCGGTCGGCCAGTGTCGACTTCTCCACCAGGCGGCGCAGGCCGGCCCAGTCCTCAGGCGTGGCGCTTGAGGTGAAGAGTTTGTCGGAGAGCGTATAGAGCGACTTGACGTAATTCTTAAGCGAGAGCGCACGTCCTTCGGCGAGGCGTGTATTATTGGCATACGAACCCTCGGGGGATGCATAACCGTGGATGTCGATATTGGTGATTGACACAAGCGGGTCGTTCTTCACCAGATCGATTGTCTCCGTGATCTTGCGGATTTCGAAACGGTTATTGCGGTAGTCGGGCAGGATGTTGGTCTTATTGACCTGAAAATCGACGAATGCGCTTCCCTCCTCGGCGCGGGCCTTGGTGGCCTCCACTACGGGCTGGATGAATGTCATCACAGCGGCGGGAGCCGGACGGTTGTCGAACTCGTACCCTACCGGGATGCAAGCCTGAACCCGGAGATCGCCGCAGCCGCAGAGGTCTTCATGCACATTGAGTCTCGACACCTCCATCCACTCCTCATATGGGAATGAGGCGGCGCCGTTCCAGTTGGCTGTCTGATTTTTCTTATACTGAATCACCGTGGCGCCTTCGACGCGCTGATTCTTTTCGCGTTCATACTTCAGCTGCGCATTACGGCCGTTGAGCACGAGCGGCTGCAGCACGATCGAGTCCCCCTCGCCGGCGAAAACCGGGGTAAAGATGACACGCTCGTTAGAGCCTATGCTCATGGCGGAGAGGTCGAATTCATATTCCACCTCCATCATGTCGGCGTTCTTGACAAACGACACATTCACAACCTTTAACGAGTCGAGCACACTCTCCTTGGGAGCGTTGGCGGCGGCTGCCGGCGAGGCGGCTGCCACTGCGGCGGCGATGGCCGCCGGAATGAGGTAAACTGTGGGTTTCATTGGCGACGTAGGATTTTAGAAGAGGTACATGAAGCTGACATTGGCGTGAGTCGGGCCGACGTAATGGAGAGTGCGCTTGTCGATGGTGCGCGAGCAGCGTCCGTAGAGGTGCATTTTGGAATAGGCATAGCCTACGCCGATGGATGCCTCAAGGTTCCAGTGGCGCGAAAGCATCCACTGATAACCGTAAGTGACGCCTGCGCCGCCAAACCACCCTTCCACATGACGGTCCTTATTGGCGGGCGAAGTCATGTCGGGCCACCCCTTTTGTGCGGAAGCGGGGTCGTCGGGATAGACGGGAGTGACCGAAGAGGCCACAATCAGCGATTTGAGGGGAAAATTGACGTTTTTGGCGTTGTATTCGCCACCAAGCAGGTGCACGCCGATGAAATGACCCGTGAATTTTTCGCAGAACCAGTAACGGTACTCCGGCATAGCGATCCAAGAGCGGAGGTGCCGGTTGTCAGAGAAATTCCAGGGGTTGACGGCGCCGGTGAGAGAGATTGTGGAGCGATGACCCACGCCAATCTCTACCCCGAGGTTGGGGTTGGTGACGGCCCATCCGAGCAGGTTGGTCTTGATACCTACCTCCTGGGCGGCGGCACGCGGTGCCGCGAAGCCTAACAGACAAAGGAATATAAGCCAGTGACGTAGTTTCATAACTGTCAAAGTGAGTTTTTCTGCGGATGTTGGTGTTGTGCAACAAGGATTGTCTGAAGCGGGGGCAGCAAGTATGCCCCGAGAGTAGTAAAATCCATAGCATGGTATCGAGAACACTCCGTATCAAGGCGGATTCCACAGTCTGCAAGAAAAATGCAGAACCGTGTGTCGCTGCAGTCAGCCCCTCGGGGCTGACTGTAGTTGTAGCCACGTGTGGCTACAACTACAAGGTAGTAGAGGTTTCCAAAACCGATGGCAAAGTTACTAAAAATCGTTAATGCTACAAAATTTTTAACACTTTTATTTTTCAGACGGCTCTTATTTTAGCAATTACCACATATGCCGATATCTATCAGTCAGTGATTTATAATAGATTATGTTTTACAACACCTCCCGGCCGTCCCATCGTTATTCCGGACCCCCATCCCCGTCATTTCATATATAAATCCATCTGTCGGTCGGTCTGACAATCCTGCCATCCATTCCGCCAGTCTCTAAAAAGCAGTCGTCCCCTTGGCCTCAATTCTCTTGATTCCTCCAAAGAAT
>DKWX01000017.1 GCA_002491945.1 Porphyromonadaceae bacterium UBA7141
TCTCGACTATATCTGCATTTACCGACTTCGCGGCACTGCTCACGACCTATGGGTGGTGCCTGTGCGCACGAACGAGAAACGCGACCTTGTGCTTATTGAATACGACAACGCCAATGCCGAGGTTGTCTATCAGAAGATCGACGGAATCACATTTGATTTTGACGAGCAGACAAATATTGTCGATCTCCGCGCTAAGGTGCAGACTGCATTTGCCGTGAACTCCGAGAAAATCACGAAGGATTTCTATGCCGGGTTCAAGAAGCAGCATAAGGCTTTCGCGGAGTTTATAACAGGTATCGACGATTATGTAGAGACCAAGAACAACCGCAACAAGCAGTGGTATGCGTCGGTTATGCTCAACCGGCTCATGTTCTGTTACTTCATTCAGAAGAAAGGTTTTCTGAATCTTGATGTGGATTATCTGCGCAATAAGCTGAATTATGTACGCGCTAATGAAGGCGAGGATAAATTCTACAATTTCTACCGCAGTTTCCTCCGCAGTCTGTTCCATGACGGCTTGAACACCCCTAAACATTCCCGTGACTTTGAGGCGGTCTTTGGGAAGATTCCATATCTTAACGGCGGTATGTTCGACGAGCATCAGCTCGAAGCCGACTATGCCGACATCGATATCCCGGATGAGGCGTTTATCGGTCTGTTTGATTTCTTTGACAAATGGAACTGGCATCTTGACACGCGGCTCACAGCATCGGGCAAAGACATCAACCCGGACGTGCTCGGCTACATCTTTGAGCAGTATATCAACGACCGTGCACAGATGGGTGCTTATTATACCAAGGAGGATATCACCGAATATATAGGCCGCAACTGCATCTTGCCTTATCTCTTTGATCAGGTGCGCACCGCGACAAAGGATTCTGCCAAAGAGTTTGCTCCGGACGGCTATGTGTGGCGCACACTTCGCGAGAGCGGCGACCGATATATCTTCGATGCGGTAAAGAAGGGGTACAATGATTTCGACAAAATACCGGAATCAATCGCCCGTGGCATCATCACTGATGACATGCGTAAGGAGTATTCCGAAACTCCTGTGGGCGACTTGCCCGACAGCCACATTCCCCTCGCCGAACTCCGTTCGGATTGGAACACCCGCACTCCCGAACAATGGGGATTGCCCAATGAGATTTGGAGAGAGTCTATCGACCGCTTGCAGCGTTGCGGTGATATACTTGGCAAAATCAACCGTGGAGAAATCACCTCGATAAACGATTTTATCACCTACAATCTCGACATCCGCACATTTGCATCCGACCTTATCGCGCGGGGCGACAGCCGGTTTGTGGGGTGGTTCTATCATGCTCTGCAAAAAGTGACGATACTTGACCCGACGTGTGGCTCCGGTGCATTCCTTTTCGCCGCGATGAATATCCTCGAACCGCTCTATGAAATCTGCATAGACCGTATGCAGGAGTTCAACCGCGAGAATCCTGCGAAATTCAAGGAGGAACTTGCCGAGATAACCGACAAGTATCGCTCAAACATTCAGTATTTCATTTTCAAGTCGATAATTCTCCGCAACCTCTATGGCGTTGACATAATGGTTGAGGCCACAGAGATAGCCAAACTGCGACTGTTCTTGAAAATGGTGGCCGTTGTCGACGTTGACCGTCGTGCCGAAAACCTCGGACTCGACCCGCTGCCCGACATCGACTTCAACATACGTTGCGGCAATACCCTCGTAGGCTACGCTACCAAAGAGCAACTCGACAATGACCTCAATCATGCGGAAGATATTATGCAGGAACTCGCCAATCAGGATTTCAAGCAAGAGATTGACGAAGAAATGCATAAAGTGGCAGCAGCATACAGGATATTCGTTTTCCAACAGTTGCGTCAGGAGGAAGATATGATGGCTTTCAAACAAGCCAAACATGACTTGCGCGAATTGCTGAAGTCGCTCAACGACAAACTGAATCATCGACTCTATTCCGCTTCATCTCCGAATATCAGCTATGACGAATGGCTCAAATCACACCAGCCATTCAACTGGCTCGCCGAATTCTACCAAATCATCGAGGGCAACGGCGGCTTCGATGTCATCATCGGCAATCCCCCGTATGTGGAATTCCCAAGTAAAGATGTTACCTATAAATTTGATTCTCTGCATTCGGCAAACTGTGGAAATCTATATGGCTGCTGTATTGAGCGAGGATACCAGATAGGTAAAATAATTGGACGTTTTTCTTTCATTATTCCTGTAGCAATCACATGCTCCCAACGCATGAATCAGGTAATCAAGATAATGAAGGATGAATCCGAGTATTTACAGTTCGCTAATTTTGATGACCGTCCAGGAAAATTATTTGAGATGATAGAGCATCTAAGAGCTTGTATTTTCATCTCTGCACGTTCATCTGAAAATATACCTCCTATACCTCCTACTATTTTCGCATCTAAATATAATAGATGGTATACTTCAAATCGGCCTATTTTATTCTTTAATCTTCAGTTTGTAGATGTAACTAAATTTGCCGACTCTTTCATAATTCCGAAGTTTTCCGAGCAAATTGAATGTGATATCAATGCCCGGCTTGCAGAAGTTAAGAACACGACTGCTTCATATTATGGTGTATCAGCTAAGAACTCTGTTTATTATAGAGCTGCGGGGGGTGGCTATTTTCTGCTTATAAAACCAACTAAAAGCATTACTTACATCAATGGTCAACTTGAAGATGTAAAAGCAGAAAAAAGTATATCCATTAGTGAAGGATATAGTAATGTTAATATTTCGGCATTGCTTTCTTCATCACTGTTTTATTGGAACTATATAGGTTATACCGATTGTAGGAATCTAACGAAATCATTTATAGATAAATTTCCGTGTCCTTCTTCCTTAGTGTCAGATATAGTCTTGAAGAATGCAGGTGAGGAGTTGTCCAATGACTATGAGAAAAATCGGTATAAAAAGGATACATACTATAAAACGACAGACAGAAATGTCATTTACTACGAATATTACCCAAAACTTTCTAAATCAATCATTGATAAGATAGATCATCTTTTAGGCTGTCATTTTCACTTTACAGAGGAAGAGCTTGATTTCATAATCAACTACGACATCAAATATCGTATGGGTGACGAACTTAACAATTCTGACGAGTAATGGAAACACTCGGCAACATTTCACTCCTTGACCGCAGGAAGATTGGCTACTTTGCTTCAGGCACTATAGCCTATCTTTCGGTGCTTCCGACGCTCGACTGGGCGACGGAAGTCGCACGGCGTGAAGATGTTGCCGTAGTCAGCGGGTTCCATTCAAAGATGGAGCGCGAAGTCTTAGACTTTCTCATCCGGGGGAAATGCGGAATAATATGCGTCCTTGCCCGGTCAATCTACAAAAAGATTCCCGAAAAATACCGCGAAGCTTACAACGCCGGGCGTGTCCTCTTCATCGCTCCTTTCAAAACATCAGCGACAATGACATCACGTCTCCTATGCCAACGCCGCAACGAATACGCCGCCTCCATATCCGATGAACTTGTCTTATCCTCCCTCACCCCAAACAGCTCATTATATCATATGTCCTTGTCTCGCAACCGCATTACGGTTTTATAAGCAAGTGTTCAAATTTAACCGATTGCACTTAAAAGTGAATCTTTTATACAATCTGCGAGCTTATTGTATAAATTAAATTTGAACACTTACTTATTAATCTGTCTCTTATGGCGAGGCTTATCTGTCTATTATGATGAGGATTATCAGTCTTTCAGATAGTATGTGATTGATGTGACTACGCGCACCGTCTTTATGTAGGGAGTATACTGATCACGGTCCTCGATTGAGAACTGTCCCTGACTTGCTGTCTTGATTTTGCCAAGGTCACTGTGGGAATCGGAGGCAAACTTATCGGCAGCCTCGCGGGCATTGGCTGTGGCCTCAGCCACCATCTCGGGCTTTATGGCGTTAAGATCGGTATAGTCATAGCGGGTGGTGTAGTTGTAGTCGCCTGCCACTATGGCCACACCCTGTTTCATCAAATCAGTCTGGCGTTTGATCAGTTCACGCACTTTCTCCACTTTTTCGGATGTCACCACCACAACGTTGGTGACGGAATACCTATAGGTCACATTTTGATTGCCATACCGTTCAGCCGCCTGGTCGAAAACCTGCGGAGGATTGACCGAAATCTCCGACTCGGCTATTCCGTTGTTCTTCAGAAACGCGAGAATGGCCGCATTCGAACTCTCTATCTTCTGATAGATGGCGGGGAGATCATTGCCGAGTTCTTTGGTGACTATAGGCCATGTCACCTTATTGGCCGGCACCTCTTTCTCACAAAGGCCGCGGGTTGTGACCACACGGTCGCGGCTTGAGAAATTATCGATTCCGGCTTTCATCATCCATCCGGCTCCGAATATGCCGATGGCAAGCAGAGCCATTCCAATCACTGTCTTGTTTGATGCCATATGAATTAGGTTAAGTTATGGTTATACCTCTGCCGTAGACTTCCTTACTGACGCTTCCGGCTTGTAGCTGAGTCGAATATGTTGATATTCTCCATCACTTCTCACCGGAATCGACTAAAATCAGCCCCGCATATTGTATAAATTAAATTTGAATACTTTCTTATGTAAAACATATATATAACACAAGAGCACTCATTTTAATCATTTCCACCTTGTGTTTATAATCTATCACAAGTATCGCGGCTCCGGATGGCATCAGCGTGCCAATGATACGTTGACGCTTATGCCGTAATTTGAGTTGGATGTGGGATATGCGCTATTGCTCACCAACGGGGTATTTACCTGATGGTCGAAGAATGCGTTGAGCGTGATTCGCCGGCTGAGTATATAGCTTGCCATGAAGTTGAGCGAGAAGGTCCGCGTGCCCTGGGTGGCCTGCGTGTAGGCAGTCTCTATGCGGCGTATCAGGCTGGCATTGTTGGCATAGGAGAAGTCGAGATTGAGCGAGAGGTCATTGCTCACATTACCCTGCCTACTGCCGATTTTGATGATTTTATTGAAGTTGGCAATCTTGAATCCTGCGCCGACAGTGAGCTGGCGGCTTGTAGTCTCCACCACCTGCCCGGCTGATGTATTAAGATTGAGTGTGCGTGAGTCCTTATACTCGGCGTTGACACTCAAGTCGTTCTGAAATGTCATGTTGACACCCACCAGCGGTGCGAAACGCTCGGTTATGGCCACACTCGATATGCTGTAGGGCGATGAGGGGACCGGCATTCCGGAGAGTTCATCGTAGGTGAAGCCATAGTCTCCGCCTACGCTCTGCCAGTTAAGGAACGAACTGTAGCTACCCACAGAATACGTGCACTGATATGCATGATTGACTGTAAATGTCTTGAAGATTTTCCGCATGTCGCCCATCTGGAGGAAGCCGTCGTAGGTCACTTTCCAGTTGGGGAGCATCGAGCTAAGGCCCGGGAAGAGATCAAGTGTCACCTTATTCACATCGGTGCCGCTGTAGGCGGCGATGAAGGCCGGTATCAGCACATCCGAGCTTGTGGCGCTCACCGACCCCACTTCGGGATTATAGGGACTCCCTGCCAGCGGATTCCCCTCCATAAACCCTGTCTTGGGATAATTAACGCCACGATAGGCAGCCTCATAGCGTGCCGCCACCTGGGGGATATAGCTGAGGAAACGGGTAAATGCCTCGGAGGCATAACCGTTTTCGGCCTTTGAACTCTTCATGGCCGTGAGTATGGCCACATGAGTGCGGGTATAGGATCCTGTGCGGGTTGTGGGCATTCCATCATACATAAACTGCATCTGGCGCGTGCGCGAATCCGTGAGGTTGGTGGTCAGTGTCACCTTCAGCCCGCGTATCGGCTCGAGCTGCAACTCGAAATTATACTCTTTGGCATCGTTCCAGATAGCCGGTGACACCTGATTGTTGTCGGTCAGAAGCCAGCCGCGCCCGAGTGCCCGCTCTACGTATGACTCATCATAGAAACCGAAGGCGAAATCCAGGCCGGGACTCATCGGGCCATAGGCGGTGCTCTGTCCGAAGATATCCCCTATATTGGGCGAGAACTGCGGCAGATTGAGAGAATGACTCCGCTTCATGCGGAAGCTGAAGCTGCGTGGCATCATGAGGAAGCGCAGTCCGTATTCGGCCAGTTCTGTGACGAAACTTTTCTTAGACTCTTTTTTGTCTTCGGTCACTGTCACCTTAAGATTCTGCGTCCCTCGCGAGAGGATTTCGATTGTATTGTCATCGACCACACGTGTCTTCAGCGTGAAGGGTTTGCCGTTGGCTGTGGCCCGTATTTTTACTTTTTTAGTCTTCAGATTGTGCTGCAAAAGCGTAGTTGTGTCTTCGGCAAGCGTGATGGCCCGCTCGAATTTCTTCGGAGTGTCTTTCTTCACCGGACTCGTGCGCTGCCCCGGCCGGGCTGTGTTGCGCCCGGTGCTGCGCGAAGAGGCGAAGCGTTTGTTGATGGCCTGAAGATATTTTGATTTGTTATAGAGAGTCTCGAAATTCAGGCGTGCGTCACCGTTCCACGACGACTGGTTGGCTATCGAGTTGCCGAGATATACGTCATCGACCGTGGATCCTTTGTCCCATTGATAAGTGGAGGTGTAGGTGAGGTTGGCCGTCAGATAGTCGAGGAATGCGATCTTGTTGAAGGGGGCCTTGTAGCTGCCGGTGAAGGTCTGATTATAGTTCCATGGCGTACCGAGGCCCCTTATCGAGGAGAGCACCGTGTCTTTCCAGTCACGGTATTTATCGGGGAAGAGACGCTTGTTGACAGCTCCCACAGCCTCTTCAATGCGGGCAGTGGTGCTGGAGTTGAACGATAGGGTGAGGCTGGGCAGGAGATTCCATGTCAGCGCAAGCTGACGGTTCCAATAGAAGTTCTTGCTCACCTGCACGGGCAACCGGAAGTCGACATCCACCTCGCTGCGTGTCTGCTGCTCATAGTAGTAGCGCGTCATCGATGTCAGGAATGTGAGATTGTTGAAGAGCCAGTTGATTTGCCATTCCCGAAGGAATTTGGCATTCTTCCCCTTCCCTTTTACCCACGCGAAGGGCTTGAGGGGCTTGATCATCGGCGAGTAGCTGTATTGCAGCGAACCTCGATAGTCGTTGGTATATTCATACTCCGTCGTAGGATCGAAATTCTTCTGCTTGTTGTAGGAGAAGGCGATGGTGAAGTTGGCGGGGTCCCAGGGCATCGGGGTCTTACTCTGCACGTTGAAGCGCAGATTGGAGACGGAGAAACTCTCTGTCTCCTTTCGTGTGACGGCATAATTGCGTATCGAGTCTTTTTCCTGCTTTGTGGCGGCCGCATCAAGGGCATCCTTGAGCAGGATATCCTGATCAAGGGGATTATACTTGGGTGTGGTGCGTTCCGAGGATTTGGCGTAATATATGGGTGCGGAGAGTTTGGCCTTGGCAGGCACCACTTTCCCCAGGTCGCCCTGCACAGCCACGTTGTACTGCTGATAGTCCTCCATGCGGCGTGACGCGAGTCCCTGGTCTACCCCGCCGAACCCTTCGGTCTCTTTGTGGAAAGAGAAGTTGAGATTGGCCACGTCCGAGAGCGACAGGTTGGCGTTGATATTGGCAGCCCAGCCGCCGTCTTCGTTGAAGTCGGTCACTTTAAGTTCGTTGACCCATATGATACCGTCTTTGGTCGAGGCCGAACGGTTGCGCACGCCGATAAGCATGACTCTGACATCGGAAAGCGACGGATTGCCGAGCACGGCGATCGTGTTGCGTTCATCAGCAGGGTCGCGGCGCGAATATAATGTGGTGTAGCTCACACCTTCTGTTCCGGCCGAACGGTCGCGGTTGCGTTCGGTCTTCAGGGCGGTCAGAGCGTCAAACTCCACGTCCATACGGTTAGACAGCGGCCACACTGCCGCACGGTCGGCCGAGTTGAAGTTATTATATGTGTCGGGCGCGGTGATGTCGAGAGGTACCTCATATTCGTAGTAGTTGTTCTTTACGTCAGAGCCAAGGCGGATGAACACCGAGAGGTCGCCGTTCTTGAGTTTGGTAGGGTCATCAATCAGTGCTTCGGCATGCACCCACATCTGCATGCGGCGGTAGATACGCAGGTCAAGCTGCGTATTCTTGTATATTCCGCGTGCATCGCCGGGCTGAAGTCCGGTGAGTTTGAGCTGAAGCGACTGCTCATTGAGCTGGGTGGCCTGCGACTGTCCCGGGTCCTGGATACGGTCCACTCCCGGAGGAAGCACATAGTTGACCGGTGTGCGTGCGGCATTTTCCTCTATATTCACCACCGACATGTCGAGTTCGCCCTCAGCCGGAGAGTCGTTGCGGCTGTTGAGGTTGAACTGATAGTCGCGCCATTCGCCGCGCACGAGTTCGAGTGTGGCGAAGCGAAGATGGGTGACTGCCTTGAATCCGGTCATGAAGATTCTGGCAAAGCGGATTGAGGAGAAGTCGTTGATGCCTCCCACCACCTTGTCGGGCTGGCTCAAGGGTATCTTGAACTGATACCATGTCACTTCCTGCTCACCCATACGGGTGTTGACCCTGCTCACCTGCTTGTCGGTGATATAGTTCTTGCCGACTTCAAGGTCTTCAGGGCGTATCGATACCTTATACTGGTAGTAGCGCTCGTATTCGTTGAGGGTGTTGTCCTGATTGATATCCTCCACATCCGGCACCGTGCGCGACGACTGATACTGCGGATTCGGACTCTGATCGGGCGAAAGGGAGTTGCCTTCCACGCCGTTGTAGTGTTTGTAACGTTCCAGTATCGAGGCCTGTATCCGGTCGTAGTAGTCTGAACGATAGAAATGATAGTTGTCGCCGGCCGGGTCGTTGAAAGGCGACCACGGCACATCCTGCATCTCGGATATGCGGTCGGGCGAGATTCGCGAGCGCAGTCGGTCGAGATGGTCGGCATATGAGGTGAAGCTGAACTCGTCATCGTTTGGGAGTCCGTCGAGTCCCACGTCCTGCTTCGGACGCGCGTCCTGAGCATTCTCGAAGGCGTAGGTGAGTGAGTTCTGACGGCTTACGCGCCCCCAGACGGTCTCGGTCATGAACTGTTCGTCGCCATCGACAGGCACTCCGTTCTCATAACTCTTCATGCCGTCCTTGAGTATATCTTCTGAAATTTCTCCGAAGTTGAAGTATAGGTCGCCTCCCTCAAGATTGGGATTCTCCGGGTCAAGAAACGGATCGAGCATCCAGAACTGGATATACTCAACGTTGGAGTTCTCGAAGTTGGTGTTATCCATCTTGCGCATGATGCCGCCCCAGCGTTTTTCGGGCATAAGCAGGCTGCCGTCGGTGTCGATGTTGTCGGCATCAAGATTGTATGGTCCACGCTCTGATGGATAGAATGAAAGGTTGAGACACTGGATGAGATTCTGCTCGCCATACACCACTTCCCGGTTGGGGAAGAGTTCGTTGACCTTCACTTCGCGCACGTACGGGTTCGAGAGCTGTTTGAGGTCGTTCTTTATATAGCCGGGGCAGAGTGAAGAATTCTTCTGGGTGAAGAGGCGGTCGACATAGTACCATGCCAGCAGCGCACGGTTCTTGCCATAGTCGACGTTGTTGCTCAGTCCGGCCTCGGGGAAGAGGGCATCCGGGCTTGAGTCATAGGGGGTAGATGCAAGAAACCATGAATACGGCGAGCGGAGGTCGACCCCGGTCTGGGTCGATTCGAAGTCATCGATATATGACGACCCCTGATTGGACCCCGACTTCTGCTGACGCGGTATGAGCTGGGCGAATTCGGCGCTCAACTTGAGCGACGACGGGGCGGTGGCGTTGATAGTGGGCACTCGGTTCATGAGGTTGGTGAGCCACATGAAATCTTTGTTGTACGACAGGTTAAGCCCCCACATGGTGTTGTTGATTACCTCATCGCCAAGGCTTACCTTTTCGGTGAGCGACTTCTCTGAGAAGTGCAGCAGCGTGCCTCCGAGGGTGAATTCGTTGGAGAAACGATACTGCGCGTCAAGTCCGAGCAGGGTCTTGCGCTGCATGGAGAACATTGACTGATTCTCAAGTGTGACGCTTACATTGGTGCCGGAGTCGATGATGCTCTGGTTGGTGATGGTGACTATGCCCATGCTGTAGTCGACGGTATAGTCGGAGTTCTCCACAAGTGTGGCGCCGCCGGCTGTGACCACAACCGACCCTCGCGGCACATTCATGGCGTTTAGACGTATCTGAGCGCCGCTTGAAGCCTGATACTCGCCTATGAGTGAAAATTTATCTTTGTCGGCAAACTGTTTTGCCACCACGAGCGTCGAGTCGTAGAGCTCTTTGAACACGTAAGGTGCGGCAAGCGCCTCATTGCCGATCTTGCGCTCAAGGTGGGAGCCGAAAGGCTCGGCGACAGGGAAGATTATCTTGCCCGACTGCGACAGTACGGTGTATCCCTCTACGTAATCAAACATTCCGTCGGGATTCGACTCCTGATTTGAGTCAAGGCGGTCAAGGTTCATTACCTGAAGCAGCGGCTGATTTGATATCGCCCCGACCGGCAGATAGGTGATTTCCGTGCCGGTGGTATCGGAGAGATATTTGATGTTGAGTTTGAAGTTTTTCGACTGCAACTGGTAGGCTCCGAGGTTGTAAACGTTTTTCATCATGAGACGCCACATCGGCAGGCGGGTGGAGATGGTGGTGCCGCGCAGCATTTTGAGATAGAGCGACTGGTCGGTCTGCGCCACATCGCCCGAGAACTCACCCACCTGATATACCTTGCCCTGATAGGTGTATTCATACGCCACGGCCAGCACTTCGTCGGAGTTGAGCGCCTGCTTCAGCGATATGTAGCCAAGTTGCTCGTTGAGGGTATATTCGCTCGACTGGAGCAGACGGGCGCTCTCAACCTTCTCATAGTCGCGTCCGCCGGTTATACCGTAGGCCTGAAGCGGAGCAAGCACCTGTGTCACCTGATTGATGTTGCGGGCATCCGGATATTGTGTTTTAAGCACTTCAAGCAGGTTATTGCTTGAATTGGTAGGAATCGGCAGTCCGCGGTCGGGAGTCCAGTAGTCGCTGGCCAGGCGCGTGTTCTCGCCAAGGTCCATAAAGCCCACGAAGTTTCGGCTCTCCTGATAATTGGAGTTTTTATTTGTCACCCACACTTCGATGCGCGTGATGCTTATCCCGCTCGATACGAGCGGAAGCCGCGAGGCGAACTGATCGTAGTTGTCGTAGAAATACTGCGCCAGAAAGAAGTGGCGGTTGGCATCATATTCATCGGCGCGGATGTTGAAGGCGGTAGTCTGTACTCCCCCGGTGGTATTGATGGTCTTGGACTCGGAATTCTGTTGCGAAAGAAGACCGGTAAGTGTGAGTTTGCCGAACTGCAGCTTCGTCTTCAGACCGAACAATGCCGTACCGCCGCGTATCAGCGATGACCCGGTGGTCATGCTGACATTACCGGCCTCGATGCTTTTGATTATCTCATCCTCTTTACCTTCGTAGGCGAGTTTGAGGTTTTTGGAATCAAAGTCGAAGGTGGCATCGGTGTTGTAGGTCATGTTGAACTTCAGCTTGTCGCCCACAGACGCGCCTATTGTGGCCTGTATCTTCTGGTCGAAGTCAAAGTATGTCTTGCGGCGCGATTTGAGCGAAAGGGCCGGGTTGTCGGTCTTGTTGCTCTTTACTCCCATCGAGAGCTGAATCGAACCTTGTGTGGTGAGACGCACCCCTCCGGGCCCGAACACTTTTTCAAGCGGACCGAGGGCAAAGTTCATGTCGAGGATATTGAAAGGCTGCTTCTCGGCTTCCTGAGTGCGCATGGCGTTGCGTTCCCGGAAGTAGTCGTAGAGGGCCTGACGGTTGGCGTAGTCGTTGTAATCGTCCGGGGTCATTATCATCGGTGTCACGAGGTCTCGGTCGCCCAGACGGGTGTGTATCACATACATTCCTGACTCAGGATCGTATATCGCCTCGGTCTTGATGTTGGAGGGGTCGGACAGGTCGGCCGCGTATTCGTCGTCGAGCCGCGCGTTGTAGCCGCGCGGCATCGTGGGCGACACCGGCGAGGGCATAAGTATCGAATCCGGAATGACAGTGCCCTGCACATACTCAGGTTCCGGAGCCGGGGGCGGGGGATCAAGTTCCGACTTCCTGTACTGAGCTATGGAAATGACCGACACCAGCAGCAACAGAAACATTGCCGCCGGTCGGAATCTGCGTAATATGGTATGATGTCGGTTAGGTAACGTCATCGGTAGGTATGATTAGTATCCCCCCCCAATTTTTTTATAATGAGCAAGTGCCACAATTTAATTCAGGCGGCTACAAGTTTGTTTTTCGGCCGATTCCGAAACCGAGCCGGGGTGAATGCATTCGGCAGAGCCAAAATCCGGAAGCGGCAGGATGCCGCTTACTGTGTGGACTACAGCATTTTCAAAGCCTGCGACACGGCCTGTTCTGTCGTGAGCGCCGGATTGGCTCCGAAAAGATTCTGCAGCACCTTCTGCGAAGGGGCCTGCGGAAATCCCAGCATCACCAGCGCGGCGAGCGCATCTTTATAAGCATCATCGGCCAAGGGGGTATGAGTAGTTAACGCCTCGACGCCTATGTTTATTTTATCCTTAAGGTCTACGATAATGCGCTGTGCGGTCTTCCCTCCTATTCCTTTCACGCTTTTGAGCATCTTGTCATTGCCGGAAGCTATGGTCTCCGACAACTGCTGCGGATTGAGCGATGAAAGAATCAGCCGGGCCGTATTGGGCCCCACGCCGCTCACCCCTATCAGCAGACGGAAAAGCGCCCGGCTCTCACGCTCTATGAATCCGAACAGCACATGTGCGTCCTCGCGTATCGACTCATGAATATAAAGCCGGCACTCCTTTTTATCCTGCAGCGAGGCATAGTCAAGAAGTGTGATATTGATTTCATATCCTATCCCGTGGCAGTCCACCACTACATAGGCCGGCTGAAGCTCGGCCACAGTCCCTGCAATATAATCTATCATCTATACGTTATCTTTTTAATGTACGCCCGGCTCAGCCAAAGCATAGAATGACGATTCGATTTGTCGCATCCTAAGCCACGTCATCAGGCTCACCAGTATTTTAACGAGTCCTGAGGCGTAAAATTGCAGCCCGGAGGCGGATATTACCCTTAACGTATTACCAATGTCACAGTCTTACAATTCCCAATTACTCGACAATGCCGTGGCTCATCTCGCCAAACTTCCCGGGATTGGCCAAAAGACGGCGCTGCGTCTGGCCCTGCATCTGCTTCGCCAGAATGAGGATGTGGCCGTAGGGTTGGGAGAGGCGATCTCTGAGATGCGCCGCAATATACGCTATTGCAGCAAATGCCATAATATCAGTGAATCCGATATATGCCCCATATGTTCAAGCCCGCGTCGAGATGCCGCCACGGTCTGCGTGGTGGAGAGTGTAAAGGATGTGCTGACGATTGAAGCCACTCGAGAGTTCAATGGCATGTATCACGTATTGGGTGGAGTGATCTCCCCTCTTGACGGAATATCTCCTTCAGACCTGGAAATCGACAGTCTGGTGGAACGCGTCAGATCCGGAGAGGTCGAGGAGGTGATTCTCGCCCTTAATCCCACAATCGAGGGGGACACCACTAATTTCTATATCTTCCGGCGTCTGGCTGAATGTCAGGTAAGAATATCCATACTCGCTCGCGGCATTTCAATCGGAAATGAATTGGAATACACCGATGAACTCACTCTCGGCCGGTCGATTCTGAACCGTGTGCCTTTTGCCGATACATTCTCCACCCAATAGCCATGCCACCCTCAGCTTCCGACAATAATATGACCTTGCGGCTGCGGGCTCTCGAACCGGAGGATGCAGAAATGCTGTATATCGCTGACAATGGCTGCGATGTGTGGCCCGGCTCCGAATCAGTCGCTCCGTATTCGCTCCACACGCTGCGCGAATATGCGCTCAGTTACGACACCGACCCATTCCGGGCCGGACAAATCCGCCTTGTGGCTGTATTCCCCGACTCGCGCGACCAACCGGTCGGCCTGCTCGACCTCTACGAAATCTCACCGCTCCATGCCCATGCCTGGGTCGGTATTTATGTGCGCCCGGAGTGGCGAAGGTCCGGATATGCGCTCGAGATGCTGAGGCTTGCCGCAGCATATGCTTCTTCCACTCTGCGACTCAGCCGCATCGGCGCGCGTGTGCTCGATTCGAATGAGGCCTCGATCGCCCTGTTCCGACGGGCCGGATACCGATATTGCGGCATGATTCCCAAATGGCATTTCGCAAAAGGGGGATTCGAGGATATGCACATATTCTGCATCGACATAATCTGAATATAATGCCTTCCATACCCCGGAATCAAGTAACAACGATTTTTCTCACTCTGACTCAAACTGACATTAAATACGAAAAAAAATGGACACCCGACTCTCTGACCTTAAGGATAAGAAGAAGATAAAAGTGCTTTTTGTGTGCCTCGGCAATATCTGCCGCTCTCCGGCCGCCGAGGGCATCTTCCGACAGATAGTTGAAAACCGTGGTGTGGCCGACCGGTTTGAAATCGATTCAGCCGGGCTTTATGCCGGCCATGCAGGAGAATTGCCCGACCGCCGCATGAGGGTCCACGCCTTCCAAAGGGGGTATAACCTCACCCACCGTTCCCGCCCTGTGAAGACTTCCGATTTTGAGGAGTTCGACCTGATTCTGTCGATGGATGACGCCAATTACACCCGTCTGCGTGCCTTGGCTCCATCGCCGGAGATGGAAGCGAAGGTGGCACGCACTACTGATTTCTGCCGCAGGCATCCGGGCGCCGACCATGTGCCCGACCCTTATTATGACGGTGCCGAAGGGTTTGAAATAGTGCTCGACCTGCTCGAGGATGCCTGCGAAGGCATCGCCGACGCTCTGTCCTGACAAATCATCTGAAGAGAGCAAACCCGCCATTACATAAATAAGTGTTCGAATACTTAAAAGATTTCTTTCACTTGATCTCGCCTGACGGGGCACTTGATTAAATTCAAACATTCTCTAAGAAACTGTTTAAAAT
>DKWX01000006.1 GCA_002491945.1 Porphyromonadaceae bacterium UBA7141
GTCGATTCCGGTGCGGAGTGAAGGGGAATATAAACATATTCGACTGAACGACAAGCCAGAAGCGGCAAAAAAGAAGCCGCAGATTGTATAAAAGATTCCCTTTCAATTACTATCGGTTAAATTTGAACACTTACTTATATTAAAAACTGTATAATGACAACATCCGGTACATGCGAAAGGAAGTTACCTCCGTCTCGCAGCTTTTGGCCGGCTTTGGCCTTTGGGTTCAGTCGCATAGCCAGCTATGTTCCATCACCGGCAAGGCCAAATCTGACCAAAATCCGCGACCCCTGCGTTTACATTTTTTGTTGGAAGCGGTCTAAAGTGATTAAGGAGGTCGGGAGGCGCTGAATGTATATATGGGCCGGATATAGGCGGGTTGCGGCCGGTCGCAGTGCAGGTGAGTATACACACCGACCCTCCGGCCACATTCCCGGAAGTGCGGAGGGGGAGTGTGTGGCCGGAGAGCCGGTATGAATTTAGTGCCGCTGTGAGGCGGCATGTGGATTAATCCTGTGTCTGATTATTTGGCGGGCACCTGATTGGCCGGTGCCGGAGTCGAGGCGGGGGCTGCAGCCGGAGTAGTGGCGGGAGCCTTGGTCTCGATTGCCGAGCGGGTGACGGGAGTCTTGATGGCGAATGAAGCGAGGATGCTCACCACGCAGATGAAGATGCCCAGGCCCCATGTGGCTTTTTCAATGAAATCGGTGGTCTTGCGATAGCCGAGATACTGGTTGCCGCTTGAATAGTCGGAGGCCAGACCGCCCCCTTTTGATTTCTGGATGAGCACCACTGCGATAAGCAGCGCGCATGCCAGAACGATCAGGATACTGAGGAAAATGTACATATTTTAACAGTTTGCTTTTTCTTGATTTATGATAAGCTTTTTAAGGAAGCGTATTTGGTCTGCAAAGTAAATACTTTTTTCCGGATTTTTCAAATTTAACTCCTCAATAATTGCCAGGGCCTCGGCATATTTGCGATTTTTTATGAGCGATGGCAGCAGACTGGTGTCGGCCGGAGGTGTGTGGCCGGATGCGGGAGCCGGCTCCGGAAGTCCGTCGCCGGGTATGTAGGGGGTCTGTGTGATGCCTGAGGGGTCGTGTCCGGCCAGGAAAGCATCGATGGCATCGACGGTGGATTGGCATTCCTTCTTATGGGACGTGGCGGCCGGAGCTGGGGCGTTCTGTTTGCCCGGAGTGTTGAGGCTGATGATGGCCTGCAGCCGCTGGCGGGTTTCGTCGTCTGGTGCGAGAGGGAGCGCGATGATTGCCGCGTAGATGAAATAAGGGTATCTCTCAAGCAGTTCAAGAGCCTCCGGGTATGATATATCGTGGTGCATGGGTATGTGGTGCGTGTTGTGATGAATTATGTCCCAGTGTGTGTGGAATCACCAGTTTCCGAGAGTCGCATTGAATATCAGGTCCACAAGTTCATCGCATATCTCCTGACACAAATCATCCTGCACATCAATCAGCAGCAGCGAAGAGCTGAACTGACGGTAGGCCGAGAAACTCTGGTCTATGTTGTTGGCCGGATTGATATTGTCGGTGTATTTTATGTGTACAGTGATTGTGAGTCGGGTCTCTGTGGCATATGCATCCTCACCCACAGACTGGGGCGAGAGAGCGTATCCCGTGATTTCGCCCGTGATTTCGGCATCGGCGTTGCCGTCGATGATCTGCAGGCGAGTCTGACGGGTGACTGCGTCCATCAGCCGGTTCTGGAATTCCTGCTGCAGCGGTGGGTACACGAGTGCTGCGCGAATCGGGAACTCCGATACGTGTATTGTCTTGTACAGGTCATAATTTATGGCCGATCCGTTCAGCTTATAGCTGATGCGGCATGAGGAGAGTCCGCAGACTATAGGCATGAGCATCATGACGATAAGCAGAGGAAGTGTAATTGTGGCGCGTTTCATCGGCGGAGGTATCGGAGAGATGGATTTATATGTCGGAGAGTCTGAAGTCATGTATTTTGCGGTAGAGGGTGCGTGGCGATATGCCGAGCTGTTCGGCGGCGCGGCGCTTGTCGCCGCCGTTGCGGCGCAGTGCTTCGGCTATAGCTTCGCGTTCGGTGTCTTCGAGCGACAGCGGAGGATTCTCCTTTTCAGCAAGCACTTCGTGCAGTATGCCTCGATGAGTTTCAGCTTCGTTATTGTCAGCCGGGATGCGTGGCGGGAGTTTTGTCAGCAGCGCCCGGGTCTGTTCGCCCCCATGAGGCGTAACGCCCAGGATGGAGCGGAGTTCGGCTATCTCGCTTTTCATGGCGAAAAGAGTCTGCCAGAGGAACTCTCGCTCATGCTCATAAGTGTGCATGTCGGCCACGGGCATGCTTTCCCGATTGCCGGGGCGTTCCGGCATGGGTAGCGCTTCCAGAAGAGTGAGTCGCGAAATCTCTTCTCCTGCATGAAAAAGAGCAAGCTGCTCTACTATGTTTTTCAGCTGTCGCACATTCCCCGGCCAGCGGTAAAGCATTATAGCGTGTCGGGCTTCCTCGGAGAAGCGTATTGGCTCGGTCATATAGCGCTCGGCGAATGATGCGGCAAAGCGTCGGGCCAGCATCAGAGCGTCGTCGCCGCGGTCGTGCAGAGGCGGCACATTGATGAGTACTGTCGAGAGGCGATAATAGAGGTCTTCGCGGAATTTTCCTTTCCTCACTGCCATGAGGAGGTCGACATTTGTAGCGGCCACGATACGCACATTCGTGCGCTGCACCGTCGATGAACCGACCTTCATGAATTCCCCCGATTCAAGCACACGCAGCAGCCGTGCCTGTGTGGTGAGGGGGAGTTCGGCCACTTCATCAAGAAAGATAGTTCCGCCGTCGGCCTCTTCAAAGTATCCTTTGCGTGTGGCTACAGCTCCGGTGAAGGCCCCTTTCTCGTGACCGAAAAGTTCGGAGTCGATGGTGCCTTCAGGTATCGCGCCGCAATTGACGGCGATGTATTTCTTATGCTTGCGTGCTCCGGTGGTGTGTATAATCTGGGGAAAGAATTCCTTGCCGGTGCCGCTTTCGCCAATCACGAGCACCGACAGGTCGATCGGAGCCACCTTGATGGCGCGGAGTATGGCATCGGTAAGTGCCGGGGAATTGCCAATGATGGAGAATCGCTGCTTGGC
This sequence comes from Porphyromonadaceae bacterium UBA7141, assembly GCA_002491945.1. Lineage (GTDB taxonomy): Bacteria > Bacteroidota > Bacteroidia > Bacteroidales > Muribaculaceae > Lepagella. Next base: position 3,123 of record DKWX01000006.1, read on the forward strand.
ACGCTCCACCGCCTGCGGCACGCTGGGATTTTCAGTTATGTCGGCCGGCATAAGCGTCTGAGTTGTTTGATTGTGATAAGGAAGTGAAATCTCAATTGAAGAGCAGAGAGAGGGGCAGATAAAGCGACTGCACCAGCACTCCGACAACGAAGCTGACGATAATCCATATTTGTGCTCGTTCCGAACTGCGGCGTGCCCCCTCCATATCACCGGCATAATACTTTGAGCTCACCTGAGTGGAATAGATGATGGCCACAACTCCAGCAGGCAGACAGCAGATCACAGTCATTATGACGGCCCATACAAGATATGTCGGCGGCATCGGTTGCTCAGGCTGCGGATAATGAGGGGCAAGATGTTCCGGTGCGGACTGTGAAGGGTGGGGTGTGAATCCGACTTTCTCAGTGCGTCGGGGGAGTGGCGGAGGCACGGCGCCGGGATATTCCGGCGGCAGTTTCGTGGGGTCGTAGGCCACGCCGAGAGTGCTGGCCCATTCCTGTCCGGGAGCCACAGTCTCCCGAACTTCCTGCACCCCGGGATTGCTTTTATTCTCTCCGGTAGCTGCTTCATCCGGGGCAACAGAGGCATCCCGGGCTGTTGTGTCGGCGTGGGACTGCTGCGAATCGGCCGGTGCGGCGACCTCCGGGTTGTCAAGCTTCCCCAAGGCCGCCATTATGGCGCGTGGATAAAGTGAATATTCCACTTCGTGTACTTTCTGTTCGAGCGATTCAGCAGTGTCGCCGGGGGTGACTTCCACTTCTTCCTGCATCAGTATTTCGCCGGCATCGAGGCGGTCTGTCACATAATGCACTGTGGCTCCTGAACGAGTCTCGCCTGCGGCGATTACGGCCTCATGCACCTTTCTGCCATACATCCCTTTGCCTGAATACGCCGGTAGCAGCGACGGATGGATATTGAGCATCCGTCCGGAGAAGGCGCGGGTGATTGTGTCGGGCACATGACGCAGGAATCCGGCGAGCACCACGAGGTCGATTCCGCGCCGGCATAGAAGAGTGACGATTTCATCCGGACGGTCAGTCCATACTTCCGGAGGGAGAAAAAGAGTGTCGACATCGCGAGCGCGCATTCGTTCAGCCACGGGTGCGTCCGGGCGGTCGTAGATTACGAGTTCCACCTTCACCCGGTTGCCATGGGCGAAATAGTCGTATATATGTTGGGCATTAGAGCCGTTGCCTGAGCACAGGATTGCTATTTTTTTCATATTCAGAGGATTTTATTGAGGGCGTGGGGAATTATTGCTTATCATCTGCCGATTGCAGACGGATAAGCTTGCGGTAATGGCCGTCAAGTGCCATAAGTTGCTCATGTGTGCCTTCTTCGATTATGCGCCCTTCGTGCATTACGCAGATTTTGTCGGCGTTGGTGATGGTGCTCAGTCGATGGGCTATCACGATGGTGGTGCGGTCCTTCATCAGGCGCTCCAGAGCTTCCTGCACCAGTCGCTCGCTCTCTGTGTCGAGTGCCGATGTGGCCTCGTCGAGTATCAGCACCGGGGGATTCTTTAGAATGGCACGGGCTATGCTGACCCGTTGGCGCTGGCCGCCGGAGAGGCGGGAACCTCGGTCGCCTACTATGGTGTCATAGCCATCGGATGTGGCCATGATGAAATCATGTGCGTTGGCGATGCGTGCGGCCCGCTCCACATCCTGTCGGGTGGCATCGGGGCATCCGAACGCTATATTGTTGAAGAAGGTGTCGTTGAACAGTATGGCCTCCTGATTGACATTGCCCATCAGCGATCGCAGGTCGTAGACCTTGATTCGGCGCACATCCACCCCGTCCACCAGCACGGCTCCTTGCTGCACATCCCAGAATCGTGGCACGAGGTCAACGAGAGTCGACTTTCCCGACCCCGACTGTCCCACGATGGCCACCGTCTGACCTGGCTCTACCCGGAGCGACACATGGTCGATGACGCGGCGTGTGCCGTCGTAGCTGAAGCAGACATCGCGGAATTCAATCTCGCTCCCCCCGGCGGCAGAGGCCGGTAGTGATTCGGGATTCTCCGGGTCGGCGATAGGATTGGATGCATTCATGATTACGTCAATGCGCTGCAGGGCAGCCATACCCTTCTGGATGGTATACGAACTTCTCGACAGCTCCTTGGCCGGATTGATGATACTGTAGAAAATCACCATATAATAGATAAACTCAGCCGCATCGATGCTTGAATGCCCGGATAGAATCAGGCTTCCGCCGAACCACAGCACTGCTGCAATGGCAATCGTGCCGAGCGTCTCGCTCATGGGGTGAGCCAGGGCCACGCGCCGTTGCACGGCATTGTTGATGCTCAGGTATTCACCTGTCTCTCCGCCGAATCGCCGGCGCATCTGGCTCTCGGCATTGAAAGCCTTGACGATGCGCAGACCGCCGATTGTCTCCTCTGCGGTGGAGAGTATTATGCCCCAGAGGTCCTGGGCGCGGCGAGAGGATATCTTCAGTTTCTTTCCGGCAAAACCCATCACGCTTCCGGCTATCGGGAGCAGCACAAGCACGAATATCGTGAGCTGCCATGATATATAAATCATCACGGCCAGACACACCACAATCATTATCGGATAGCGTATTACCGACAGAATCGAGGCCAGCACCGAATTCTCCACTTCGCTCACATCGCCCGACAGGCGCGCCATTATGTCGCCCTTGCGCTCCATAGTGAAGAAGCCGATGGGGAGACTGACGATTTTTGCATACATGGCATTGCGAATGTCGCGTACCACGCCGTTGCGCAGCGGGATGATGAAATAGTCGGACAGGAAATAGGTGCCCGTCTTGAGGATTGTCATGACAATAAGTATTCCGGCCAGTATGGCCAGAGTATAGGATTGTCCGTGCTGCAGGATAAGGCGGTCGGTGAAATAATAGAAATTGTTGACTGCCACCTCCTTGATATTCTCCTCGCCCCATGGTATGAAATCATAATGAGTGGTGTTGAGTCCGAAGAGCATCTGCAGTATCGGAATCAGAAAAGCGAACGAGAATATCGTGAAGAAGGCCGTAATGATGTTGAAGAGCACACTTAGCGAGAGTGTGCCCCTATATGGCCAGGCGAACCGGCGAATGAACATCCACAGGTCTTTCATTTGTATATGAGTCTCATGATGTTTGGAAGAAGCCGTCTGAACAAGTCAGCAAACTGCCTCGGATTCAAATTGCAAATTTAAGCAAATTTTCGTCAGTAATCAACTCTTTGTCGCCGAATCATTTTCCAGCCGGCGTGCCGCAGCTTCGATATCGGGGCGCTGCACGAAGCGCTGCACCAGATAGCCGGCCGTCAGATAGATGGTAGCCAGGATCCAGAGATTGCGGTATTCCACACTCACTTGTGCCAGCGACGCACCGTTGGTGTTCATGCGGATGAACCCTTCGACACCCCACGTGCCAGGCACGGCATCGGCCAGCACCCGCCAGAATCCGGTGATGGCATATCTTGGCCATGTCAGACCCGAAAGGAACAGGAACACAACCGATGTCACAACCCATATGACAAAGATGCTCTCGCGCTCGCGCACTATCCCCTGCAGTACGAAGCCGAGTCCGACCGACGACAAAACGAACGGCACGATAAATAGGAACTCCTGCAGGGTGTCGCCGGCCATCGGGAATCTGAAGATGAGCGGCACGTAATGCACTATATAGATCACGGGCACTATCATCATGATGAGATATACGGTGGTCTGGCCTCCCATAGTGGCAATCAGCGAGGAGCGCTCTGCCGAAAGGGGGGTGAAAGAGGCTTTGCGGGGGTCCTGACGCTTTGCGCCGCCGCACATCGACACGGCAAGCAGTAGCGACTGCTGCAGGATAAGCATCAGAATGCCGGGCATGACGAATGAGTCGAAGCCCCCTTCGATATTGCCCATCTGGATATTATTGACAGGCATGAGGTCGCCTGAAGAGATGGTTTCGGCAAGAGGGGCTATGTGGTCGATGCGCCTGGTGGTGATGGTGGCTCCGAAATCCTGCATCACATCGGTGGCCGACACGAGGAGGCCGCGGTAGCGCAGCAGCAACGACATTTCGCAATACATCACGGCCTGAGCCTGCTCATTGAGTCCGACGCGGCGTTCGAATCCCTCCGGAATCTCCAGAATGCCGTAGGCATCATGCTCATTCATGGCACGCTTTGCCTCTCCGAGATTGGCGGCATATCCGATTACCCAGGCTCCCTGTGCCGCATCGATGCGGCGCACCAGTTCGCGCGACATCGGAGTGCGGTCATTGTCGACCACCACGAGCTGCACGTCTCTCACCAGTTCGGGATTATAAATCAGAGAATACACCAGCGGATATGCCAGCGGCAGCAGAATCAGGAATATCAGCACTCCGGGATCGCCTTTCACGAGCCGGAATTCCTGAATCAGCGCATGATAATATTGTCGGAAGAATTTCTTCATAAATCAACGTGTTAGAATGAAGAGAGAGCGGATGATGGTGAAGTGCAGGGGTGCCTTATCCGGGGCATGGACCGTTACGGCACATATACAGGATTGAGCATGGCCTTGCGCAGGCGCGGCAGCAGGGGCAGCGGTGCCACCATGAAGATGATATATGCCACATACCACCAACGAGAGTAATAGATATCAATGCCATTGAGCGCCTGGTCGATGTATATCAGGAAATTATAACGCGTGGGCACGATATAGCTCGTGATAGCTATAGCGCCATACATGCTCTGTACAGGGAATGAGAACGCCGCGATCGAGAACGACAGGATACCCACCAGAGCCCCCACCGAGAGCGAAAGCCTCAGATTAGGCAGTGCAGAGTATATCAGCAGTCCGAATCCCTGACAGGCCAGAACAAACATCAGTTCCGACAGTGTCATCCACCACCATGAGCCGTGCATCGGGTAGCCTTGCCATCCAAACATCCACGACTCCAGAAATAGGGCGATTACCCACCATATCAGAGTCTGCGGCATCAACTTGGCACTGACAGCCCTTACAATCGAGCCTCCGGCCAGCTGCATCAGTCGTTTCGAACTGCCGTATTTCACCTCTTGTCCGAGACTGAAACAAGTGATGAGCACTATCATCAGCTGCAGCACACAGGGCATGAAACTCACGCATAGATAATATGCATAGTTGAGTCCCGGATTGCCCAGCCCGCGCACATTGATATTGATCGGCATAAGCATGGCAGTCGGATTCTCGGTGAATCCGGCACTGCTGATCACATCGGAGGCCACTCCGGCCTTGGTGTAGAGGGCTGTGGTCTTGAAAGTCTTATACAGCAGCGATGCCGGCACATAATATGTCATGTTTGTATAGAAGGTGATTTCCGGAGCGCGTCCGGAGAGAAGATTGGCTTCGAAATTCTCCGGAATCAGAAAATACCCGTATATCTTCCCCTCCTGCATCAGATGGCGCGCCTGTGTGAATGAATGCGGTGTGGCCACCACATCCACCATCTGCATCCCTGCAAGCTGCTGGCTTACCTGTCGCGACAGCGGGGAGCCGTCATTGTCGATTATGGCGGCAGGAGCCTTCACAGGCAGACCGTCGGACATCAGGTCGGCAAGCAGAAGGAAGCAGAACAGCGGCAGAAGGAAGATGCCGACCCAGTATATGGGCCGACGTGCAAGCTGCAGCACGCTGCGTCGGAATATCTGCCAGAAAGCGCTCATTTTACAGCCCCTTCATAAATTACCGACATTCCGGGACGGAAGTTCGCGATAGCCTTCTCGGGACGCGCTTTGATCTGGAAAGTGCGGGCATCATAGTCGCCGGTGGATTTTGTGGCCTGCCAGTTGGCATAGGTGCCGAGGTCTTTGATATAGTAGACCTTCATGTCGGTATGTATGTCGAGGGCCGGGATATAGACCTTGATTTTCGAACCCAGCGCGATATCCTTGAGCAGATTCTCGCGCACATTGAATGTGGCCCAGTGGTCGGCCTTCTGGAGGGTCATGATCGGTGCTCCCGTTGCCACAAGCTCGCTCACCTCCGGATATACGATTATGATTTCGCCGTCGCAGGGGGCTGTGAGATACTGGTCTTCAAGTATGGCGTTGACTTCCTCCACAGATCCTTTGGCTGCAGTCACCATGGCTGATGCAGCCTCCTTGTCTTCCTTCTGGGCACCTGATCTGGCGAGTTCGTACTGGCTCTTGGCCGCGGCTTCGGCAGCCTTGGCTGCATCATAGGCGGCTTTCGCCTCATCACGCTTCTGCTCGCTGACCACACCCTTGGCATAGAGGTTCTCCAGGCGCCGGTATGTCTTTTCGGTGATGCCGGATGCAGCCTGTGCCTGAGTCCAGAGGTCATGTGCGGCCGATATGATCTGGGTCCTGGTGCCGGCATCTACCTTACGGTTGGTGGCAGCGGCCACATTCTCCATAGCCTTGGCCTGATTCATCCGGGCCTCTACAAGAGTGGAGTGTATGCGCACCAGCGTGTCGCCGGCCTTCACCTTCTGTCCTTCTTCCACATAGAGTTCGGCGACGCGCCCGGGCAGTTTGCCCGATATGCGCACCTCGGAGGCATCGGCCTGCCCCTGCACTACGTCAGGCCCCTGCTTGATGAAGAGAAATCCTGTGACGGCCAGTGCCGCTATGATGAGCACTATGATGATTATGGTGAGAATTAGAAGCTTATCCTTTTTGGTGGCTTCAAGAGAATCGTTGTTGAGATTATTCATGTCGGGGTGTTGTGGATTCTATTCGGTTTGTAAACGGATGAAAATATATGTGTCGGAGCCGTCCGGTCGAGGCTGAACCGCATATGGTGCGGAAACGGCTTCAATAGCCCAAAGTGCCGAGCACCTTTGAAAGATACACCTCACAGAGGCGTATGCCGATCTGTGCGTCGATTTTCTCTGAGTTGGCGGCCAGCCATGCAGTCTGGGCGGCTATCACATCATCGGTGGTGAGCACCCCCTCCTTGTAGCCTATCTGTGCGCATCGCAGGTTCTCTTCGGCGCTCTCCATATTGCTGAGAGTCATTTCATAGGTCTTGTGGGCCTCATTGAAACTGTAGCGGGCCTGGTTGACCTGAAGTTCCACCCTCTCTTCCAGGTCTTCAAGCATGAGGCGCTGGGCATTTGTGGTGGCTTTTGTGGCGCGGTAATGATTATAGTTGCGTCCCCAGTGCCAGAGAGGAATGGTGACGGTGGCTCCTACGCTGAATCCGCCGCCGAATTTCTTTTCGAAACCGTGATTCACGTTAGGATTGGAGAATGAGTACATCCCCACGGCGGCCACCTTGGGGAGCATCATGCCGAGTGCGAGTTTCTCGCGACTGCCGAGTATGTTGATGCTCTGGCGCACCAGTTCAAGGTCTTGCCGGCGAGCATACACATCCGGCATATTGATATCCTGCGGGGCCGCGCCGCTACGTGCCGCAGGGCCCTCCTCATCGGCAAGGCGCAGATCTGAATTCACCGGAAGGCCGCAAATCTGGGCCAGAGCCATGCGGGCCAGCGAGAGCCCGTTGTCCACCTTCGTCTGTGTGATTTTAGCCTGATTGAGACTCACCTGCACCGTCAGCAGGTCGGATCGGGTGGCCATACCTTCGTCAAGCAGAGCCTGCACATTCTGGCGGAGAGAATCCACGAGAGCCACAAAGCTTTCGGCCAGTTTCTTCTTCTCTCCGAGTGATACGACGGTCCAGTAAGCCTGGTCTACGCCGAACACCACATCCTGTACAGCTGAATTCTTCATTGCCACAGCGGCATTCTCGGCATACTTCGTGATGTCGTTCATCGCCTTGATCATGCCTCCCATGAAGATGGGCTGCGTGAGTGTGAATGCTCCGGCAAACACGTTGTGGGTGTCGAACTCCATCGCCTCTTTCGGGATTACGGCCACTTCAGTGGGAATCAGACCTCCGGTAGCGGGGTCTTTGATTGGTGTGCCGTCGGGGGAGGTGAGGATATTGTACTTGAAAGTCTGAGTGGCCGGGTCGAAACTCATTGTAGGCAGTTTGGCGTCTTCTCCCAGAAGTTCAATCTGATTCTGATTATACATGTATCCTCCTGTGAAGTCTATGCCCGGGAGATAATTGGCGAAAGCGGCTTTTTTCTCATATCCGGCACTCCGGATACCCTCTTCGGCCAACCGTATGGTCTTATTGTTGCGCAACGCCATATTGCGGCATGAGTCAAGGCTGACGGCTCCCAGAGAGTAGAGCGGAGCCATCATCGACAGGCCGAAGGCCAGAGCGCATTTCAAGGTCTTGTTCATAAATGGTGTTTCAGTCATGATGTGTGGAGAGAATCTGTACACACAGTGGTTGCGCAGCGTATCTCCCTATATATAAATACAAAAATACTGAAATTATTGTTTAATTGAGCGGCATGATGGCGTGTGCGGCATGAATATTCCTGTCGCACAGAGGACTCTGCAATCAGTCGAAATAGGCTTTCAGGCGGTGATGGCTGTGCAGGTCGCCCGAATAGACAAACCTCATCAGCCAGTTGAATCGTGCCGGATGGCGGCCGAGCAGACGCGACCGGAAGTATTTCTTAAGGCCGAGTCTGCGGAGCGGGGGATCCGGAAAATTCCGGCAGATCTCGCTTATTCGCTCTATGCTTGCTGCACGGGCCTGCACATCAGGCTCCAGACGTGCGATTGACTTGCCGGCATTGACGGCTGCAGTCCAGAGATATGCCGCGGCTTCGGAGTCGGAGAATGCCTCTGGCTCAATGACGCGGAATGCCTTGACGCGGGAAATGCAGGCTGCCAGATAGTCGTATCTGTTGGATGAGAACTGGGAGTTGACAATACTTCCCCGGCGCTTGCGGTAATGATACATAAGCGCCGGCGAGACCACGATAGAGTCTATGTCCTTAATCCAGGAATTGAGGGTGTGTATGTCTTCGAATACTTTCCCTTCGGGGAAGGGAGAGTTGATTACCTTACGCCTGAACAGCTTCATCCACATATAATCTGGGATGGTATCGCCCCAGAACAGATGCCGCACGGTGTCTTTTCTTTTGTAACACACAGTGTCTCGCGTCTTTGGTTTCGGACGGCTGAAAGTGCGGTATTCGTTGATGAAGCTTATCTGAGCCACATCTGTGTCAAAGGTGGTAATCAGATGATGCAGAGTAGCAAACATTTCGGGATCAGTCCAGTCATCGGAATCCACAAATCCGATGTATGGCGCTACAGATGCCCGGATTCCGGTGTTGCGGGCGGCTGAGAGGCCGCCGTTGGGACGGTGTATCACCCGGAATCGGCTGTCGCGGGCGGCATATTCATCGCAGATGGCTCCCGAGCCATCCGGCGAACCGTCATCCACCAGGATGCACTCCCAGTTGCAGAATGTCTGAGCCTCAATGGAGTCAAGACATTGCCGAAGATAGCGTTCTACCTTGTAGACAGGCACGATTATTGATATTTCGGGATTCTGATTCATGGGTTAATGTTGGTAAATTGTCCGTTAATGGGCGTTTTCTCTGCAAAGTTATAAAATCCCGTCAATTTTTTTATTAAATTTGTGGAAGCAAATTGACTTGTTGCATCCTTAACTTCAAAAAAGCAATACATCACATGCCATTGAAGAAGATAATAGCCATGACAATGGTGCGCAACGACCGTTTTCTCTCCAAATGGGTAGAGCATTACGGTCGAGAGCTCGGCCTGTCGAACCTTCGCATTTTTTTTGATGGAGAAGATCAGAAAGTGCCCCCCTTCTGCGCAGGCGCCGTCACTCAGGTGCTCCCCAAGATGCAGGGTGATGTGGTGGCGACTGACAGGCAGCGGGCCCGCTTTATGTCGGAGCAGGCCGCCGCTCTTATGGATCATGAGGGAGCCGACATGGTGATAGCCACGGATGCCGACGAGTTTCTGGTGGTAGATCCTGACATAGGTCTTGGCCTTGCAGAGTTTCTCTCCGGCCAGCCCCGGCATCCGTGCTATTCCGGTCTGGGGGTTGACGTGCTGCAGCATCTGCCGTCGGAAGGAGCCGCCGACTTCTCGCGTCCATTCCTTTCGCAGCGTCATCGGGGGTGGCTCTATTCGCGCTACACTAAGCCCTCCGTCATCACACGCCGGCTGAAATGGGGAGGCGGCTACCATCGCGTCAAGGGTGTCAACTTCCATATCGTCCCGGGCCTTTATCTCTTTCATTTCGGCGGAGTCGATCAGGAGAGTCTGCGGGAGATTTCAGCCGATGCCTCGCGTGTCGACAACGGCTGGACGCGCCATCAGCTTAAGCGCCAGCGCGCTCTGCGGCGCATCAGCCGTGTCAAGGCCATCGACTGGGAGAGGGGAGTGCGGATAGCCCGGACTCTTCAGACATTCTGTCGGCCGATATTTGCCCTAAACAAACCCTCTACCTATGGACTCCGCATCGTGGCCCGTATCCCGGAGCGCTTTAAATATACAGTATGAATCCATCTCCAGCTTCAGATATCGATATAGTATATACGTGGGTCGACGGCAATGACCCGCGTCTCAATGCCTTGCGCAGCCGCTATGCCGGCACTCCGGCCTCGGGAATGAGCGACGACACCGGAGGCACCACTCGATATGCGAATCTTGGCGAACTGGCCTGGTCAGTAGCATCGGTCAACCGCTTCATCCCCTGGGCTCGCCGCATATTCATAGTCACCGACGGTCAGGACCCCATGCCGCTGCTCGAACCTGTGCTCCGGCAATTCAGTCATCCGGTGCCGGTAGAGGTGGTTGACCACCGTACGATTTTCCGTGGATGTGAAGAGTTGCTTCCCGTATTCAATTCCATTTCCATCGAGACAATGCTATGGCGGATCCCCGGGCTGAGCGACCGCTATATCTACTTCAATGACGATACATTCGTGATGGCGCCGATGCAGCCCTCTGACTGGTTTGACGGGGAGCGCCTGATACTCCATGGCCACCGTATGCCGCTATGGTGGGCGTCGCTGCTCGACCGACTGCGTATGCGTGGCGGACGCAACGTGATAGGCTTCAAGACCGCCATGATAGCCGCAGCCCGTCAGCTTGGCACAGGGCATCTGCTCTACTATTACCATACACCCACAGCGCAAAGCCGCAGGCTGCTCGAAGAGTATTTCGCGGCACATCCCGGAGTGGCAGAGCGCAATGCCGCTCCAAAGTTCCGCGAGCGCACGCAGTTTACCCCTCATTCGCTGTGCAACCTCCTTGCCGAGCGCGCCGGGCGTCTGCGCATCGAGCACTCTGACATCAACCTCTTCCTCAAGCCCGTGGCCTCACGCCCCGACTATCTCACCGTGCGCCTTGCCCGGGCCGACCGCCGTGCTGACCTCCGGCTCGGATGCATCAGCTCACTCGATAAGGCTTCGCCTGCCCAACAGAAAGAATTTGAACAATGGATAAGCCATCGCCTTCAGATAAGTCTATGACCTGCAGTCAGCGGGTGCTATATCATATTATAAGGGGGAGCCTTCGCCTGGCCGGCCTGCTGCCGGCGGGCGCACTCTATGCATTGAGCGATTTCGCCGCATGGATTATGCGCGATGTGGTGGGGTATCGGCGGGGGCTTGTCGGGCAGAATCTGCGCCGGGCCTTCCCCGATGCTTCGGAAGAGGAGCGTCAGGAGTGGGGCAGACGCTTCTATGGATACCTCTGCGATGTGTTTGTGGAGACGGCGCGTCTCGCCCGCATCAGCGATGCCGAGATGGCGAGACGTGTCGAAGTGCGTGGAGCCGCGATAGTCAACGATGCCCTCGCGTCAGGCAAATCAGTGATACTATACCTCGGACATTACGGCAACTGGGAATGGGTGACTTACGCCGCACGCCATTTTCTTCCCGGTGCGGTGATGTGTGAGATTTATCATCCGTTGAGCAATAAGGTGATGGATCGCGTGATGCTCGGCCTCAGAAGTCGCTTCGGCACTGAGAATATTCCCATGTCGCGGGCCGTGCGCCGACTGATTGAGATTGACCGCAGTGGCTGTCGCTTCGTGTGTGGATTCATTGCAGACCAGCGTCCTTTTACTCCGGAACTCAAGCACTGGACCGATTTTATGGGAATCGACACCCCTTACGTCAACGGTGGAGAAGTCATCGGCTCACGGCTTGGCGCCGTATATGTCTATGCCGAGATGCTTCCCGTGGCCCGTGGGCGCTACTGTCTTGAATTCCGCCGGCTAAATCCCATAGATGCGGCCCCACGACAGACAGAACCCCCCTCCGGAGCATCCTCGCCTTCCGCCTCGTCGGCTACTCCCGATGGCGCTTGTCAACGACCCATAGCCACAGACAACCCCTACACCCGCGCCTACCTCCGCGAACTCGAACACACCATCCGCCGCAATCCCCCTTACTGGCTCTGGAGCCACAATCGCTGGAAACGCTCCCGCTGACAGGCAAGACTGTAATCCTGGATTTGCGACAATCCATAGTGTGGGTATGTAAGTGTTCAAATTAAAACGGCAGTTGATTAAAGGGAATCTTTTATACAATCCGCAGCTTCTTTTTTGCTGCTTCCGGCCTGTCATTCAGTCGAATATGGTTGTATTCTCCTTCACTCCCCATCTGAATAGACTAAAAATAATCCCGCATATTACATAAATTTAATTTGAATAATATGGCGCTCGACTTTAATTTATGAGCAAGTGTTCAAATTTAAGTGAAGGAGTGAGTATGAAATGAAAAATAATTACTATATTTGCGGCGGTAAGTTTGCCGGAAAAGTCGTCTATTCCACTATAAACAAAAAAACGAAATGAATATACACTCCTCCTGTAAACACACTTGAATACTAACCTTTTTTTAATATTAATATTGATACGACCTGTATGAATCGATTATCACTCTATGTGGCTGCTGCCATGTCAGTAGCGTGTGCGGGTTCTGCATCTGCTGCGCTGACTGATATAGCGTCATTGCCTGACAATCCATTTCGTTCGGCTCAGCGTCCCGGAGCCGAGGTCTATGCTGTAGTGCCGAGCCATCAGGCGCTCTCAAGCTATGACAAGGCATATTTCGGCCGACTTGACCCAATGACAGGAGAACTCTCTCCGATATACGAAAATGCACTCTTCACCAATAGAGACGAGTATGATTGCCAGTCAGGCTCAGTGCGCGGGAATATCCTCTACATCCCTGACTTCTATTATGATGAAGGCGGGATGGTGACAGGAGAATACACTATCCGCTGGAAACGCTATGACCTGCTTTACGGCCGCGAAATGGAGCCGCTTGTATTCGGCACAGGCCAGGAGGCTCTGAAGATGTATTTCTACAGCATGACCTACGATGAGGCAGGCGACTGCTTCTACGGCCTTGCGCTCGACCTGCAGACAGGCAACGGCGGACAGCTCGTAAAGGTAGACTGCTCATCTGACAGATGGCGTCCTGAGCTGATAGGCAACCTTGGCGGTACGGTCGGCGACTTCATGTGCAACATCGTGTTCAATCCGGCCGAACGCGCACTGTATGGCTTGAAAGACAATGGCTCTTTCTATGAAATCGACCCCGCACACGGCAACGCCTATAAGGTGATGCAGTTTGACGACCTCAACGAATACTACTGTTTCCCGATGTCGCATGTAAGTGTGCCAATCTGCTACAGCCCCTATGATAAGAGCTATCTATATATCTATGCTGACTCAAATGCGGAGAAATTCCGTCTTATCAGCATCGATGCCGAAAGCTATGAGACGCTGGAGTTGTCGGAGCTATATCCCCTCGGCTACGTCACCACGCTCTATTGCGCCGATCCGTATGCGCCCGATGACGCTCCCGACCGCGTAAGCCTGACCTCTGTGGATTTCGAGGGGGACTCTCTCAACGGCACCTACAGTCTGACAGTCCCGTCGGTGACATTCGGAGGCCAGACCCTCTCAGCTCCCCTCACACTCCATATTCTTATCGACGGAGCGGAAATCCACTCCGAGAGCGTCAGGCCCGGCGCCACTGTCACCGGCAAGCTTAATGTCAACCAGGGACTGCACCAGTTGACCGTGTACGTATCCGACTCGCGTCAGGACGGCGCGATTGTGCGCCGTGAGTTCTATGCCGGATATGACCGTCCTCTCCCTCCGACCGGACTCGCCCTGTCGGGAGGAATCCTGTCGTGGGAGGCACCTGCCCCCACCGGCGTGTATGGCGGCAATATCGACATGTCCGACATGAGCTACGACGTATTTGTCGACGGCGAGAAATACAATGATGCTCCTGTCCGCACCACTTCGATACCCTTCAGTCTGGCCACGCCGGCCGCACGGCGAGAGATTCGTGTCAGTGCCACAGCCCACGAGACTACTTCCGAACTCTCGGCTCCCCTGAGCCGTGTGGCAGGTTCCGGAGCCACGCTCCCGGTGTCGTATCTGCCCACAGCAGCCGATGCTCAGCTTTTCGAGACATATAATGTGAATGGAGATGCATATGAATTCCGTTATATGGAATATTCCGGTGTGCCGGTGTTCCGCATCTTCACCAACGATTACAATATCGCTCCCGACGACTGGCTCTTCATGCCTCCAGTGATTTTAGACTCAGCCGAAGATCTCTATACCCTTGCATTCACCTACCGCAACGCTACTGCCAACGCCCTGCACAACGACAACCTCGACGTCTACATCGGACGCGACCCGCTGCCTGAGGCGATGGAAGAATTGATTTATTCGCATTCGCAGCGTTGCCAGACGGAGTATACCGGCGTTGAAGGAAACTTCACAGTGCCTGAACCGGGTACATACTACATCGGTTTCCATTCACGTCCGGGCGACAACACCACTTATCGCGGTGTGCATCTGAGCGACTTCGCTGTAAGTAAAGCCACAGGTTCGGTCAAAGCTCCGGCCAATCCGTCGGATGTCGAGGTGAAGGGTGCTCCACTGGGTGCGCTGAGTGTCGACGTGACCGCCACACTTCCCCTCGAATCTCTTGACGGAAGCGCACTCCCGGCCTCTGCGAAATTAAGCCTCACGGCATCCATTGAGGGCAATGAGGTGAGCAAAGAGGGTAAACCCGGCGAAAAGGTGAGCCTCAGCATACCGGTAGAAAAGAGTGGTAAATATGTGGCATACGTGTCGGCTGTATCTGCCGACGGACGTGGCAAGACGCTTACCGGCAGTGTATTCGCCGGTATCGATGTGCCCCTGGCGCCGACAGGAGTGAAGGGCGTAATTTCCGATGACAACCTCGGCGTGCTCATCACCTGGGATCCGGTCGGACAGGTCGGCGTCAACGGTGGTTATGTTGACCCCGAACAGGTGACCTACGATATCTACTCATATCTCACCACCGGGACGACACTGATTGCCAAGGGCACATCCGACAATGAATATACCTATCGCCTGCCCGCTCCGGCTCTGCAGTCGGGCATCAATATCGGTCCGGTAGCAGTCAACGCCACCGGCAACAGCACCGGAGGCCTCTTCTTCAACGATTACCTCGGCACTCCGTATCCTGTGCCTATGCAGGAAGAATTCGGCACCCAGCAGTTCAACTGTCAGAAGTGGACATTCAACCTCGCCGAACCCTTCAATCACGTAGAATGGCTTCACGCCACATCTTCAACAGTCGTAGCCTACGGCAGTCCTCTCTTCGGAGTGGGCGGCGGACTTAAGGTGTCTACCCAGTCGGAAGAGAAGGTGTGGGGTGAATGCGTGGCTCCCAAAGCCTCGACCAAAGGAGTCAAGGCCGCCAAGGTGGCCATCCGCTACTGGGATTATCCCGGAGCCGCACCCATGGAGCTCTGGGGACGCACCGCAGCCGATCAGGAATTCCGTCGTATGGCTGCCATTACACCCGAAGGAAAGGATGCCGAATGGAAGGAATGGGAGACTCCGCTTCCCGATGACTTCATTGACCAGGGATGGATTCAGGTCAACGTCCGCGCCTGCCTTGATAAGTCGCAGTTCGCGCTGATCGACAACTACCGTATACTTCAGGATATCTCGCAGGACTTCTCTATTGCTGCTGTAAAGGCTCCCTACAGTACTATCGTCGGCAGCGAGGCCGAATTTACGGTGACTGTGGCAAATGCAGGTTCGCTCCCCTCGGCCGGACACCTCAGCATGGAACTTCTCGGAGACGGCAAGGTGGTAGCCAAGACAGAGACCTCTATCGGCAACGTAGGCCCGGGCGAGACTTATGATCATATCGCGACATTTGAGATTGACGAAAAATACTGGCAGTACCGCAAGATGGAATTACGTGCCATCGCACAGGCCACTAACGACCAGAATCCTGACAACAACGAGGCTACTGCGGAATTCATCATCTACGACAACGTGATACCGACAGTACACGACCTTTCGGCACGCCGCGAAGGCAGCAGTGTGACACTTGAATGGAGTCAGCCAACAGCATCCGACGACATGCCTGAAAGTTTCGAGGCCCTGTCCCCGTTTGCCATTACCGACCGTATCGGAGTGTGGCAGAACGTAGACCTCGACGGTCTGGTGCCCTTCTGCATTGATGGCGCCCGCTGGCAGAACGACAACCAGCCTTGCGGATGGACCGTGTATGACGCCGTGGAGCAGGGAACAATGAACAACGACCGCCTCTCCCCGCGCAGCGGCACGCAGATGCTCATAGCCCGTTCATGCGAGTATGACGACGGCGAGCAGCCCTCTCAGAATTCCGACTGGCTCATCTCTCCGGCTGTCAATGGCGGCTCGAAGGTGGCATTCTGGATGAACTGCATCTCTGACCAGTTCCCCGAGACGGTGCAGATATGGTACTCCACAACCGGCACCACCCTCGACATCGACAATGCCAAGCGTGACGCCAACGGTCAGATGTATGAGTGCGGCGACTTCGTGAAGCTGCGAAACTTCACCAAATCAGGCGAAGAAACATGGGAATATTGTGAGGCCACACTTCCGTCCGAAGCCCGTTATTTTGCACTCGTGTATGCATCATACGGCGATTTCGCAGCCATGATTGATGATATATCCTACAGCCCGTCAGAAAGTGTGGCACGCACTGTGGATTCCTACGACATCTTATTCCGCCCCGATGACGGCAAGCTTCTCACAGTGGCCGGCGGCATAAAGACAATCGGTCATGTGCTCGATGATGCGCCTTACAGAGGCACATACTACGTGGTCGTCAATGTGGCCGACAACGGCACCCTCTTCCGCGGGGCGCTTTCGAATCCCGCTTCGGTGGATGGTTCGGGTGTGGAATATGTGGATGGCTCACTGTATGTGGGAGCCGGTCACGGGCGTGTGCTGATCGGCGGTGCCGAAGGTGAGGCCTATGTCATATCCGATATGTCGGGACGCGTAATCTCTTCGGGACGCGTGGAGTCTGACCGCTTTACGGTCGAAGTGCCCGCAGGGATATTGGCCGTCACAGTGGGCGTTCGTACGGTCAAGCTGACAGTACGCTGATTTCACTCCCCGCTCGCCGGAGGGGAAATCCTCCGTGCGGAAATGACTTATTTCACAGAATATTGTGTCCCCGTGCCGGATTCCCGGCACGGGGACTTTTCAGTTCGCCCGACATGGGCATAAGTCGGGTAGCGCGGATTATAGTGAGAGATTATGACGAGATGGTGAAATTTGGTAGATTGAGGATAAATTACGAACTTTGCAGACGGAATCTATAACAGAGAATCTTTATGTTGTTCAGAGGAATTGGCCGTCTGGGCGCCGCGATGCGCGGAGTGTCGCAATATAAGGCTGAGTATAAGAATCTTGTGCGTCTCGGGCTGCCGGTGGTGATCACACAGCTCGGGATTATTGTCGTGTCGTTTGCCGACACGATGATGGTGGCTCGCTGCGGCACTGCGGAGCTTGCGGCATCCGCCTTTGTCAACTCGATTTTCATGGTGGCCATAGTGATGCAGTTCGGGTTTGCCGCCGGGCTGACTCCGCTCATCGGCGCACTGTTCAGCCGTGGCGACAAGGACGGCGTGGGCGCCATGCTTAAGGCCGGATTCTATACCAACGTCCTGGTGTCGTCGGCCTTCACGCTGATACTCGGGATAGTTTATTTCTTTGTCGACCGTATGGGGCAGTCGCCCGACCTGATGCCGCTCGTGCGCCCCTACTATCTGATAATGCTCTGCACCTTGATTCCGATGGCTGTCTTCAACTCCTTCCAGCAGACATCCAACGGCTGCACCGACACGGCGACCCCGATGTGGCTCGTGATTGGCTCCAACGCACTGAATATCTTCGGCAACTGGCTCCTTATAGGAGGCGAGTTCGGGATGCCGCGTCTGGGGCTCTCCGGCGCCGGACTTTCCACCCTCATAGCCCGAGTGGCGGCCACTCTCGGAATTCTGCTCATCTATCTGTTCAGCCGCAGCCGACGCCCCTATATGGAGGGATGGCGCAAGGCTTGCGGGCGAGAGCACATTACGCGCTGCCTCGAAGTGTGGACCATCTCGTATCCAGTGATGATACAGAGCGGAATAGAGTGCTTCCTGTGGAGCTTCGGCGGAGTGGTGAGCGGATGGTTCGGTAAGGTGCAGCTGGCATCATATCAGGTGGTCAATACTATAGCGCAGCTGGGCTTTATGGTGTATATGGGGCTTGGCGTGGCTACATCCATACGTGTGGCCAATCTGGTGGGTATAAGAGACTTTGCCGGAGTCCGGCGCATCACCACCGCCGGGCTGCATCTTATACTGCTTCTTGCCACCGGCGCCTCCATGGTATTCTGGCTCTGCTTCCATCCGCTGGTGAGCCTCTTCACCCCCGACAGTGCAGTGCAGCTTGCCACGGTGCCGTTGCTGCTGCCGCTGATACTTTATCAATACGGCGATGCCGTGCAGCTCACCTATGCCAATGCCCTGCGCGGCACGGCTCGGGTAAAGCCCCTTCTATGGGTGGCCCTGCTGTCCTATATAGGAGTGGGGTGCCCGGTGATACTATGGTTTGCAAAGGGTATGGAGCTGCATAATGTGGGAGTATACTACAGTTTCAGTATCGCTCTGATGGTGGCCGCCGTGCTGCTCTGGATCAGCTATCGGAGATCTGTGGCATGGCTGGAACGCCACACCTCGCCTGCGCAACCCTCATAAGGATAAGAGTACAGAAAAAAGTGGTGAAAACCGTCTTGCAGACGTAATAACACGTCGATATGACCGATTTTAAGAGAATTTAAGGATTGCAGGTTTGATAAGTCATCGAAACTTTGTTATTTTGCAGTATGGGAAAAATCTTAGCAATAGCCAACCAGAAAGGTGGAGTGGGAAAGACCACTACAGCTTTCAATCTCGGCTCATGTCTGGCTCGCGAAGGTAAGAAAGTGCTTATCGTGGATGCCGACCCGCAGGCCAATGCCACGAGCGGCATAGGAGTAGACCCGTCGGGCTGCGAGCTGAGTCTTTACGACTGTCTGGTGGATGGCCGGGCCGCCGCAGAAGCCTGCGCTCCGACCTGTATCGACAATCTCTATATCATACCCTCCCGGATAGATCTGGTGGGTGCCGAGGTGGCCCTAATGAACCGTCAGGACCGCGACCGTGTGCTCCAGCGGGTGCTCACTCCCCTGAAGGAGGAATACGACTTTGTACTCATTGACTGCAGCCCGTCGCTTGGTGTGATTACGGTCAATGCCCTTACGGCTGCCGACTCGGTGATAATACCGGTGCAGGCCGAATATTTCGCCCTTGAAGGAATTTCGCAATTGCTCAATACGATACGCATAATCAAATCCCGTCTGAAGCCGAGCCTTGAAATAGAGGGATTCCTGCTGACCATGTACGATGCCCGTCTGCGACTCGCCAACCAGATATATGAGGAGCTCAAGGGGCACTTCGGCGATATGGTGTTCAAGACGGTAATACCGCGCAACATCAAGCTCTCCGAGTCGCCCAGCCACGGACTTCCGGTGCTGCTCTATGACCCTGACAGCCGTGGGGCCATAGCCTATATCCAGCTTGCGCGCGAACTGATACAGCGCCAGCGCCGCCGTGCCTCGGTCGATGCCGTCTGAAAATCCGGCTCTCTCCTGCATAGAAGCGGACTCGTTTTCTCTCCTCCCTCCTCCCCCCCCGCTTCCTCCGCCGCACTGCGTGTTAAAACGTAAGTAGGTGTTCAAATTTACAGATTACCTTACATTAAGAAATGCAGAAACGAAACGCTCTGGGCCGAGGTCTCGACTCTTTGATATCAATGGGCGACATGCCCGCCGACACCGGCTCGGCAATCAATGAAATCGAGCTGTCGAGAATCGATGCCAATCCCGAACAGCCCCGCTCCACATTCGATGAAGAGACACTTCAGGAATTGGCTGATTCAATCCGCGAACTCGGCATCATCCAGCCCCTCTCGCTCCGCATGAAGGACGACGGCCGATACCAGATCATAGCCGGCGAACGCCGATGGCGCGCAGCCCAGATGGCCGGCCTGACCACTGTGCCGGCTTATGTGCGCACAGTCAGCGATTCCGAGATGACCGAGATGGCGCTAATTGAAAATATACAGCGTGAAGATCTCAATGCCATCGAGGTGGCGCTGACTTTCCGCAAACTCATAGATACCTATAGCCTCACTCAGGAGCGTCTGTCGGCGCGCCTGGGCAAAAAGCGTGCCACTATAGCCAACCATCTGCGTCTGCTAAAGCTCCCCGCGGAAATCCAGATCGGACTGCGCGACCGCCGTCTCGACATGGGGCATGCCCGCGCACTGCTGTCGGTGGAGAATCCGAAGCAGCAACTCCGCCTCTACAATCTCATTGTAAAGGAGGGGCTGAGTGTGCGCCGGGTGGAGGAGATGGCCCGCGAAATCAATATAGCCATTCAGCGCGGGGAAACCCCCGAACTCACTCCGGTCAAAAAAGCCGCCGAACCCGATAAATCGCCCGAATGCCGTTTCTTCACAGATGAGATGGCACAGGTGATGCCTGCGACTGTAAAATTCAGGCGGGGCGACGACGGGAAAGGTAGCATCACTTTGAAATTCGACTCCGATGAACAGTTGCATCAGCTGATGCAACTGTTTGAGAAACTTAAATGAAACGCATATACTGTCTGCTTATCCTTCTGACGGTGGCTCTGTCGCCGGCCATATCCGCCCTCCATGCAGAAGAGCGGGGCGATGCCGCGCCCGTATCCACCTCCGTGTCGGATAGTCTGGCCTCAGACAAGGCCGTATATCTCGATGTGGAAGCCATGGTGGACAATCCTGAAGCTGAAAAGACCGACAGCAGCATTGCATCCGAAGAAGAGGATGACCCACTCAATGTAGTGACCTCAAAGGATTATTCACCTTACGGGCTTGAAGGAAAACGGGAATTTAATCCTGACCCGACACGCGCCGTGTGGATGAGCGCCCTTTTCCCGGGTCTTGGACAGGTCTACAACCGGCGTTACTGGAAGCTCCCGATAATCGTGGCCGGATACATGGGCCTGGCATACGGTACGAGCTGGAACGCCCGCATGTACCAGGACTATCAGCTGGCCTACTCAGACATAATGGACGATGATCCCGACACAAAGTCATACCTTGACTTCTTTCCGCCTACGGTCGATGAGTCAAGTCTCGACAAGTCGTGGCTCTCACAGACTCTTAAATCGCGCAAAGACTATTATCGGCGCAACCGCGACCTCTGCATCATCGCCTGTGTAGGCGTATATCTGCTGTGTATGCTCGATGCCTATGTCGACGCGCAATTGTCGCATTTCGACATATCGCAGGACATCTCGATGGATGTGGCTCCGGCAGTGATAATAAATCCCGGGTATCGACGCCCGACATTGGGGCTCAACTGGGCCTTGACCTTCTGACTCTTATCTCCCCATCCCCCTCTCTGTATATCCGTATATGAAACGCAGTTTACTGACCCTGACCCTAATTCTCGCATCGCTCGCACCCTCGACGCTTCTGGCATCGCCGAAGGGCAACAATGTGCTTAATCTTAAAGAATCAATCACTGACGATGCCATCATATACCCTGAAAGCTTCGAGACAGATGCCCGTAAGCTCCTCGAATCATGGTATATGAAGAACTATACCGACACCGACGACCGTTATCGCTCGTCGGGCAATCCTGCCACGACCGATGCCGTGATACGTCAGCGTCTGGCCGATATGCCTACAGTGATCGACATGCCCTTCAACCAGATAGTGCGCAGCTATATCGACCGCTATATGGAGCGCGGGCGCCCGCTTGTGGCCTCGCTGCTCGGGCTTGGCACTTACTATATGCCCATCTTCGAGCAGGCACTCGAAGCCGAGCGGCTCCCTCTGGAGCTGAAGTATCTTCCTGTCATAGAGTCGGCCCTCGACCCGAATGCCGTGTCGCGCTCCGGGGCCGGAGGTCTGTGGCAGTTTATGCCAGCGGCCGCAAAAGGGTATGATCTTGAAATCTCCTCGCTCGTAGATGAGCGCCGCGATCCTTACCGCTCATCGCAGAAAGCTGCCAGGATGCTCCACGACCTTTACGACACCTATGGCGACTGGAGTCTGGCCATAGCCGCCTACAACTGCGGCCCGGGTGCTGTCAACAAGGCCCTGCGCCGAGCCGGCGGCGACCCGAAGAAGCATGACTTCTGGAGCATCTATGAATATCTGTCGCCTGAGACGCGTGGATATGTGCCGATGTTTATCGCCGCCAACTATGTGATGAATTACTATAAGGAGCATAATATCTCACCTGTGCTACCCACGCGTCCGCTCGTGACCGACACTATCGGTGTCTCTTCGCGTGTGCATTTCGATCAGATTTCGAAGGTGCTCGATATTCCGAAAGAAGAACTGAGGATACTCAATCCGCAGTTTCGTGCTGACATTATTCCGGGCAGTGCCTCCCGCCAGTACATGCTCATACTCCCGGCGCAGCAGATACAGGCCTATATAATGAGCGAGGATGAAATTCTGGCCTATGAGGCTTCGAAATATGCCCGCCGCATGGATGCAGAACCCGGAGAGATGCCTGAAGATGCAGTGCCGGCACTCGATGATGTGGATGAGGAGCTGCTTGTGGCCACACGGGCGTCAGTCGAAGACGACGATACGGATGCCCCGGCTCCCAACGCCGGCCCTGTGCGTCAGGACGGCATAACCCCCAGGCGTCGCACCATCACACACACCGTGACAAAAGGTGAGACAATCAGTGATATAGCAGCGCGCTATGAGGTGAGAGTGAGCGATATACGTACATGGAATTCGCTGCGGCGCAATGCAGTGCGTGTCGGACAGAAACTCCGCATAGAGACCAGCGTGGCTAATGTGGGTGGACAGCAGGCCACCGCGGCCAATGCCAATAAGCCAGGCAGTGCAAATGCCACTCCGGCCAAGACCTCGACCAAGTCTCAGACCAAGACGTCGACCAGGCCCAAAACTAAGGCAGCCCCGGCAAAACCGGTGAAACATACTATCAGAAAAGGCGAGTCTCTCACTACGATTGCCAAGAAATACGGCGTCACTATCGATGCGTTGCGCAAGGCCAACGGTCTGACCGGAGATGCCCTCCGCGCCGGCAAGACACTTAAAATTCCGGCTAAGAAAGCTTCGGCTTCAGGCAGTAAGAAATCAAAGACTGCTTCTAATTCAAAGAAGAAAAAATCTTCCAAAAAGAAAGCCTCAAAAAGGAGATAATCATAAAGGCTGAGTTATGAATAAAAACCAGAAGATAGTGCTATACGGGGGTGTGGCGGTGTTCGCCGCTCTCGTGGCCATGGTGGGGATACTCATCTACAGCAATGCGCGTAGCAACAATGTGGCAAACGATGCTATGGCCAGAGTGGATTCTCTGGCATTGGCCAACGACCGCTTGTTGCTGACCAATGAGTTTAATCAGCTGAACGCAGATTTCTCGCAATATGAAGACCAGCAGGTATATCTGAAGAACGACTCTCTGGTGCAGCAGTATAATGCTGCCCGCATGAAGGTGGAAGGACTGTTGCGCGAACTCTCGGCCGAGAAGGCATCAAATTCGCAGAATCGTGCGCGAATCAAGAAACTTGAAGGGGAAATCGCGTCGCTTAAGAAGATAGTGCGCCATTATCTTGAGGAGATAAAGCGTCTTGGCGAGGAAAATGAGGGGTTGCGCCGCGAACTTGAGCAGGTCAATCAGCGCAACGAGCAGCTTGCAACGACTGCGGCCAGTGTGAAGCGTGATAATGAGCAGCTGTCGCAGACTGTGGCTCAGGCCAAGAAGCTGAGTATCACAGGGCTGTCGTTCAAGGCCTACAACAATAAGGGTAAGGTGGAGAAGAAGGTGAAGAAGGCAAAGTCGCTTGGCGCCTCATTCACCATCAATCCCAACAATACGGCCTCGGCCGGCACTAAGACGGTGTATATGCGTATCGTCTCGCCCGACGGTCAGGTGCTTTCCGGCGGCCCTTCGTTCAGCTATGACGGTAAGTCGGTGGCTTCGAGTGCATCGCGCGACATCCAGTATGACAATAGTGAGCAGCATGTGAGCATATATTGGCAGACTAATACCACGCTTACGTCCGGCGACTATCTTGTGGAAATTTTCTGCGACGGCAATCGTCTGGCGTCTCGTAACTTCAATATGAAATAATTCCTCTTCCCGCCGCTGTGGTTGCCTTCTGCGGCGCCACAGAGGATAGTGGATTACTTATTTATCGGTCGCATAAGCCTCCTGTCCGGGGGTTATGCGGCCGGTTTTATGCTCCAGTGTGTTAATCTTTTCTCCGGTCCCGGATTCCGGATCTGTGATGCGCCATTTCGCATCTTTTGCAATGCGGTTATATAGAGTATATTGCTGTCCGGTAAAACTTT
>DKWX01000060.1:0-43798 GCA_002491945.1 Porphyromonadaceae bacterium UBA7141
AAAGGAATCAGACCAAGGGGGCGCGCCAGAGGGTGAGTCATCGTGTGAGGCGCGGAGCGAGAAAGAACAGGCCGAAACTT
The DNA here is from genome assembly GCA_002491945.1 of Porphyromonadaceae bacterium UBA7141. Lineage (GTDB taxonomy): Bacteria > Bacteroidota > Bacteroidia > Bacteroidales > Muribaculaceae > Lepagella. Next base: position 81 of record DKWX01000060.1, read on the forward strand.
ATGCCGAAATGCCAGTTGCCGTGAGGGGTGCTGAGATAGTTGCCATAGAGTGAGAGCGAGGCGAACGGGAGATTATAGACGGCCGCCACCTCCCCTATGAATGCCGGATGATTAAACCAGGAGCCATGACGCGCCATCCCGTCGGCACCGCATTCTATATTCCTTACGGGCAGAAAACCGTAGAAGTCGCCGCGCACCTGGAATTTGTCAATCGGATTCCACACCGGATTGATTCCGGCCGCCACAAAGTTGTAGGCCCTGAGGCCGGGATTGAAGTAATCGGATGTGGAGGGTGTGGGCGAGAAGGCAGGCGCTCCGATGAGTTCGGCGGTGTAGGTCTGATAAAGAGGTCCGAGTGTGGCCAGTGCCCTGGCGTAGCCCCCAAGATGCACTCTGGAGGCCAGAGGGAAGTATCGACGCCATTCGAATTCGGCCTGCAGACGGTAATGCCGCCTGTAGTTCACTTTATCGGTCTCTACCCCGGCTGGGATAAAGGTGGCGTCCTGCCATTCCCCGCCAATCACTCCTTTAAGCCTACGCCCCGACATAGGGTACATCGGGTCGTCGAGGGTGTTGTATTCCCATCCGAAGTCGAGCACTGCGGTCTTCATGACGCTCCGGTCGCGGCGGTCGGCCGTGAAGTCTATTCCTTCTGATTCGGGATAATATTTCCAACGTTTCTCACCATAGGCGGCCGATGCGGTGAAGATGGATTTCCGCCCCGTGGCCAGACAATAATGCAATTTGACGTATTGCTCCACATCTGTTATGAAGGAAGGGGAATTCTCCTGATAGAACGTCAGTTGGGAATTATAGTATTTATGCCTGCTCATGACTCCTTCGAGTTTGATGTAAGCGGGTTTTCGGCTGTGGACCGTAAATTTTCCCGTCAGCGTCCCGGCATAATAGCTCTGCCCTATCCATCCGGAGAGGTCGACATCGAGTGAGTTGTAGCTTAGTGTATGGTAACCTAAGTTGAGATACAGCATATTCTGCGTGCCTGTGGTGAGCCATCCGCCGACTCCGATGTTCCAGGGATTGCTGATTTCGGGTTTGAGTATCAGAAGATTGTTTTTGCGTATCCGGGGGGCCTCGGGGTCTGGTTTGCCGAACTCTACTTCGGGGAGAAGATTGCGCAGTTTTCCACCGCTTATCGCGCGGTAGTAGGCATCCTGCGTCTGCTCAAGTCCGAACGGTTCGTCGGGGTATCCGCGGTCGAACAGGAATTTCAGGAAGTTGCGTTGGCTTCGGGTGCCGGCGGTCACTGCGACAGAGTCAAACATCACCTCCGGCGTGCGCGAGGCGAAGCTGCGGCGTGTCTCGGTCACTTCATGCAGTGAGCGGCGGAAGCCTATTCGGCTTTTGATGGAATCCACCATTGCCAGTCCGGTACGGTAGCCGATGTTGTATATTACGTCGGCCTGTCCGAAGTCGAGCACACCGAAGTTGAGTACCGGGCATTGTATCTTGATTCCGTCATCGGCCGGGACGGTGTAGTCGTTGTTCTGGATTATCATGTCTTCGAGCTGCGAAAGCACATTGTTTTTCTGCGGCTTTCCGTCAGGCCCTGACACCGACACCCCGATTATGAAATCCGGGTCGAAATCCTGCCGCATCACGTCGACGGGGAAGTTGTCGTATATCCCGCCATCGTAGACCAGCACGCCGTCCATCTCTATCGGACGGAATACGAGCGGGAAACTCATCGATGCTCTTACGGCGCGCCCGAGGTCGCCGCTGTCGAGCACTATCTTGTGCTTATGGTAGACGTCGCTTGTCACACATCGGAACGGCACCATGAGCCGGTTGAAATCTTCTCCGCATTGGGCTGTATAGGGGGTGTAGAGCTGCAGGAATTCGATATTCATGGCCAGCGGACTTATCAGCGAACTGGGTATCAGCTGGGCTGCGATATTGCCGGATATGGAGTCGTGCAGGTTGATGCTGACGTTGGCCCAGGCCGGCGTGGGAGTGGGCTTGGAGAAGTAGTAGACGAGTGCCGGATCGAGAGTCCCTGTGGCACAATCCTGAAATATGGGCGATTTGATGAAGGCAAGCATCTCGTCGGGCGACATGCCGATGGCGTAAAGGCTCCCGATAATGGCTCCCATCGATGTGCCCGTGATACAGTCTATAGGGATGTCGTTCTCTTCAAGCGCTTTGATTACACCTATATGGGCGATACCCTTGGCGCCCCCGCCACTCAGCACAAGGCCTACACGGTAGTCGCCACGGTGGTATTGCCGCTCTACGCCGCTTCCGGCCGCCGGCGGGGAAGCCGGAAGCGGGGAGGCGGCGGAGACTGCAGTCAGCATACAGCCAAGTATAATGGGTATCAATCGTTTGATCATAAGTAAGTGTTCTGATTTAAGAGACGTAAGTGACAGAAAATGTATTCTAATCTTTTGTAACATTTTTTGCACTAAAAAAGTTCCCTCCCGCCTGTCTTGCCGACAGACGGGAGGGAATCTCATTCGTCGCCATACGATGATGTCAATCCCTGACGGCAATCTTATGCTATTCAGAAATAATGACACTCTGCATGGCTGCGCTGAATTATGAAGTCGGTTGAGCGACTTCCATATTTATTTTGCAGCCTTGGCAGCCTCTACGAGGGCGAGTTTCTCGCTGAGCTGCTTGATTTCATCTTCGATGCGTGCCATCTTGCGCTCCATCTCTTTCACCATAGTGTTGCCGGCAGAGGTCTTTATATTGAAGAAGCCAAGATTGTTGGCATAAGTTTTGAGTTCCTGTCGCTTGGCATCGATCTGGCGTTTGATGCGCTCCTGCTCTGAGCCAAGGCGGCGTGCATCATCGCGCATACTGTCGAGCTGTCCTTCAAATCGGCTGCGCCGCTCTCTGTCGCGCGCCGAATTGATGGCTCCGTATACGGCATCGCATGCCTTGCGATAGTCGGCCTGGAGCTGGTCTTTATGCTTGAACGGCACGAATCCGATTGCCTCGTATCGGGCCTGAAGCTCTCTGATGCTGCGCAGGCGCTCGCTGCGGTCGGCATCGGCCGGGATACCGTTAATCTCCTCGATTATCGCGCGTTTGGCCTTGAGATTGGCCATCTCTTCGGTGTGGCGCACTGCATTCTGCTCTTTGCGCAGGGCGAAGAATTTATTGCAGGTGCTGCTGAAACGCTCCCAGATGGCATCGGAGTATTTCCGGCCGACGTTGCCTATTGTGCGCCATTCAGCCTGCAGCTTCTGCATCTCTTCGAGGTTCTTTTTCGAGTCGCCTTCGGCAAGAATTGCCTCGGCGCGCTCACAGAGACGTGTCTTTTTCTCCAGATTAGCCTGGAATGCCTCGCGGGTGCTCTGGAAATGCTCGGTGCGGGCATTGAAGAAAACATCGCATTCACTGCGGAAGCGGGCATAGAGGTCGTTGTTGACCTTGCGCGAGGCGAAACCGATGGTTTTCCATTTCTCCTGCAGCGCCTTCACCTTTTCGCGGGCCTCGTCCCAGGCTGCAAATGTCTTCAGAGCAGTGCGGTCGATGGCCTTCAGCTCACAGATGATAGCTTCTTTGGCCTCTTCGTTGGCTTTTTCTTCAGCCTTGCGCTTTTCGAAATAATCCTGGTGGCGGCGGTTGACTTTGGCTGAAGCCTGCCGGAATTCCTCCCATATTTCCTCACGGAGTTCCTTGCTGACAGGCCCGATTTCGCGCCATTCGGTGTGGAGGAGCTGCAGGCGGCGACCGGCCTCGACCACATCCGGCTCTTCGGCCAGTGCGTTGGCCTCGGCTATGATGCGGCGCTTGGCCTCAAGGTTCTTGCGGAAGTCGAGATCGCGCAGCTCTTTATTCATCTTCAGAGTGTCGTAGTATTGCTCTACGGTGAGCTGGAATTTCTTCCAGATATCTGTTTCGGCCGAGGGGGTCACATCCTTGATGTCACGGAATTTCTGCTGAAGGTCCTGAAATTCCTGGAAATGCATGTTGACACTGTCGGCATTCTCGGATATGGCCTGCATTCTGGCCAGAATCTCTTTCTTCGCTTCCAGATTCTGCTCCATACGCTTCTCTTCCGCCTCCAGATATTGCTGTCGCATTACCCGGAATTCCGCCATGAGGTCTTTGGCTTCATTCTCTGCCTCATCAGGATTGGCCGAGAATGTCTCCGGGGAGTTGCCGGCCTCTACATAGGCGTTCATCTCTTCATTTATCTCGCGTTGGCGCAGAGAGAACAGGGCCTGCTTTATCGCCATCACTTCGCGATGGGAATTGACACTCCGGCTCTTCACTATATCGCGCAGTCTGGCCAGTAATTCCTCTTTGCTCAGGGCGTGCACATCGGCGACAGCCTGCACTTCGGCTGCTGTATCTTCCTGCTTTGCGCATGCCACGACTTCAGCCTCCTGGCCGGGAGTCGTGATTGTTTCGGGTTCGGTCATGATAGATGGTTAGATTATCTTTTCTTATTTTTCCAATACTTTGACACTTAATATGCGAATATCCTCTTTCGGGCGGTCGGAGGCATCTGTCTCTGCCTGCTGGATTTTTTCTACAGTCTCCATCCCTTCGATTACTTCGCCGAATACGGTGTACTGGTTGTCGAGATGCGGCGTGCCGCCGAGGTTCACATAGTCGGCCTTAAGCTGCGCGGGGAGCTGGGGGAGTTCGACTTCGCGCTCCAGCTGCTCTATGAGCTGACGGCGGAATGTCTCGAGCGAGTCGCGGTCGCCTGCGGCCTGGAGTTCGCGTATTCTGGGGGCATTCTGTTTCATGAGCTGCATCCAGTACTGCTGCTTTACATCGTTGGCCATGCGCCGCTCGGCATGCTCCATGCTGTTGGCCGACTGCTTCTGACCTGTGACGATGTAGAACTGCGAGCCTGATGAACAGCGCTCCGGATTGACTGCATCGCCTGTGCGGGCCGCCGCCACAGCACCATATTTGTGGTAATGCTTCGGATAGAGAATCTCGGCCTCGAGCGTATAGCCGGGGTCGCCGCTGCCAAGCTGCCGACCTGCAGGAGCCTCCTTGGAATCGGGATCTCCGGTCTGCACCATGAAGTCTTTGATTACACGGTGGAAGAGCACCCCGTCGTAGAATCCCTCTTCGGCCAGACGGATGAAGTTGTCGCGATGAGCCGGAGTGTCGCCGTATAGGCGCAGTCTGACCGGCCCCTCTGTGGTGACAATCTCCACTATGGCATCGCGGAAAGTGACTGTATCTGTCATTTCATCAGTTTTGTTTGAAGCCCCGCCGTTTCCTGGCATCGTGGATGCGCCGCAAACTGCGAGGGCGAGTATGAAAAGTGATAGTAATATCTGTCGTGTCATTATGTTTTGGTATCGTTATGAATCCTCGACATGCCGGTGTGGCCACTTCGCGGGGTGACGCTCGCGACCGACAACGGCTCAGTCGAATATGCCGGAGGGATATACACGCTTGTAGAGCCTGCGGAACACATCATCGGATGCCATGAGTTCGTCCACATGCTCTTTATAGTCCTTGCCCCATATTGCCTCAGGGAGCTGGCCTATGTAGCGCCGCTCGCGGTCTTTGGCTATCGCGGCCTCTATCAGCGCCGGGAGATATTCTGCGAATCCCTCTTTATCCACCGCGGCAAGAAACCTGGCAGAACTGGCCAGGAACTGCCCCGATGCATCGGCGCGCCTGAGTTCCATTATAAGGTTGTCAAGCTGCCCGCGGCATTCGTCGACATGATTGACTATATACTCATACAGTTCCATGGCGCGACCCTCGTCGGCGCCCTCAAGGGTAGTAGTCTGATCGCTCATACGCAATGTTTAATACAAAGTTCGGCCACAAATTTAGTAAAAAATTTCTTAGTACGCCCGATTTTGCTTAATTTTGTGGTGTTTTTAACCGATGTATCTATGTCCAACCCCCAGTCTTCACAGGGCATAATAGTGGTTCTGGGCCGTCAGTTCGGCTCCGGCGGACGTAAAATCGGACTCCGGATCGCACGTGAGTTCGGTCTCTCTTATTATGATAAGGAGATGCTTTCGGAAGCCGCGCAACGCCGTGGCTTCTCGCAGGCCATCTTCGCAAACAATGATGAGAAGCGCCCGTCGCTGTTACGCTCGATGCTCTCCGACACATTCGGCACAGGTTCCCCGTATACCCACAACCTGCTCTGCTGCGAATCAATCTATCAGGCTCAGAGCAGTGTGATAAAGGAATTGGCCGAAGAGGGCGGATGCGTATTCGTCGGCCGCTCGGCCGACTATATCCTCCGCCATCATCCGCGTCTGGTGAGCATCTTTCTGCACGCTCCGGTCGAGCACCGGGCTCGCAATCTGATGCAGCGTGGTGAGGTCGACTCGATCGAAAAGGGGGGCGAGATGGCTCGCAGGCTCGACCGGAAACGTGAGGAATTCTACAATTACTTCACCGGACGGCACTGGGGACGGGCCGACAATTACCATCTGTCGCTCGACACATCCCTGCTCAGCGACGACGCGATTGTGGAGATAATCAAGACATACATCAGGGAGCGGACTGTATAAAACCGCTGTCGGCATAAAACAATTTTGCTTTTCATTACATTTATAGTGATAAGCGCAAGGCTCACCAGGCCGGGATGATTCATAATGACGCGGCATCGCCATCACGATTATCAATGCGCTAAAACTTGAGAGTTCGGATTATCCACTTTAATCTTTTGTATATGAAAAGCAAGAATTACGTCATCACCTATCTGTCGACTCTGGCGATAGGAATCCTGTTGCTGATTTACCATCAACAGCAGTCGTTATATCAGACGATTGTAGTCGTCATCGGAGCGCTCGTGGCAGCTCCATCGCTTGTGTTGCTGCTTACGATGCTATTCCGCCGCCGTCCTGAAGGCGGGGCCTCGGCGGGAAGCAAGGCCATAACGGTGGCCACTGAGCTGGCTTCGGCCGCAGGAGTGGCTTTCGGAATCTGGATGATGTGCTCGCCTCAGTTCTTCATCACGGCCATCATCTACACGCTCGGGGCAATCCTGATGCTCGTGGGGCTGGCCCAGATATGCTATATCTATCAGGCGGCACGCCCATACAGGGCGGCGGCAGCATGGTTTATCGTGCCGCTGATCACTCTGGCGGCCGGCATCATACTGGTCATTATGGGGCCTGACAAGGTGGCGTCCGCAGCGGGTCTGATCACAGGAATAGTTCTGGTCGTATATGCGGCCAATGGATTCGCCTCCGCCGGACGTGAGGCCAGGCTACAGCATGACATGCAGAAGCTCGGCCAAGAAACGAAGCGTCATGAAGCAACATCCCGACACGACAGGACTGCTCTTGACAACAGCTTTGATGACAACGAAAATACAACCTCACCTACCGACAACTCGAAGGCAAGAGAGCCTGAGCGGGTGAGCGGACAATGACATTACGGGCAGAGGCGCGGACGGTCGCTTCATGCCGGGAGCATGAAGAGGAAAGTCCGGGCAACACAGAGCAGCATACTTTCTAACGGAAAGCCGGCGGCGACGCCGGGGACAATGTGACAGAAAACAACCGCCCTCCCGACTTAGCGCCGCTGAGGCGCAGGAGACGGCGCAGGCAAGGGTGAAAAGGCGGGGTAAGAGCCCACCGCCCGTATGGCGACATACGGGGCCGCACATCCTATGCGTTGCAAGGCCAAGTATACCGGCAGTCAAGGATGGCTCGTCCATTGCCGGGGGGTAGGCCGCTAAAGTACGCGTGCAAACGCGGTGACTCAGATAAATGACCGTCAGGGCAGCTGACAGGTCTGCCGGATGAATGTGTGCGGATTCTCGTCCGCTTCAGAATCTCCGACGCAGATTACACTTCCCTACATAACCCGGCTTATAGCGCCTCTGCTATCTTCCGACTCCGCAGGCTCCCCTTGCCGATCAATGGCACGGCGGCGCGCCTGCGGAGTCTTTTTTAATCCGTCAATCTTCGCAATGCCTCCCCGACAGCGGCATGACGCCGGAGACATCTCAAGTCTCTGTATCTCAGTCATCCCCCCCTGATACGACAAGGGAGCAGGGGGCGCCAATCCTCAGTTTCCACTCTTCAATCACGATTCTCATGGCTATTTCCGCATTCTTCAAACGCGCCGTCAGCAACGGCATCAATTTCTATAAGTACTGCACCGTAGGCGTATGGCGCGAACCGCGCAATACGCTCTTCGTGCGCATCGTCAAGACGGTCAATCTATCGGTGCGCTCTTTTCTCGACCGCAGCCTACAGATGAAGTCGGCCGCACTGACGTATTCATCTGTACTCGCCCTTGTGCCCGCAATCGCTCTGCTGCTGGCCATCGGCCGCGGATTCGGATTCCAGGACTCCATATCCGACTCGCTCTATCAGTATTTCCCCGCCCAGCATAAGGTTCTGGAGACGGCCATGAGTTTTGTCGACTCTTATCTAAAGGAGGCCAACAACGGCATCTTCGTCGGCATCGGTGTCGTAGTGCTGCTATGGACTCTCATATCGCTGCTGTCGACTATCGAGGAGGCATTCAACAGCATCTGGGATATCAAAAAAGACCGCACGCTCTATCAGAAAATCACCGATTACATAGCAATTTGCCTCCTTGTGCCGGTGCTTATGGCATGTTCTTCCGGCATGTCGATTTTTATGTCGACTATGGTGCAGAATAATATCGCGCTGCGCATATTCACCCCCGTGCTCAATGTGGCTCTCGAGCTGTCACCTCTGATACTGGCATGGTTTGCCTTCACTCTCTCTTATTTCCTTATCCCGAACACGAAGGTGCAGTTCAGATATGCTGCCGTGGCGGGTGCGATTTGCGCCGTCGGATTCCAGATCATGCAGCTTCTCTTCGTCAACGGGCAGATTTACGTGTCTAAGTATAATGCTATCTACGGGTCGTTTGCATTCCTGCCGTTGCTTCTCATATGGATGCAGCTGTCGTGGCTGATTCTGCTCTTCGGATGTGTGCTCTCGTATTCGCTGCAGAATATCTTTGCCTTCAATTTCCTCGGCGATGTCTCCACCGTATCACCTGATTATAAGCGAAAGGTGCTGCTCGTAATTACGGCTGCAATCTTCCAGCGTTTTCACCGCCATCAGACTCCGCTCGACCGCAACGCGCTCTCTTCGCTCTACGACATACCGATCCGCATGGTGGGTGAATTCACATATACGCTCCATAATGCCGGACTAATCTATTTCGTGGCTCTTCAGAACGACTCTCAGGGGTTCACTCCGGCCATCGAGGCCGACAAACTGTCGGTAGGCGAGCTTTTTCGCAAAATCGATGCTCAGGGCGACAGTGATTTTATCCCTCGGTTCAACCATCTCTACCCCCGCATTGTGGATACCGTCGACGACCTCAACGACAAGGCATGGCATCTCGCCGACTCTCTGCGGGTGATTGATGTGGTGCTCCCCTCGCCCGATGAGATTGCATCTACGCTGGCCGAGTTTAAGGTGACCATCGCAAACCCCGACAAGGATACGGAAATCACCTCGACCGACACTGCCGGATCAGCCGAAGGGCAGAGTATACAGAATCAGCACGATACTCCGGACTATACTCCCACAGAATGCGCAGACACTCCCGCCGGCGGCGAGGCTGCACCCACCCGGCTGCGACAGCCGCTCGATGACCCGGATACACGTCACGGGACATCCCGCTAATTCGCATACACCCATAATTTCGCACGGCTTGCGCTCTGAAACGCAAAATGAATATAATAAATGTTGCACAACATATCAAATTTATGACATCAACTGAAATATTTCTTTGTTTCTTTACAAAAAATTTCTCAGAAATCATTACTTTTGTAAACCCTTAGGGAGTGTTTGAATTTAACTTTCATTCACCGGGGGGAGTTTTTTCGAATGATTTCCACTAATCAAGCCGTAAGCACGGGGGCCATGCACCCGGTGTGGCTTGATGGAATTCACCGGAAATACACTTCGGAAGGATGAAAAGGATTTTTAATTACACTCGAATACATCAAATTCGTGTTAAATTCAGACAGTTTCTTAATCCCCTCAAGGCATTATTTTCTTCTGTCCGAGCACATTTCTCTGGCCCGCGTCTCAAGCGAATCGACGCCCTGAAGGAATCCTTTTTTTACCTTGTATAACCGGCCTGCCGCCATAGCGTCAATACCATTCTGCCGATGTGGAGACATGCCTCACCAACGGATCTCAACATAATATGAGTTATCTGAAATTTGACAAAAACCTAATGATTAATCTGGAGCAGTCTCTGCCGAAGGAGATGCTCCGCACCAACAAATCGGGGGCCTATCATTGCACTTCCGTCGTGGGATGCAACACCCGCAAGCAGCATGGTCTGCTTGTGATTCCCATCCCGGAGATGGACGACAAGGCCCACGTACTGCTCTCTTCGCTCGATGAGACGGTAATACAGCATGGAGCCCCGTTCAATCTCGGGCTTCATCAGTATGAGGGCGACGTATTCAGCCCTAACGGCCATAAATATATACGCGAGTTCGACTGTGAGAAAGTCCCGTCGATGACTTTTCGCGTAGGTGGCGTGGTGCTCCACAAGGAGAAGGTATTCATCTCGCATGAAAACCGTATCCTCATCAAGTATACACTTCTGGAAGCCCACTCTCCGACGACTCTGCGTTTCCGCCCCTTCCTGGCATTCCGCAACGCAAATGATCTGTGTATCGAGAACCAGTCGATCAACAAGACCATCCGCCATATCGACAACGGCATAGCCACATGTCTCTACGAAGGTTATCCGGAGCTGTACATGCAGTTCAACAAGAAGGCCGACTGGGTCGACGACGGCCATTGGTATAAGGATATCATCTACTACAAGGACCGCGACCGCGGCCTCCCCTACCGTGAAGACCTCTGGGTGCCCGGATATTTCGAACTTCCGATCAGGAAGGGGGAATCGATTATTTTCTCGGCATCGACTTTCCCCACCGACCCGCAGAAATTCGAGACCACATATGAGCAGGAACTTGTGGGGCGCACCTGCCGCACGAGCTTCTACAATTGTCTGAAGAATTCAGCCAAGCAGTGCTACCTGCGCACACAGGCCGGAGGGATGTATATCATGGCGGGATATCCATGGTACAATGTGAGGTGCCGCGATGAGCTGATCGCTCTTCCGGGCTGCACACTCGCCATTGACCATAAGGATGATTTCGAGGCCATCATGCACACTTTTCTCGCTGCTCTGCGCCGATATGCCGAAGAGGGAACTGTCGACCTTGTGATCCGCGATATCGATATCCCGGATGCTCCGCTATGGGCAATATGGGCAATACAGCAATATCGCCGGCATGCCGGCGCCGAGGCTTGCCGCCGCCTATACGGCGAAGCTCTGCGCCACATCATCGATGATATCCGCGCAAACCGCATCCGCAACCTGCGCCCCACTCCCGGGGGGCTGCTCTCTACCGACGGGCGCAACCATCCGGTCAGCTGGATGTGCGCCGCCATCGATGGACACCCCATAATCCAGCGCACAGGGCTGTTGGTGGAGTTCAACGCTTTATGGTACAACGCTCTCCGCTTCGTGGCCTCGCTCTTTGAGAACGACCCGGAGAATGCGGCTTATGCCGACTCTCTGTCACGGCTTGCCGACTCGGTAAAGGACGCGTTCCTCGCCACATTCCTCAACGACTACGGCTATCTCTACGATTACGTCAACGGCAGCTACACCGACCTCGAGGTGCGCCCCAACATGGTGATTGCCATCGGGCTGGAATATTCGCCGCTCGACCGCCGTCAGCGCCGCAGGGTACTCGACCTCGCCACCCGCGAACTCCTGACCCCGAAGGGCATACGTTCGCTCAGCCCTAAGAGCTATGCCTACAGCCCGGTATATGTCGGCAATCCGGAGCAGCGCGAACGCGCTGTGCATCAGGGACCGGCCCGCCCCTGGCTTTTCGGATTCTATGCAGATGCTTATTTCAAGGTATTCGGTCTGTCGGGACTCGGATTCATCGAGCGGATGCTCATCGGTTATGAAGACGAAATGTCGGAAGGATGCATAGGCTCGCTTTCGGAAATGTATGACGGCAACCCCCCGTACACCGGTCGCGGCGCTATCTCAACTTCTAAGAATGTGGGTGAGATACTCCGCACCCTCAAGAATGTAAAAGAACTCAACAAACTACAAAATTCTGACCAAGACCCCGTATGAAAGCTCTAATGTTCGGTTGGGAGTTCCCTCCCCATATCTTAGGTGGCCTGGGCACCGCATCCTACGGTCTGACCAAAGGTATGCACAATAACGGCGACATGGAGATTACTTTTGTAATCCCCAGACCCTGGGGCGACGAGGAGCGCGGTTTCGCCAATATCATCGGGGCCTGCAACACTCCGGTGGCCTGGCGCGATGTGAACTACGATTATGTGCAGTCGCGCCTCGGACGGTTCATGGACTCTCAGCTCTATTTCGACCTGCGCGACCATATCTATGCCGATTTCAATTACCTCCATCTCAACGACCTCGGGTGCATTGACTTCTCGGGCCGATACCCCGACAATCTGCTGGAGGAAATCAATAATTACTCTATCGTGGCCGGCGTGATAGCCCGAACGGTGGAGTGTGACGTAATCCATTCTCACGACTGGCTCACCTATCCGGCCGGCATACACGCCAAGAATATCACAGGCAAGCCCCTCGTGATTCATGTCCATGCCACCGATTTCGACCGCTCTCGGGGCAACGTAAATCCTACAGTGTTCGCCATTGAGAAAGACGGCATGGAGAATGCCGACCATATCATCACGGTCTCCGAACTGACGCGCCGCACGGTAATCGATAAGTACGGCATTTCGCCCGATAAGGTCACTACGGTGCATAACGCGGTGATCCCGCTGAGCGACCATCTGCTGAATCTCCCCAAACCGGAGAATAAGGATAAGGTGATCACTTTCCTCGGGCGTATCACGATGCAGAAGGGTCCGGAGTATTTCGTGGAGGCTGCGGCCAAGGTGCTGAGTAAGACGAAGAATGTGCGTTTCGTCATGGCCGGTTCGGGCGATATGATGGATGCCATGATTCGCCTCGTGGCCAAGCGAGGCATTGCCGACCGTTTCCATTTCACCGGATTCCTGAAGGGCGACCAGGTGTATGAAATGCTGCGCGCTTCGGATGTGTATGTGATGCCATCCGTGTCGGAACCTTTCGGCATCTCGCCTCTTGAGGCCATGGAGATGGGGGTGCCATCGATTATTTCCAAACAAAGCGGATGCGCCGAAATCCTCGACAATGTAATCAAGACCGACTACTGGGATATCGACGCTATGGCGGATGCAATGCATTCCATCGTGACTAATCGTGCGCTCTACACCACTCTGCGCGACCGCGGCATAGAAGAGATTCACAACATCACATGGGAGAAGGCCGGTGCCGAGGTAATCGATATTTACCGTAAGGTGATTGGGTCGAGGTCTTAGGCTTTAGGCGTGAGGCTGAGGGGCTTCCCCTTCGCTGAAGCTCGGGCGCAGGACTACGAGGTACGGCTTTAGCTTTGGGCTTTGGCTTTGGGGCTTGGGTGGCATGAATTATGCATTAGGCTCTACTCCTACCTCCTTCCTCCCTCCTAATTCCTCCTTCCTCCCTCCTCTTCTGATTTAATTTTTACACCAGCAAAAAATTTAGAAAAGCTATGAAATCTGTCTGCTTTTACTTCAAGATACACCAGCCGTTCCGCCTGAAACGTTACCGTTTCTTCGACATCGGCAACGACCATTATTACTACGATGATTTCGCCAATGATGAAATCATCAACCGTCTGGCCGAACAAAGCTATATCCCGATGGCCAATACGCTGCTTGAAATGATTCAGGCATCGGAAGGGGCGTTTAAGTGCGCCATCGCCATCTCGGGCACGGCCATCGAGCAGCTGCAGCTCTATGTGCCTGAATTCATCGACCTGCTTAAGAAGCTGGCCGATACTAAGTGCGTGGAGTTCCTCAGCGGCACCTATTCCCATTCGCTCGCCTCGCTCGAGGATCCGGAGGAGTTCATGCGTGAGGTGAAGATGCACGATTCGCTGCTGCAACGTCTGTTCGGTGTGCGGCCGAAGGTATTCGCCAATACCGAACTTATATATGACGATGATATCTCCACGCTCATAAAGGCTATGGATTTCAAAACATGCCTTACCGAAGGGACTAAGCATATCCTCGGCTGGAAGTCGCCCAACTATGTCTATAGCTCGGCAGCAGCCCCCGATCTCAAGCTTTTCCTCACCAACAGCAAGCTGAGCCACGATATCTCCGACAATTTCAACAACCCCGAATGGGATGAGTACCCGCTCACGGCCGACAAGTATGTAGATTGGATTGCTTCGCTGCCCGAGGAAGAACAGATTGTCAATCTCTACCTGTCGATGGATACATTCGGCACATTTCTCCCCGCCTCGACAGGTATCTTTGATTTCCTGAAGGCTCTCCCTCGCTTTGCCCGCGAGAAGGGTGTGCAGTTTGCTACTCCCTCGGAGGCTTCGCGCCGTCTGAAATCGATAGATGCCCTCTCCATCCCCTATCCTATCTCGGATGTGGATGAGGCCCGCGATGTGTCGGCATGGAAGGGTAATGACCTGCAGCGCGAAGCGCTTGCCAAGCTCTATGCCGTGGGTGAACGCGTGAATCTCTGCACCGACCGCCGTCTGAAGCTCGACTGGGAGTATCTCCAGAGTTCCGACCATTTCTACTATATGGCTACCGGAAAGAATGCAGCCGGGGCTTTTTCTCCCTATGATTCGCCGTTTGCGGCCTTTACGAATTATATGAATGTGCTGGCCGATTTCACGGTGCGTGTGGAGGAGCAGTATCCGGAGGAGATCGGCAACGAGGAACTGAATTCGCTCCTTCTCACCATCCGCAACCAGGAGGGTGAGATCGAAGCGCTCAATAAGGAGGTGAAGACGCTGCGTCAGAATATCCTGACAGCCGACGACTCTGTCAATGCCCCCGTCGAAATCGAGGATAGACCGGAATCATCTTCCAAGGCCAAACCGAAGGCCAAGAGAGGACGTCCCGCCAAATCCTGACCGACACGGGTTTCCGGACACTTGATTATAAACATCCCCTTATACTTCAGCCCCCTTCCCTCCAAATCCGTGGGAAGGGGGCTTGAAAATTCTATACTCATGCGGGCTGCAGGGTGATGTGTATCGTATCGACGTTATCCGTGATAATCTAAACTACTTACGTCTACGGATTACAATAGTTCTGTGATTACCGGGAGTGTAAAAATTTTAATCGCTTGACATCCGGATAGTTCCTTCAATGTCAAGAAGCAAGTGCGGAAGGGTCATTCGGAAGATTATCCGAATTTCAGCTAATCACTCCCACCCTATTTCATGAAGACGAAGTAGACGGCGAGAATAAGGCATACGAATGCGGCGAAGTGATTCCAGTGGAGTGTCTCCTGACGGAAGAAAACCACTGTGAAGACAGTGAACACTACCAAAGTGATAGCCTCCTGCATCACTTTTAGCTGCATGAGTGTGAAATGCCCACCGTTGCCGGCAAAACCGAACCTGTTGGCAGGCACCTGACACGTATACTCTATCAAGGCTATCCCCCATGAGATAAGTATCACTACGATAAGCGGAGTATTGGATGTGATTATGTTGGCCTGCTGGAGCTTCAGATGCCCGTACCAGGCGAAGGTCATAAATACGTTGGCCACTACAAGGAGCAGCACCGTCAGCCATGCGCTCATAAGCAGAATGAAATATTATTACGTTAATTCAATTCAGAAGGCCGCCATGCTTCAGCGCATGGCGGCCTTCATCTGTATCAGGAAATTTTAGTATGTAGGCATCAGTTGAGCGCCAGGAAGAAGGATTCACCGACCGAGCTTACGCAGTATTGGTAAACACAGCTTACCAGACCCATAAACACTATTCCCAGCACACAAATCCCGAGCGACAGGCGCTCGCATGTCCCACTGCGGAATGGTGCGATCTTCGGTTCGTCGGCCGAAATCCACATTGCCTTGACCACGAGCAGATAGTAGTAGAGGGAGATGATGGTATTGATAAGCGCGATGAGCACGAGCATGTAAAGCGCCATGGAGTTGCTGCCGGTCACTGAGGTGAAGATGAGTATCTTCGAGAAGAAGCCGGCAAACGGCGGGATACCTGCAAGTGAGAACATGGCAAGCGTCATGGCTACGGCCATGTAGGGATTGCTCTTGTGCAGACCCTTGTAGTCGTCCATCGATACGAGTCCGGTGCGGTTCTCGATGCTGGTGATTACGGCGAAGGCGCCGAGGTTGCTGACCACGTAGACGAAGATGTAGAACATCATCGATGCCAGACCCAGCTGGTTGGCGGCCATCGAACCGAGCATGATGTAGCCGGCCTGCGATACAGAAGAGAAGGCCATGAAGCGCTTCATGTTCTTCTGACGCATGGCGAAGAGGTTGCCCACGGTGATGGTGGCGATGATCACTGCATACATCATCCACTCCCAAGCGGCGCTGTAGACCTGGCCGAATACCTGGACGAAGATGATGAAGAAGGCGAATGCCGCAGCACCCTTGGACACTACCGAGAGGTAGGCGGTCACCGATGTGGGAGCACCCTGGTAGACGTCGGCTGTCCACAGGTGGAACGGCACGAGCGAAAGCTTGAAACCGATGCCGGCCAGCACGAATGCGAGGGCGCAGAGCAGCAGGCCGCTCATCTCGCCTGTGGTGATCTGGGCCGCGATGTCGCTGAAGTAGAGCGAACCGCCGCTGAAGGCGTATACGAAGCTCAGGCCCGTAAGCAGGATGCCGGATGAGAATACTGCTGTGAGGATATATTTCACGGCTGCCTCATGACTCTCGTAGCGGTTCTTGTTGAAGGCCACAAGCGCCGCAATCGGGAGTGAAGCAGACTCCAGCCCGATGATGAAGAGAAGGAAGTGGCGGGCGGAAATCATCAGATACATGCCAAACAGGGTGACGAGCAGAAGCTCGAAGAATTCACCCTTGCGCATCTTCATCTCATCAGACTCTACCCACTTCGCTGCCTGAAGCATACAGATGAACACACCGCAGTTGAGGATGCACTTCATCGCTCTGCCGGCCGCATCATCGAAATACATTCCTCCAAACACCGCCTCCCCGCAGGAGGGCACTACCCAGATGGCCACGGTGCCGAGCAGGAAGAGCACGGCCGCGAAGGGAGTCAGAAATTTCTTGCTGCTGCCGTCAGCCGAGAAAGTATCGGCCAGGAACACCAGCAGGAAGATTCCCAGAATTATCAGTTCGGGCAACATTGCCCCAAATTGAGAATAGTCCATGTGTTGATTATAAGTTTAGATCGAATGTATTTGATTAGAGGGCATTCTGAATGGCGGCCACAATCGGCTGAAAACTCTGCTGGATTGTCTCGCTGATCCAGTTGGGGAAGCAGCCGATGCCGGCGATGCTCACAATCAGCGTGACGGTCGAGAAGCGCTCGAACCATCCGGCATCGGTGAGCTGACGGTGATGGTCGTCGTGTACGGGGCCAAGCAGCAGTTTGCCAACCACACGGAGGATATAGACGGCCGTAATCACAATCGAGCATGTGGCAGCCACCACGAATGCGCGGTGGAAGAAGTCGCCATTCTCCCAGGCGCCGACGAAGATGGTCATCTCGGCCACGAAACCGGAAAGACCCGGCAGACCGAGCGAGGCGAAGCCGGCAATCATGTAGCATACTCCGAGATAGGGCATGATCTGCATCAGGCCACCCATCTGGCGGATGTCACGCGTGTGGGTGCGGCCATAGATCATACCGATCAGGGCGAAGAACAGAGCCGTCATCAGACCATGTGAAAGCATCTGCATGATGGCACCCGTCATGGCTGTCTGGTTAAGCATCAGCAGGGCGAAGAGCACCATGCCGCAGTGCGACACCGATGAATATGCGTTGATATACTTGAGGTCGGTCTGCACACAGGCCGAGAAAGCACCGTACACCACGCTGATACCCGTAAGGATGATAAATATCCAGGCCAGTTCATTGGCTGCCTGAGGAAGAAGATAGATGGCTATGCGGAAGCAACCGTAGCCACCGAGTTTCATGAGCACACCGGCATGGAGCATAGATACGGCGGTCGGCGCGCAAGCGTGACCATCAGGACTCCATGTGTGGAAGGGGAACATGGCTCCGAGCACACCGAAGCCCACGAATGTGAAGATGAAGAGCATACCCTGCCAGGACGGATCGACGGCGTTGTTGCGGGCAATCTCAAGGATGTTCCATGTGAGTTCGCCGCCGGCGGGTGCGGAGTGCCAGTATATGCCGAGAAGGCCGAGCATCAGGAAGGCCGAGCCACCCATTAGCATAAGGGTGAGCTTCATGGCTGAATACTCCTTGCGCCCTGTGCCCCAGACTCCTATAAGAAGATACATCGGAATCAGGGCCACCTCATAGAACATGAACATCGTGAACATGTCGATTGAGATGAAGAAGCCGAACACTCCGGTGCTCAGAAGAGCGAACCAGAGGAAGAAATTCTTCGGCAGAGGCGAGATTTTCCAGGAGGCGAATGTGCCGGCGAAGACGATGATGGCTGAAAGCATCAGCATCAGCACCGATATGCCATCGACTCCCACTGCGAGATGGATATTGAGGGGTGAGTACCACATCCAGCTCCCGGTATAGAGCATTTCGGCATCATTCCCTGCGGCGCGGAGTGACAGGAAGTCGACACAAAGCCAGATGGCAAGTGCCAGCAGGGCCGTGCTTCCCACCACCATGACGGCGCGGATGGCCTTCATGCCGCTATTGCGGCAGAGTCCCAGCCCGGCCATCATCAGGACCGGTATAATTACGAACCAGATTAATATATTTCCGAACATAATCGTAAGTTGTTACTGCTGTTAGTTTGAAATTGCCGGGTTAGAGAAGACAGATCCATGTGATTGCCGCAAGTGCCAGTGCGCCGAAGAAGTACCAGAGCACATAGCTCTGCACATTGCCGCTCTGGAATCCGCGGATTGAGAAGCTCACCTTCTGTGTCACCTTGGCGAAGGCATCCATCGTGGCGTCGATCACATGACGGTCAAACCATGCGATGGCGTTGCAGATGATTCCGAATATGATCTTGTGGGTGATGAAAAGATAAATCTCATCCCAATAGAAACGGTGATGGGCAGCACGCCACAGACCGGGCATCGCATTGCGGAATTTCGTGGGGAGCGGATTCTTCTTGCGATACATCACAGTGGCCAGCCCGATAGCGGCAAGTGCCACTATGATTGAAGTAATAGCCACAGGAACCTCAAGATGGATATGATAAGGCTTGCCGTCCCAGGTTACGAGTCCTCCGAAGGGTATGAAGCCGGCCACTACGCTCACTGCAGCGAGAAGAATCAGCGGGAGAGACATCTGCCACGGAGCATCGTGCGGACGGTGGTGCTTGTATTCGGGGTTTTCCTCCCACCAGAAGATAAGGTAGTAGAGGCGGAACATGTAGAATGCTGTCAGACCGGCCACCATCGTCATCCATGCGCCCCAAAGCCAGCTATTGCCAAACATTGCCGCCAGCATCTCGTCTTTCGAGAAGAACCCTGAGAAGGGAGGGATACCGGCAATGGCGAGACAGCCGATCAGGAATGTCCAGTGAGTGACGGGCATATACTTGCGCAGTCCACCCATCTTGGTGTAGTCGTTGGAGTGGACGGCATGTATCAGCGCGCCGGCTCCAAGGAACAGGAGCGCCTTGAACATGGCGTGGGTAAAGAGATGGAACATGCTGGCCATGTAGCCCAGACCGCTGTAATGCACATCAGGCATTGCATAGGTGCGGGCCACGCCGAGAGACACCATCATGAACGCAATCTGCGAAATGGTGGAGAATGCGAGCACGCGCTTGATGTCAATCTGCGTGCAGGCCACTACTGCAGCATAGAAGGCTGTGATGGCACCTACGACGGTAATGAAATTCATCGCCGCATCGACCACACAGTAGACCGGGAACATACGGGCCACCAGATAGACACCGGCCACAACCATTGTGGCCGCATGGATAAGGGCCGACACCGGTGTCGGACCTTCCATTGCATCGGGAAGCCAGATGTGGAGCGGAAGCATCGCCGACTTACCCATACCGCCGGTGAAGATGAGCACCATGGCCCATGTCAGCACGGAGCAGCCGAGGAATGTGGCGCCGCCTGTCTCGGCGAGCACGTTCATCGGGTTGGAAGTCATATCGATGAAGTTGAATGTCTCTGTGAAATAAGAGAGCGTCAGAATACCGAGCAGGAAGCCAAGGTCGGCGAATCGGGTGACGATAAACGCCTTCTTCGAAGCCGACACCGCAGAGGGAAGACGGTAGAAGAACCCGATTAGCAGGAACGACGACACACCCACGAGCTCCCAGAAGATATACATCTGGAAAATGTTGGTGGCGACTACCAGCCCCAGCATCGAGAAGGAGAAGAGGTTGAGGAACGCATAATAACGCTGGAATCCCCCCTCATGCTCCATATAGCCCCAGCTATAGAGATGCACCATGAATGAGATTGTGGTGATCACCACAAGCATCATGGCAGCTATTGGATCAAGCAGGAAACCGAGTTTCACGACCAGCTTCGGGGTGAATGCAAGCCAAGTCACATCAAACACCTGCAACTGCTGGCGCACACCCTCGGCGCTGATGAAGGCGGCATCGCCGCTGAAGAAATATGTAAAAGCCACAATATAGGCAAGCGTCATGGTGGTGCCCATGCCCAGAATGCCTAACACGCCTGCCGTCTTACGGCTCATCTTCACGCCGCCGATACCGAGCAGCAGGAACATGAACAGGGGCAGCGCAAGAATCAGGATAGGTAATGTAATGCCCATAGTGTCAGTGTTTCATTGAATTCGTTTCATTTACCTCTGTGCTTCCTATAGCGCGGTAGATATTGATAATGATGGCAATGGCCACAGCTGTCTCGGCAGCGGCAATCGCGATGGCGAAGAGAGTGAACACCATACCCTCCATCGAACCGGGGAAAAGGAAGCGGTTGAAAATCGCAAAGTTCAGGTCGGCCGAGTTCAGTATAAGCTCGAGCGAGACGAGAATCGCAATCATATTCTTACGGGTGACAAACCCATACACGCCGCAGCAGAACATCACGACGCTGGGCACAAGATACCAAAGAAGATTCAGATCCATTTTGATGTTGTTGTATTGATATGGGTTTCACAATCAGCGCTTGCGGGCCACTGTCACGCCGCCGATGATGCAGGCCAGCAGCAGGACGCTGACAGCCTCGAACGGGAGCAGATACTGATACTTTTCGGTGCCGGTGAATGCCTGGCCGATCATCTTCATCGTGATGTCGGGGCCTGCGGCCAGCGCGTCGCTGAGGGAGCGTACCCCCTCCCCTTCCACCATAGGCATGGTGAAGAGCGACCAGAGGAGCAGCACGGCGCCGGCCACAGAGGCAAGCATGCCGAGCACGCGGCGGTGTGAGCGCAGCGGATGCTCATCGTCGTTGGGACGGTTGGTAAGCAGTATGGCAAACACAAACAGCACCATGATGCCGCCGGCGTACACGGCCACCTGCACGGCGCCGAGGAACTGATAGCCCAGCTGGAAATAGAAAACGGCGGAACCCAGAAGCACAAACAGAAGATACGTCGCAGCGCGAAGTATCTTCGTTGTCTTCACTGCCATAAATGAAAAAATCACCATGACGAGTGCCACCACGAAATAAAGAATTATGTTTCCTACCATGATGTTATATTAGCATATTTACTTGTTTTCACTTTCGGGAGCGGCCGGAGCAGCCGGGGAGTCTCCGCTCTGCGCGGCTGCCGCTGCCTTGGCTGCGGCCTCCTTCTCGGCCTTGATCTTTGCTGCTTTGGCAAGTGCCTCGGCCTTGATGCGGGCGAGTTGCTCAGGATCCATAGCCGGCTTCGGAGCCGGCGCGGGGGTGTCGTCTTTCGGTTCGGGACGATAGTTGAGCTGCTTCACCAGTTTATCGCGTGTGAATACGGCCTGTTCGAAGTCGTTGGAAAATTCGAGCGCATCCTGCGGACATGTGGTGACGCAGAGCATACAGAACGTGCAGCTGCCCAGGTCGTACATGTATTTGTCGAGTTTGCGCTTCTTCTTGCCATCGGGCAGGTCGACCATTTTAGTGGTGAGCTTGATTGTGCCGTTAGGACAGTTCATCTGGCATATGCCGCAGGCAATGCACTTGTGACGCCCCTCGGCGTCATATTTCAGAGTCAGCTCGGCACGGAAGCGGTCGGATATGCGGAGCGTGTCGCGGTTCTCCGGATACTGTTCCGTCACTTTGGGTGTCACAAGCTCCCGCCCTGTGACGGCCATACCCGTCACCAGACTTTTCAATCCTTTTCCTACACCTGAAAAATATTCCTTAATACTACTCATAAACGTTGTTTTATCTCTCCACCTGGCCTCCGAGTATGTCGAGGAGTTCGGTGGTGATTGACTGCTGACGAAGTTTGTTGAATTCAAGCTGCAGCGACTCCTGCAGCTTGCGGGCATTGTCGTTGGCACTCTGCATCGCCATTACGCGTGCGGCCTGCTCGGAGGCACGGTTCTCAATGGTGATCTCCTGCATCGTGCTGAGCACGAACATCGGCAGAACGGCATTGAATATCTCGTTGGCGTCAGGCTCGAAGATATACAGCTGCTCCGACACGGCGCCACCGTCGGTGCCACCACCGGCAAGCAGCATGTCGGCCCGCACCGGGAAGAGACGGTCGATTGCCAGACGCTGGCGGCTGATGGAATGAAACTGCATATATACCACTTCCACCATATCAAGCCGCCCGGCTGTGAAATCCTCGCGCAGCCGATGAGTGAATTCATCCACCCTCTCACCTTCCATCTTGGAGTCGATGCCGTCCAGTTCCTCTACCTCCATCAGATGCTGCGACGCCATCTTCCGGCAGGCATGGGCAATCTTGCGCCCTACGGGATACACCTTGATTTCGACATTTTCGCCATATTGGCGGCGCAGCTCCCCCATTTCGGAGAGGAGATGCTTGAAGATGTTGAGATTATAGGCGCCGCAGAGTCCGTCGTCGCTGCCGAACACCACTACGCCGACTCTCTTCACCTCTCTCTCCACAATAAGCGGCGACGAGAACTCCACTCCGGCTGAAAGGATATGCCCCATGATGCGGCGAATCTGATTCTTGAAGGGGAGAAGCTCACGCAATGCACGCTCGTTCTTGTGGACTTTTGCGGATGAAATCATCTTCATGGCGCCGGTGATTTTCTCACTCGAGGCCACGGAGCCGATTCTCGTTTTTAATTCCCTGAGGGTTGCCATTTCGTCAGTTGGTTCTTTTGTGTATGTGTCGTTGTTGGTTGGGATGCGCCGACCGGCCTTGTGCGGCCGGCCGGCGTTATCTTATCTGTATCTGCCGGCACCCTGCGGGGCGCCTCTCCGGATGGAGACAGCTTATTTGCCGGCCTTGCGGAAGCGGGCCGATACCTCGGCTGCGCATTCGCGAATCTTCTGTTCTACTTCAGGAGTGAGCTGGCCACCCTTGATGGCATCGAGCACTTCCTTCTGATACTTGGCTTTGACCAGCTCCACAAACTGCTGCTCAAACTCTTTGACGCTCTCCACCGGCACATCTTCCATGAGTCCGTTGACACCGCAGTAAATCACTGCCACCTGATTCTCTACAGGCCAGGGTGAATACTGGGGCTGGATGAGAAGCTGCTGGTTCTTGCGCCCCGTGTCGATTACCTTGGCTGTCACAGGGTCGATGTCGCCACCGAATTTTGTGAACGATTCAAGCTCGCGGAACTGTGCCTGGGCGATTTTCAGCGTGCCGGCCACTTTCTTCATCGGCTTGATCTGGGCGTTGCCACCCACACGCGACACGGAGATACCCACATTGATGGCCGGACGTATACCCTGATTGAAGAGAGAGGTCTCAAGGAATATCTGGCCGTCGGTGATGGAAATCACATTGGTCGGGATGTAGGCCGACACGTCGCCCGCCTGAGTCTCGATGATGGGGAGTGCCGTCAGTGAGCCGCCACCCTTGACGAGAGGCTTCATCACTTCGGGCAGGTCGTTCATCTGAGAGGCGATTTCCGGGTCGGTGATGATGCGTGCGGCGCGTTCGAGCAGACGCGAGTGAAGATAGAAGATATCGCCCGGATAAGCCTCACGCCCTGAAGGACGCTTGAGCACGAGCGACACCTCACGGTAGGCCACAGCCTGCTTCGAAAGGTCGTCATAGACAATGAGCGCATCTCGACCTGAGTCACGGAAGAACTCGCCGATGGCCACACCCGCAAACGGAGCGAAATAACGCATCGAAGCGGAATCGGAGGCTGAGGCGGCCACTACCACCGTGTATTCCATCGCGCCATATTTCTCAAGCGTATGCACAATCGAGGCAATCGAACTTGCCTTCTGGCCAATAGCCACATAAATGCAATACACAGGCTTGCCGGCCAGATAATTCTCGCGCTGGTTGATGATGGTGTCGATGGCAATGGCAGTCTTACCGATCTGGCGGTCGCCGATGATAAGCTCACGCTGCCCGCGACCGATCGGAATCATCGAGTCGACAGCCTTCAGACCTGTCTGCAGCGGCTGATTGACCGGCTGGCGGAAAATCACACCCGGAGCCTTGCGCTCGAGCGGCAGACGTATGCGGTCGCCTTCGATGGGTCCTTTGCCGTCAATCGGTTCGCCGAGAATGTTGATGACACGGCCCAGCAATCCCTCCCCGATGGGGATAGATGCGATTTCACCCGTGCGGCGTACCGACATATTCTCGGACACGGAATTAACTTTGTCAAGAAGCACCACGCCGACATTGCTCTCCTCAAGGTTGAGAGCCACACCGGTGGCACCGTTTTCGAACTCTACAAGCTCGTTGGACTTCACATTCTCCAGGCCGTAGACGTGAGCCACACCGTCGCCGACATTGAGCACGGTGCCCACCTCCTCGAACTTCACCTTCGAATTGACGTCGTCGAGTTGCTGTTTCAATATATCAGATATTTCGCTTGGGTTAAGCATCTCCTTATTTCGTTATAAGAGTTAGTCGTAACTGTTCGATCTCATTGCTGATCGATGCGTCCATCCGGGCATCGTCGACGTCGATTACGAAACCACCGATCAAATCGGGGTTGACGCTCTCGGCGTATTCGAGACTGGAGTCCGGGAATGCGTTGGCGACCATCGCACGCAGCTTGGCCATCTCCGCCTCTGGTAACGGAGCGGCGGTGACTATGCGCACCTGCGATATCCTGCGCTCCTTACGATAGAGATCCCGGTAAGACAACGCGATGAGATGCATGAACTCTTCGCGGTGCATTTCGAGAAGCATTCGGATGAAGCCAAGATAGTCGTTCTCCACCTTCGCTCCGGCTGCAGCCCTCAGCAGCGAGGCCTTGTCGGCATTGCTCACGAAGGGATTGGCCAGAGTCTTCTGCAACATCGGATTGCCCTCGAAGGCACTGATCACCTCCTTCATCTCGTCATAGACCGCCTGCGTGGAGCCATGCTCAAGGGCAAACTTATAGAGCGCCTTGGCATAACGGCGGGGTATCAGACCATTGTCCATCTTGTGTTTTCTCTCTTTTAGTCCGGGGTTTGTTAGTTTTTCTCTATCTCATCAAGGAGCTTGTCGACAAGCTTTACCTGCGCAGCATTGTCTTTCATCTGCGTGCGCACCATCTTCTCGGCAATCTCAATCGAGAACTTGCTTACTTCGTTTCTGAACTGAAGTTCGGCTTCCTTGCGTGACTGTTCGATCGACACCTTGGCGGCCTCAATCATTTTCTGCGACTCCTCCGAGGCCTGGCGTTTTGCCTCCTCTATCATCTGGGTGCGCATCTTAGCCACATCACGCAACATTTCAGCCTGCCGGGCCTGTGCCTCCTCCATGTACTTCCGGGCTTCCTCACGTGCATTGTCAAGCTGCTGCTTGGCCTGCTGCGCGTATTCCACCCCCTTGTCGATTGTGTCGGCACGTCGGTCCATATTCTTCAGTATCACCGGCCATCCCCACTTGGCAAGAACCAAAAAGAGTACGGCAAAGGCGATGAACATCCAGAACACCAAGCCAAAATCGGGCGTGAATAATTCCATACTCGATTTTTACTGGATGAAGAGTGCAAGTGCCGATACGATCACTGCGAAGAGTGCCACACCCTCGATAAGGGCCGCGATTACAATCATGCTCGAACGGATGTCGCCGGCGGCCTCGGGCTGACGGGCGATAGCCTCCATGGCCGAGCTACCGATTTTACCGATGCCGATACCTGCTGCGATAGCGGCGATACCTGCGCCAAATGCTGCGCCAAATGCTGCGAGTGGCTGTACTGCAGCCAAAACCATTGATAACATAATTTTAGAGTAGATTAAATGTTATTGATATTTAAATTTTTTCTTTTTTTTGCTTCCGGCTATTCTCTCATTGCCATCACTTCCGGGCAATGACAATCTGCCGTGCCGGAGCCCCGTGTCCATCAGTCGGCGGAGCGACTTTCTCTCCCCCACACTCTCCGGCTGAGCTTCACGCCTCTATCGACGGCTCGATGTCATGCCCCTCGCCATCCTTGTGATGATGGCCGCTCTCCTGACCGGCTGAAATGAAAAGGGCCGACAGAAGGGTGAACACGTAAGCCTGGATAAAGCTCACCAGCACATCAAGCAGAAGCATGAATATCGAGAAAAGCACCGATACGACTACCGAAGTACCGAGAGCCGCAGCGCCGAAGGCCGCAAAGATGAATATCAGAAGCGTCAGCGTTATCACAATCATATGGCCGCCCATCATGTTGGCGAAAAGACGCACGCAGAGCGCGGCCGGCTTTGTGAAGATGCCAAACACCTCGATCATCTGCATGATCGGCAGCGGACACTTCAGGAACAGAGGCACATCAGGCCAGAATATCTCTTTCCAGTAATGCTTCGTGCCAAGCACATTGGTCACCACAAATGTGGCCACGGCAAGCACAAGCGTGATGGCGATGTTGCCTGTCAGATTGGCTCCACCGGGGAATATCACGATGAGGCCGAGCAGATTCATTGTCAGGATGAAGAAGAAACATGTGAGTAGATACGGCGCGAATTTAGGTGCCTTCTCCCCCAGTGAGCTCTTAATCACGCCGGTATAGATGAAGTCAATGAGCATCTCCATGAAGCCCATCCCCTTGCGGGGCGCCTTCATGCCGTTGCGCGAATAATAGCGCACAACGCTCATCACTATGACAGTCACCAGTATAGCCGCTATGAAAAGGGCAAGCACATTCTTGGTGATTGATATATCAAACGGACGGTAGATCTCAAATTCCTTCCCATTGACATCAATCGTGGAGGCATCAGCCACCTCATGCGGATGAGATCCGGCAATCGCAGCATCGGCATCGGCATCGGCAGTCTGCTCCGGGATGAGCTGCACCACCTTGGTCTTGTGCTGTGTGAGATGCGGAATGTAGAAATAATAGTTTCTGCCGCCGCGCTCCACTTTATGCACCACCGGGGTAAGCTCTTCATGCTTCTTGCCGGTAGTCACGTCTTCAGTCACAGTGACCATCGACAGTCTCGACGAAGAGAAACAGAACCACTGACCGTCCTGCGCCCGTACAATCACGGGGAGCGGTATACGGTAGACATGGCTGAAAGGCACCTCCCAGCCGTATCCGTCGCCAAGGTGGTGGAAAATCACTTCCTTCACGTCAAGACTCTCCTTTTCATCCTCATGGGCGGGGGCCGCATAGGCCGCCGCAGAGCTGAAAAGCAGCACCAGCAGAAGGGACAGTATTGTCAATATGCGCTTCATTGCTTCTCGGAATTTAATATACACACACTGCCACCACATTATTGTCGACATCGACCAGACCTCCCTTGATGGCCACCTTTTTCTCGGCTCCCTCCGGAGTGCGGTATTTCACGTCGCCGGCCTGAAGCACGGATATCAGCGGCGCATGGTTCTTCAATACTGTGAAGCTACCCAGCGCGCCGGGGAGAGTGACTGATTCAGCCTCCCCTTTGAAAAGGATTTCATGTGATGAGATGAGTTCGAGTGTCATCGTGCGGATTTTTGGGATTGTAATTATTTCACTTCGGCAAGCATCTTCTTGCCCTTGGCTATAGCCTCGTCGATTGTGCCGACATTGAGGAAGGCCTGTTCGGGATATTCATCCATCTCGCCGCTAAGAATCATCTTAAAGCCGCGGATTGTCTCTGCAAGAGGCACCATGACTCCCGGCACACCGGTGAACTGCTCTGCCACATGGAACGGCTGCGATAGATAACGCTGGGCGCGGCGCGCGCGGGCCACGACGAGTTTGTCGTCGTCAGAAAGCTCGTCGACACCAAGAATGGCTATGATATCCTGAAGATCCTGATATTTCTGAAGCAGCTGCTTCACCTGCTGGGCCACATTATAATGCTCCTCGCCGATGATGTTGGGGTCGAGGATTCGCGAGGTGGAGTCGAGCGGGTCGACAGCCGGATATATGCCAAGCTCGGCAATCTTACGGCTCAGCACCGTTGTGGCGTCAAGGAAGTTGAACGTTGTGGCAGGTGCCGGGTCGGTCAGGTCGTCGGCAGGCACGTAGATTGCCTGTACGGATGTGATCGAGCCGCTCTTGGTAGAAGTGATACGCTCCTGCAGCGCACCCATCTCGGATGCCAGTGTGGGCTGATAACCTACAGCCGACGGCATACGGCCAAGAAGAGCCGACACCTCGGAACCAGCCTGAGTGAAACGGAAGATATTGTCGATAAAGAGTAACACGTCCTTGCCGCCGCCGGCTCCGTCGCGGAACTGCTCGGCCACCGTCAGACCTGACAGCGCCACACGCAGACGCGCACCCGGGGGCTCATTCATCTGACCGAACACCAGAGTTGACTGCGATTTGGCCACTTCGGCCATATCCACATCCTTGATGTTCCATTCCCCTTTTTCCATACCCTCCTGGAATTTCGCACCGTATTTGATTACGCCGCTCTCAATCATCTCGCGCAGCAGGTCATTGCCTTCGCGGGTGCGCTCGCCTACACCGGTGAATACCGAATAGCCATCGTGCCCCTTCGCGATATTATTGATAAGCTCCATGATAAGTACTGTCTTGCCGACACCTGCACCACCGAACAGCCCGATCTTGCCACCCTTCGAATAGGGTTCGAGCAGGTCGATTACCTTGATACCGGTGGTCAGCACCTCGGTCGAGAGCGCAAGCTCATCGAATGCGGGAGCGGGCTGGTGGATGGGGCGAAGGTTCTCGCGGTCGACAGGAGCAAGCTCGTCGATGGCCTCTCCTATCACATTTAGCAGACGCCCCTTGATCTGATCGCCTGTCGGCACCGCTATCGGGCGCCCCAGGTCGAGCACTTTGACACCACGGCGCACACCATCGGTGCTCTCCATAGCCACGCAACGCACGGTGTCCTCACCGATGTGCTGCTCAACTTCGAGAATCAGCTCCTCACCATCCTCGCGCTCCACCTTGAGAGCCGCGTAGATGGGGGGAATATTCTCTTTTCCTCCCTCAAACGACACGTCGATCACCGGACCGATGACTTGAGTCACTTTACCATAATTGGCGCTCATAATACTTTATGAATGTAAGTTTACTAATTTGCTTGATTTATTGGTTGTTTAGAAATGCCATCCAAAGGCCACAAACACTGCCATGAGCACGAGGTTGGCCAGTGCGAGTGGCATGAGGTATTTCCATTCGAATGCCAACAGCTGGTCGATACGAACTCGCGGAAACGTCCATTTAAACCATATGATGACAAACGAGATGAAGAATGACTTACCCAGGAACCATACGACCGACGGGATATAGTCCATCACATTGTTGAACGCATCCCAGCCCGGCACGTGCAATGGCATCCAGCCGCCGAGGAACATCAGGGTGGCTATGCCGGAGACGATGAAGAGATTCAGATACTCAGCCAGATAGTAGAAGCCGAACGTGATGCCCGAATACTCTGTATGATAACCGGCCACAAGCTCATGCTCGGCCTCTGGAAGGTCGAACGGACCACGGTTGGTCTCCGCTGTCGCGGCCACAATGTAAATCAGAAAGGCGATAATGGCCGGGATATGGCCTTGGAAAATAAACCATGCCGACTCCTGCCCCCATACAAGCTCCGAGATATTCATCGTCCCCGAGAACACTACAATAGTCATGAGGGCAAGGCCGAGTGAAATCTCATAACTCACCATCTGCGCGCCGCTTCGCATCGCGCCGATCAGAGTGTATTTGTTATTGGACGACCAGCCGGCCAGAAGAATACCCAGCACACCCACCGACGAAACCGCCAGCATAAAGAATATGCCGATATTGAAATTGATGATCTGCAGCCCATTGCCCCAGGGCAGACAAGCCAGCATCACCACCGAAGATGTAATCACGATGAAGGGGGCCAGGCGGAAGAGGAACTTGTCGGTGCCCTTGATGCTGATAATCTCCTTGACAAGGATTTTGAACATATCGGCAAACACCTGGAGCAGACCCCATTTACCCACACGCATCGGGCCAAGACGGCACTGGAACCATGCGCAGAGCTTACGTTCGTAGATAATATAGAAAAGTGCCAGTACGGTATAGGCTCCCAGCACGGCCACGGCTATCAGCACGCACTCTATCAGCAACGCGCCCCACTCCGGCATCAGGCCGAGCAGAAAGTCATTGAAGGCTGTGGTCCATTTTCCAAAATCAAACATGGGTTGATAAGATATTTCGTTGTTGTTGTTGTTGCGGTTAGTTCGATTTAGCGGTCGATATCGGGTATCACGAAGTCAAGCGCCGCGCCGATTGTGATAAGGTCGGCTATCATGTGGCCCTGACAGCAGAGGTCCATCACTCCAATCAGATTGAAACAGGGACTCTGGAAATGCACACGGTAGGGATTTTTCTGACCGTCGGACTCGATGTAGACTCCGAATGTGCCGCGCGATGCCTCTACCTGCTGATACCAGTGCCCTGCGGGGAGCTTGATTATCTTGGGCACGTTGAGGGCGCGGATATCTCCGGCAGGGATATTATCGACGAGCTGTTCCAGTATCTGGCAGCTTGTCTCGATTTCACGCATACGCACCATGTAGCGTGCGAAGGAGTCGCAGCCCGTCTCAAGCACTTCATCGAATTTCAGCTCCGAATATACGGCATACGGGTGCACTTTGCGGCAGTCGCAGCTCCAGTTGGAGCCTCGTCCGCTGGGGCCGGTGATGGCATAGTTGATGGCATCCTCTTTGGAAAGCATTCCCACGCCTTTCAGACGGTTCTGAGCGATGATGTTGCCGGTGAAGAGTTTGTGATATTCCTTCAGACGCTCCGGCATGATGGCAAGCAGAGCCTTCACATCCTTCACAAAGTCAGGGTGCAGATCGGCTATCACGCCTCCTATCACGTTATAGTTCATCGACATACGAGCGCCGCATGTCTTCTCGAATATGTCGAGCACCTGTTCGCGCTCGCGGAATCCGTAGAAGAAGGCCGTGGTGCCGCCGAGGTCCATCGCCGTACACCCGAATGCCAGCAGATGCGAAGAGATACGCATCAGCTCGTCCATCATCACACGTATCACCTGGGCGCGACGCGGCACCTCAAGGCCAAGAGCCTTCTCGATGCATGCGCAGAGACAGTGACGGTTCTGATGGGCCGACATATAGTCCATTCGGTCAGTGAAGTGGAGTATCTGGGGATAAGTCAGACCTTCGCAAAGTTTCTCGATACCGCGGTGGATATATCCCGACATCATGTCGACCTTGGTGATAGTCTCGCCATCCACACTGGCACGCATACGCATCACGCCGTGAGTTGACGGATGCTGCGGGCCGAAATTGACCACATAGTCATTCTCCGCGAATACCTTGCCGGGGACTTTCTTGATTTTACCCTTCTCATCCTCTACATACGAGCAGGTGTCGTCCTCGTTGACCTCATCGTCAAGGCGGATCGGATTGAGTTTCGGGTCGGCGTCATAGTCCTTGCGCAGGGGGTGCCCCACCCAGTCGTTGCGCAGGAACATGCGGCGCATGTCGGGGTGATTTATAAAGCGGATGCCGAAGAAATCGTAGACCTCCCGCTCCTGGAAACCGGCGACGTGCCAGATGTCGGATACGGTGTGGATATAGGGGGCTTTCACGTCGTCGGCCACTACCTTTACCTCCAGGATGTCCCATCCGCGTGAGGTGCTGGTGAGATAATACATCACTCCGACGCTCTCTTTCCAGTCCATGCCCACCACGGCGGTGAGCACATCGAAACCGAGGCGGGGATCATCATGAAGCTGCCGGGCGAAATCGTGCCATTTCTGAGCCGGCACGCTCACCTGCAGACTCTCGCCACCTTCCGTAAATTCTATTTCCGGGCAGATGCCGCTGAGTATTTCCTTTATATCGCTCATATGTATGATAAAGTCGGTAAGAATCTATACTATAATGTATGTGTTATTATTGAGGAGCATTGCATCAGCTGAGCTGGCCGCGCTGCTCGGGATGGGCGGCAAAGAATTCCTCGCGTTTTTCCTTGCGGTTGACGCCGCCGAAGAATTTCTGCAGCTTAATCTTGCGCTGCAGCTGCATCAGGCCGTAGAAGAAGGCCTCCGGTCGCGGAGGACATCCGGGGATATAGACGTCGACAGGAAGAATCTGGTCGACTCCCGGCACCACGCAATAGCTATTTTTGAACGGTCCGCCGGAAACGGCGCAACCGCCGCAGGCTATCACATATTTAGGCTCTGCAAGCTGCTCGTAAAGACGGCGCATGGCGGGGGCCATGCGATGCACAATCGTACCCTGCACCATGATATAGTCTGCCTGACGGGGAGAGTTGCGGGCCACCTCAAATCCGAAACGGGCCATATCGTAGCGGGCGGCACCAAGACTCATGAATTCAATAGCACAGCAGCTCGTGCCGAAGCAAAGCGGCCACAGCGAGTTGGAGATACCCCAGTTGATGAGTTTGTCGAGATTACCTACCACAACGTTGGCCCCGCTGGCATTCAGTTCCTCTACAAGCTTGTCGATATATTCATTGTCCTTGAAGTCCTCATGCTTCATCGACTTGATATTCACTGCCATCTCAACACTCCTTTCTTCCAGGCATAGGCCAGACCTAATACAAGTATTACCATAAAGATGCCGATACAGAGAAGCGAAGTGGCGCCAAGCGAACGTGCCACGACTGCCCACGGATACAGGAATACTGTCTCAACATCGAAAATCAAGAAGAGAATCGCAAAGATGTAATAGCCGGATTTGAACTGAATCATTGACTGTCCGCGGGTCGGTATACCGCACTCGAATGTCTCCGACTTCTTCACCGAATACGACTTCGGCGAAATAAGCTTGGCTATCACTGTGGCCGCCACTACCAGCAGTATACCGGTCAGCACGGCCGTCACTGCAAGAGCGCCATTGCCTATCTCCAACAATAAACTCATATAATCTATTAGTTATTAAACAGTTACTTTATCTCTTACCAAGCCGGAGGCGTATTGCCCCCAACCATTCCGCAAAGATATTAAAATTACTTAAACCGACCAAATCAAAATTGCAATACTTTTCCCCGCCTATCCCCCGCAACATCCGATAGAATCGGACGTGTGCAACGAATTTAATCCAGTTTAATCATTCGAATCGTCAGTGCCAAACACTACATAATCCGAAGATTTTCCGCTGAATGTGGCCCGGAAAAGCATCTGACGCTCTCCTATCGTAGCGGCGACCTCGTATTTGCATTCGGCCTCGGTGAGATATTTGCCGGCCGATTTAAATTCAAAGCTCTTGAAGGGGAAGTTGCGGTATTCCACCATTGTGCCGGAGGTGCCCCCTTCGGGTACAAGGGGCACGATGTCGGCTCCGCTGATGGTGTAGCCGTGCTGACCCAGTGTGACATCGAGGTCTTTAAGCACTACGGATTCCAACTTCGGAGCATTGGGAGCGAAACGCACGGAGTAGATCGTGACCGTAGCGTGCTTCATGTCGTCGGCAAAGACTATGCCGTAGCTGGCATCTTCGGTTGTTGAGCTCTCGTCGGTCCCGGACGCTGTGGGGTAGTAGGTCACTGTCGGCCCGAAGAAGCGGGGTTCAGGCTGCATTGTCACGACTCTCGCCCCAGGGACATCATAGCTCATCACAAGCGAACTGATAGTGTTCATTCCATTGTTAATCCATGTCGGACGGTAGGTTATCATATATCCCGAGATATCGCTTATGGGCGCCGACTGACCGAGCATCCCCCCATTTTTGCTGGAAAAGAAATATGATTCGCTGACGCCATTGTAGCCATAGACGTAGGGTATGACATCTGTGCGGAAATCTCCTTTGACCCCTCCGGCCTCTATGTCGTTGGAATGTATCGTGAGTGAGCTGGTGTTGTAATTTATCGACACCTGATATAAGTGATCTTTCTGAAATATCACTTGCTGCGTCGCATCATCGGGTATGACGAGCTGAAGCACTTTTGTGCCCCAGGAACCTGTGTTCTCACCCTCTTCGACTCCACAACTTGCGGTAGCAATACCAAGCAACGGTATTGCTGCAAACATACAAATTTTATTCATATTCATAATTCTCTTGACTATTTTTTTATTATTATAATACATTCCGAAGAACATCCGGCCACGAGGACCGTCGCCATGTGCGATTTTCAGGCCACGCGTCCTCAGGTTTGCGAGGTCAAAGTTACTACACAAAGCGCTATTTTCCAAATTATGCGGGGAATTTTATGATTTTATACCCTGTCTATGTGACCGTCTGCCACTATTGTGGATTCATATTTAATCTTGGCATGCTAATCCTATTTCATTTGGACAGTAACAGAATGCGGCATACGGCCATAATCATGTCTGCGGGTTGCACCCGCCATTGCGCCACGGGATACACAGAGCCGCAAAGTGTGGTCAGAAATTGGCCCGTATGGTGATGCCGTAGTCAAGACCATGCCCCCGCTGACGGAATTCATTCCCCATCGAGAGGAAGTAGAAGGTGTGGTATTTTGTGCAGGTGAGGTTCTTGCCCCATAGCTCCACGCTCCAACGCGGAGTGTTATAGCCGAACGTGATTCCCAAGAGGCCGTAGAATTTCTGACGCAGTGTGTTGGCCTCGTTCCAGTAGATGTCGCCGGTGCCGGAGAAGTTGAGATGAGCCGCGAAATAATGCTCTTTGAATTTCTTCGATACGTTCATCATATATGATACCTCGGCAAACAGCGTGTTGGACGGGGCATACGGCAGACGCTTGCCGGCATAGTCCTGCTGCCCGTCATTGAAGTCGACAAAGCGGGCATCGGTAAAACCATAGGTGGCCATGACGCTTAGCTCGGGCAGTATGTTGTAGAAGGCGCTCAGTTCGATGCCGAGGCTTCGGGTGCGCCCTGCATTGGTCATCATGCGGCCGGTGGTCTGTCCGTCGGGGAACACGGTGAGTTGCTGGTCGCGGCAGTCGATATAGAATGCCGACACATCAAGGCTCAAGGCCGACTCTAAAAGATTGAGATGTGTGCCGGCCTCATAGTTCCAGCTTTTCTCGGGACGATAACTGACGATATCCTCGACATCGTATTGTCCGGCAAGCCCCATGAAGCGCATCAGCTGCTGCTGAAGCACATCGGAGAACATCTGCGTGTTGTATCCCCCGGCCTTGTAACCCTTACCTACTGTCAGATAGATATTGCTGGCCGGAAGGCGGTCGATATTCCACATCACGCTCACTTTAGGCAGAAACATCAGGTAATGGGATGTGAGGCGTCCGCTCTCGTCAAGGTCGACGGTGATATTGTGATATGGCGTGGCATCGGCGGGCATCGGCAGACACCCGCCCGGATTGTTGTAGATTGTATAGGAGGTATTGCACCAGCTGTGGTAATCGAGAGCCACCCGCTCGTAGTCAAGACGCACCCCCGCCGAGAATTTCCAATTGCCGTGTTCATACTGTGATTCGTGATAGATGGCGGCGCCCCCGGAGGGCAGTGTGAAGCGGGAGTCGAGGGGGAACTGGCGTTCATCCCACCTGATGGGGAAATAGGGGTTGGCCTGATTGCGGTGGAGTTCGATGAGTCTGGTTATGCCGTAATCCTTAAATGTCACCGGAGCCTCCATGCGCTGATGCCGGTAAAAGCCGTAGACGCCGGTCAGCCAGCCGTAGCGGCCGTCGAGAGCTGAACCGCGCAGCATCACGTCTTCTGTAAATGCAGTCTCACGCTTTTTCTGTGTAAGAGTGAAATATGACTGGGGGAGGAAATCCTGATCGAGCGTCATATTGTCGTCGATATGCTGCACGGTGCTGACCGACACGAGGCGCAGATCGCCGATATGGGCCGTAAGCGTGAGGGCGTCCGAAAGCAGGTATCGCCGATAGAAGCAGGTGTCGTTGTAGCTGATTTTTCCGGAGGCCACATTTTCGTAAGGATATCCCCCCTGACGCAGTATCGACTGCGCGAGGGTATTGGTGAGATGCAGTGAAGACGAGGGATACCACACCTGTTTGAGACGCAGGCTGCCGCTCAATTCCTTGTCGACGGTGTAACCGTTGTATGAGTTGCGGAATTCTCCGTCACGGCGATAGAATCCTCCGGAGGCCGAGAAGCCGAAGCTGTCGGAAAACCTGTGATACCACCCGAGATTGAACCGGAACAGCTGGCGTGGCCCGATTTCAGTCAGACCGCGCCATCCCTGATATTCCATCGGAGAGAGTGTGCGGATATTTACGAGTCCCGTCATGGTGTTGCGGCCGAACAGAGAACTCTGAGGGCCGCGCAGCATCTCCATATAAGAGATATCGGTGATGTCGAAATCATAGGCATCTTTATTCAGGAAGCCTACGTTGTCGACGGTGAGTCCGACGGCCGGCTGGTCCATCCGCGCCCCTATGCCGCGCACGTAAATCGTGGAAGTGATGCGCGATCCGTAGTCGGGGATATGGAAATTCGGCACCACCGACGACAGTCCCTTGACGTCAGTCATGCCGAGGCGCTCGACATCGGCCCGTCCCACCATTGTTCCCGATACCGGGAGCTGACGGAAGGCAGTGCCGTGCTTCACGGCCACCACATCAAGTTCATCAAGCAGATAATACACCGAGTCGGCTTCTGCTGCGACATAAGAATCGACATTGCCGGACACGGATGAATCTCCCGCCACAGCAGAGGCGGCCGATGCCGACAGGAATGTCCATAACGCCGGGATAAGGCTTATGATAAGAATATAAAGATAACGAAGCATCAGGTCGTAAACAAAATAAATTGCAAATTTAGCGTTTTTGTGGCTATGCTGCAATATCTTGGTGTTGATTACTCCCAATAGGCTTCCAATAGATGGGGCAAGATGTGAAGATTTCAGTCTCTACACTCTGTTTTATCGGAGGGAATTATTAATTTTGTATGTTTTAATGCATCATCAACATGAAATCAATCCGTGAAATCTATAGAATAGGCACCGGGCCGTCGTCGTCGCACACGATGGGTCCGCGGCATGCCGCCGAGATATTCCTTTCGAGCCACCACAATGCCGAGGGGTATGAGGTGGTGCTCTACGGTTCGCTGGCTGCCACAGGCAAGGGACATATGACCGACGCCGCCATCATTGATGTGCTCTCAAAGACGGAGATGCCTGTCAATATCGTATGGAAACCAGATGTGTTTCTCCCCTATCATCCGAATGCCATGACTTTCCGCTCGCTCGACGCTATGGGATTCCCCACCGATGAGATGACTTTCTACAGTGTCGGAGGCGGAGCCATCGAGGAGGAAGGGAAGCCACTGGCCGGATCGCCTGAAATCTACAATCTTGACTCGCTGACAGAGATAATGCAGTATTGCGAACGCACCGGGCATTCCTACTGGGAATATGTAGAGCAGTGCGAAGGCCCGGGGATATGGATTTACCTGCATGAAGTGTGGGAGGCCATGAAGGCGGCCGTGGAGCGAGGTCTGAAGCATGAGGGACGCCTGCCGGGGCCGCTGAATCTGCAGCGCAAGGCCAATTCGTATTATGTCAAGGCCGGCGGCTATCGCGACAATCTCCAGTCGCGCGGCCGTGTGTTCGCCTATGCGCTGGCCGTGAGCGAAGAGAATGCCTCGGGGGGCACTATCGTGACGGCGCCCACGTGCGGCAGCTGCGGCGTGGTGCCCGGCGTGCTCTATCATATATGGAAGAGCCGACAGTTCCCGGAAATCCAGATGCTCCACGCTCTTGCCACGGCAGGCCTGTTCGGCAATGTGGTGAAGCACAATGCCTCTATCTCAGGAGCCGATGTAGGGTGCCAGGGTGAGGTAGGCGTAGCCTGCGCAATGGCGGCCGCCGCCGCAAGCCAGCTCTTCGGCGGATCCCCCGCACAGATAGAATATGCCGCCGAGATGGGACTGGAACACCATTTGGGAATGACGTGCGACCCTGTGTGCGGTCTGGTGCAGATTCCCTGCATAGAGCGCAACGCCTATGCTGCGGCACGAGCCCTCGACGCAAATATCTACGCCAGCTTTACGGATGGAAGCCACAGGGTATCGTTCGACAAACTGGTGAAAGTGATGAAGGAAACAGGACACGACCTCCCGTCGCTGTACAAAGAGACTGCCGCCGGCGGTCTGGCCAAGGATTATATGCAGATGTGATGGCGGATTTCACCATACATACTCTCGGATGCGGATCGGCACGTCCTACGACGCGCCATAATCCATCGGCTACGGTGGTGGAGTTCCGCAACAATCTGTTTATGGTAGACTGCGGCGAGGGCGCTCAGAAGGCGCTGCTGCAGCAACACCTTAAAATCAGTCGCCTTGGACATATCTTCCTGACGCATATGCACGGCGACCATGTGCTCGGGCTGCCGGGACTCATAAGCACTCTGGGGCTACAGGACACCGGTGGCGAACTGACGATACACACCTTTGCCGACGGCGCATCAATACTGAAGGATATCTTCAATTATTTCGGACGCAACCTCCCTTACGACATCCGCTTCAATATCCTCGACCCGAAACGGGAGGAAGTGGCGTTTGAAAACAAGGCGCTTACCGTGCGCACCCTACCGCTGTGTCACCGTGTGCCGGCTGTAGGATTCGTATTCGAGGAGAAGCCGCGCCAGCGCCATCTGAACAGGGAAATGTGCGATTTCCATGGTGTGCCGACAAGCCAGTTCAATAATGTGAAGGGGGGGATGGATTTCGTCAGACCCGACGGTACGGTAGTGCCCAACGAACGACTTACATCTCCGGCCACCCCTTCGCTCTCTTACGCACATATCTCGGACACGATACATCTGCCGGAACTTGCAGATCGAATCGGTCCGGTCGACCTTCTCTTTCATGAGACTACCTATCTCGATTCAGAACTCGACATGGCGCGCCGCAATTACCACACCACAGCCCGCCAGGCCGGAGAGATGGCACGCCGTTGCGGCGCCCGCTGGCTGCTGACCGGGCATTATTCCTCCCGCTACGACAACGAGGAGGAATTCCGGCGTCAGGCCATGGAGGAATTTCCCAACGTGATACTCAACCGCGAAGGTTTGCGCACCGACCTGACCCGCCTGCCCTGACCTCATGCATCTGTTATTCTTCGAATATGGCAAAGCCCCGGCCCTATCTGGCGCCGGGGCTTTGCCATATCTGCAGGCCGATCCGAATGCCGGCGCCTTCGACAGACTCTTCAGAAATAGAAATGACAAATACACATCGCCTCCCCGCCGCAATTTACGTTATGACACACATATCCCCCATTTACAATCATAACCGTCATACACCAGTCTATCAAAAAAAACACGCCACCATTTACACTATAAATTAATCATTTAAAGATAAAATTAAAAAATATTTTGACTTTTGCGCAACAATTTTGAGTTTATTAACGTTATATTATAAAGACCGCATCAAAATCCGGCCATATGTCATCTCTCCATAACATCGGATATTATTGTATATACAGCGCGCATTCTACAAAAATCACTTTTGATTTTGCATAGTTTCCGATACGCCGACATATACAAACAGACACAATCAATAGCTATGTAAGTATTGGTCACGAGTCAATCCCAGATTGACACGTTGCCGTAAAATCATAAACTATATATGCTTATGAGTAAATTCTACATCATGATGGCCGCTTCGCTTATGGCCATTACGGCTTCTGCAGCCGTCAGCGACACACACTCTCTGCGTCTGAAGAATCACGACGCCTCGCGGCCTGCACCATGCAGCACTTCTGGTGCGGTAAAGTGCTTCCCCGTTGACGACCTTGTGAATCGGCATACTTCCGCTCCGGCGAAAAATGCCAAGGCTGCTCCGGCAAAAAAACTATCTTCAGCCGACATAATCTTCGACCGGCCCGAAGGGACTTCTGAATTCTACAACCGCTCGTCGCAGGGTTTTTTCGTATTCTTTGGCAATGTCTTCGTCAGCGCGGATGCCGGAGCATGCGTCGAAATGGTCACGACTCCCGACGGACGCCACTACATCAACAATCTTATCTCCGGCCTGAGGCTCGATGCCTGGATGGAATGCGAGGTGGACGGCGATAAAATCACCGTTGCCGGCGGACAGCCTGTATTCTATTATGCCGAGGATGATTACGAGGAGTTATATACAATCCATGCTTTCGACCTCTATCAAGACGGTGAATCCGCCTGGTATATGCCTGCGCAGGAGGATGTCTACTCTTTCTCCGTTTCGGCCGATGGTGTAATTTCGTCCGTAGTGAAGGATAACTCGCAAATCCTGGGTCTGGGATATGTGGATGGCGACAGCCCGGCTGAATGGGTTGGATACGGCGACTTCAATTTTTCAATGACACCCTTCTCCGACACTGCGGTCCTACCGGATGACGATGTGGCCCGTTCTGCTGAAAGATGGTCGCTAATTGCCGAAAGTGACGCTTATTTCACCAATGTGGCGGTGGATAAGGATGAAGTATGGCTGCAGGGAATCTACAAGAATATGCCTGACGCATGGGTCAAGCTCGACCGCGACGGCGACAAATGCACCTTGCCTATGTCGACATATCTCGGCATCACATCCGGCCACTACGTCTACTGCCAGCCGGCCAAGACTGAGTCTGTCTACGATGATTATTATGAGCAGTATGTCGATCAGTTTGTGCCAAGCGACTCTCCGGTAGTGTTTGACTTCAACGAGAGTGCCAAATCTCTAAAAGCGGGTGAGGCATCGGTGGTCTTTGCATATACGCTGCAGGATAATCCCAATTGGACACCGGCATCTTCGATAAAGAATCCTGTAATAATGCATCAGGAGCGCACACCCGGCACTCCTCCCGGCGCCCCAAAAGACCTCATTGACGATGACACCTATTCCGACATGATGTTTATCGAGTTCACTCTCGAGCCTTTCGATACCGATGGCAATCTGCTCGACACATCCCGTCTTTATTACAATCTGCTGGTAGATGACAATCTGTTCACTTTCTATCCCGACCAGTATACTTATCTGACCGAGGAAATTACCGACATACCCTACGACTTTGTCGATGGATGGGATATATACGTTGAAGGGACCAAGCGCACCGTATACTATACCACAACCGGAGTCGACACATGGGGAATCCGCGCCATATATGTGGAAGATGACGGCTCCAAGGTCTACAGCGATATCACCAGAATCGCATCGGCAGCTTCCACCGTAAAGGGGATCCAGGACCATGCAGCCGCTCAAGTGGAATATTTTGACCTCAACGGCATACGCGTAAACAATCCCGGCAAGGGTATCTTTATCCGTAAGGCTGTGGATAAAGACGGCATGACGTCGTTCTCGAAAATAACCCGCTGACCCTGTCCATGCCATATTTCTCCTCCGGCAAATCTTTTATTAATCCAAAGACTATCAACGATATGAACAGATATATTCTCTCACTATTGGCTGCTATGGCCGTCACGGCATCTTCGGCATCCGTAGCCGAATTCTCATTCAATCCCGACGGGGGCGCGCTCCATTCTTACGGTTCAGGGCTCAAGGAACGCTATGATGTGGCAATCCGCCTGTGCGACCCTAAACTGGCAGGCACAGAGGTGACTGGACTCGCGATGCCGATGAATGTATCCTCAGGCATTTCCGATATGAAAGGATGGGTCAGCTCCGAACTAATGCTGGATGACCGAAAGAATAATATCACCGATCTGGCTGAGGCAGAGGCCGTATTTGAAGACGGCATGATGAAAGTAAGTTTCCCGCACCCCTGCGCGGTGCCGTCGTGGGGATTCTACGTCGGTTTCTCTTTCACGGTGGATAATGTCGACACTCCCGCTATGGAGAATCCGCTTATGTTGAGCATCAATTCCGACGACCCCGACGGATTCTTCATGCACTCTTCTCGATCACACCTGAAGTGGATACCGATGTCAGAAGATTTGCATGCCGTGCTCGATATGACGGTGACTCTTGATGGCGATTTCAAGCCCGACGCAGCCAGTGTGAGTGTGGCGCAGGCTTATGGCGAAAAGGGTGGCCAGTCTCCTGTCAGGATTTCGGTCAGCAATGCGGGCAATAGTGAGATTGAAAGTGTGGGTTATTCATATGTGCTTTCCCCTTCGGGCCTGACGGGTGAAGGTGAAGTGAAATTCACATCTCCGATTCCCGCTTGTCTGGGCGCCGGAAATTCGGCTGTATTCAAAGCCGACGTGCCGCAGTCTGATGAACTGCAGACAATCCGTGTGACGCTGACAAAAGTCAACGGACAGCCCAATGCCCTGACTTCCGCCATGGCCGAGGCCGACCTGATTCCGGTGCCTTTCGTACCCGTCAACCGTCCGCTTGTCGATGAGTATACAGGCACATGGTGCGGTTACTGTCCGCGTGGATTCATCGCTCTGGAAGAGATGAACCGCCGCTACCCCGACGAGTTTATCGCTGCCAGCTTCCACAACGGCGATGTGATGACTATCACCGGCTATTATCCCTATCCTGTAAGCGGACTCCCATCGGCTACACTTAACCGGAAGGTTGAGGTTGACCCCTACTACGGTTCGTCGTCAGACACTCCGATGGGCATCGATGCCGACTGGCAAGCTATGGCTGCCGGATTCTGCCCGGCTGAAATCAACGCATCTCTGGCCTGGCAGGATGATTCGATGCAGACACTGGTGCTTAAGTCGGCTACGCGTTTCGTTTTTGATTCTTCCGATATTGATTATAGCGTGAGCTATATGATTGTGGCAGATGGACTGACAGCCCCTTCCAAGGAGGCTATTCCCGACTGGATGCAGAGCAACTATTATGCCAATTCCGAACCCGACATAGAGGGTATCGGCTGGGAGCAGTTCTGCAACGCCGGAAGCTCGGTGCCTGGATTTGTATTCAATGATGTCGTGGTGTTTGCTTCTGAATATTCAGGTTATTCCGAGGCCGTGCCGTTTGATATCGTGTCGTGCGAGACTTACACACATGAGATTACAGTGCCTGTAAGCGACATCATCAATATCGAAGGCGAATCTCTGATGCAGGATAACGCCCGGCTTCGCGTGATTGCGGTGCTTATGAATGCCGATACAAACGAGGTAATCAATTGCGGCCGCTCGGGATTCGTATCCACTTCCGGGGTAAACCGCATAATGGCCGACGACGCCCAGGTGGTGAAGGTGGTATACCACG
Source organism: Porphyromonadaceae bacterium UBA7141 (assembly GCA_002491945.1). GTDB lineage: Bacteria > Bacteroidota > Bacteroidia > Bacteroidales > Muribaculaceae > Lepagella. The sequence continues at coordinate 43,544 of DKWX01000060.1, forward strand.
ACCTGACCGGACGCCGCCTGTCGGCTCCGGCCGCCGGTAGCATCGCCATCCGCACCGAGGTGCTTTCCGACGGCACAAGCCGCTCGGTGAAGCAGGCGTTCTGATACCGACCAATCCCCTCGTCTCTTCCTCATCTTGATATAGGTAAAGAGGCACGCCGATTCCGGCGTGCCTCTTTTTACTGTATTTACTATTGTGTGTGTGCCTCCGTCACCAATACTACTACATAATACCATTACTTCTCATGATTTCTAT
>DKWX01000060.1:44134-45945 GCA_002491945.1 Porphyromonadaceae bacterium UBA7141
CATACTGGAATGGAGCAAAAGTAATATATACATATGCCATTACTCCGAAATCATCAATATCAATGTTTCTTAGAACATTCCCATACGTTTCAGCAAGGCCTTTTTTGGAAACCGGAGATTTTTGTTCCACACACTTATTACCAACCCGAATGCCCACTCCTTTAATTTGAGGGTTCTCCATTAGCAATATCCGTTCTCCCTCGCAATACATCGTATCAAGACGCAATTTACCGGGGATTGCAATAGTCATAAACTTTTCCGGAATATATGCGGCCATTCTAAAAAATCCGAAACCCTTTACATTACTACTAATTCCAACCATGCCATCCTCTGTATCAATAATTGGAAAATCTTCAGGTTTAAAATGATACTCAAAAGTCTTCACCAGCCGCTCGCTGTACCCCCCAGACACCACGCTCACCAGCAGAACCAGAATGAAAATTATTCGTTTCATAGTCATATTATTAAAGATTATATTAAATGTCTATCATCACCAAAACTTCTCTATGCCATGCGACGTCATTATTTCTATTGCATCCTCCGGATTCTCCACATAATCAAGACTAATTCCATAGATTGGGTACTCCGGTCCCCTACTCGGGACATAAGGAGCATCTTTAAATTCAAAAACCAATTTACAGTCAGGATAAAAGTATAGATTATCATCAATCTCATCATACTGAAATGGCGAAAAATCAACACGCTCATATACCATTATCTCGGAGTCATCAGCATCATAGTATTTAAGTACATCACCATACCACTTGACAAGAAATTCTTTGGGAACCGGAGTTTTTTGCTCTACACACATATTACCAACCCGAATGCCCACTCCTTGAATTTTAGGGTTCTCCATTAGCAATATCCGTTCTCCCTCACAATACATTGTATCAAGACGCATTTTACCGGGGATTGCAATCCACATCCACTTCTCGGGAATATATGCGGCCATTGAAAAAAATCCAAAACCCTTTACATTACTACCAATTCGAACCATGCCATCCTCTGTATCAATAATTGGAAAATCTTCGAGTTTAAAATGATACTCAAAAGTCTTCACCAGCCGCTCGCTGTACCCCCAAGACACCACGCTAACCAGCATCACCAGAATGAAAATTATTCGTTTCATATTAATAGTAGTTGTTTTATTCTGCAAATATATGGATATTTTTACACTTCGTAAAGTTTGTTAAATTATTTAACAATCTTTAACTATAATATCCTAATCACGTAACTATTAAGCTATTCAGACAATCGTATGGCACGTGAATTGCAGGGATGCTCCGGGGAGCATCCGCCGGTTTGATGATCCTCAGTCCTTGTGGCTCTCGAGACACACGAGTCCACAACTCGGCTGTAACGGACACAGTGACTCTCCGTGACGGAATGACAATAGTACAGTCGCTCTGCGACTGGCCAATGTGGGGTGTGCTTTCCGCGCACTGCTCAGACTAATCTTCTGAGCAGTACGGTTAACATGCAGTGCAGTCGCTCCGCAACTGGCCGATGATGGGGTGTGCTTTCCGCACACTACTCGGGCGATAGCACGAGATGTCTACGGAGAATGCATCCACAACGGTCCGACAGTCGCGGAGCGACTGCACTATTTATACTGTCGTGGTTGGGGTGCAGGGCTCAGTGACTCTCCTCAACGGAATGGATAGTGCAGTCGCTCCGCGACTGGGGCAGTTATCGAATAGTCGGTTTGCTCGTGGCTCAAAGACCCTCCAGACTGTGGACCGAAAACAAACTCTGAATTTCCTTCGTCACCAATACTACTACATAAGACCATTACTTCTCATGATTTCTAT
>DKWX01000060.1:46300-48789 GCA_002491945.1 Porphyromonadaceae bacterium UBA7141
CATACTGGAATGGAGCAAAAGTAACATATACATATGCCATTACTCCGAAATCAGCAATATCAAAGTCTCTTAGAACATTCCCATACGTTTCAGCAAGGCCTTTTTGGGGAACCGGAGTTTTTTGTTCTTCTTCCATTTTTTCACATTTATGCATACAAAAAATGCGCACTCCTTGAATTTGAGGGTTCTCCATTAGCAATATCCTTTCTCCCTCGCAATACATCGTATCAAGACGCAATTTACCGGGGATAGCAATATGCATCCTCTTCTCGGGAATATATGCGGCCATTGTAAAATATCCGAAACCCTTTACTTTACTACCAATTCCAACCTTGCCATTCTCCGCATCAATAATTGGAAAATCTTCAGATTTAAAATGATACTCAAAAGTCTTCACCAGCCGCTCGCTATATCCACAAGACACCACGCTTACCAGCATCACCAGAATGAAAATTATTCGTTTCATAGTGTTAAAATAATGATTTTAGTATATGCAGAATCTTAATCATCTGTCCGATAAGTTGACTTCTAATGTATTGTAACAACATCACACAGAAATCAAGATTCTGCATATACCGTTATATTTTACTCTTTCATCACCCTGCGGTTGTCTACCGGCATGTCGTCAACATACAGTGTAAGGACATAGATTCCCTTACTCATGCCGGATATATCCATATTGACAGGATACTCCTCTTCTGCTGAGAACCGCTCCAACGCCACACGGTTGCCTATCACATCCGACAATGTAAGATAGGCAGATGAAGCATCATCGTAGACTGAACATTCCACCGTCAGGTTCCCGCTTCTTTCTAAAGCAAATGTCTCGATGTTTCCATACATTGCCCGAGTCGAAGCAGCTACAGCCGATGATATGGCATCATTACCCTCAATCAGATAAGGGATGTAGTCCTGTTTAGTGATGCAAATCGTAGCATTCGTTTCAGATACGGTAAATTCGGCATTTTGCACATTCCTGAATACTGTCTGCACATATTTACCTTTCGTTTCACCGGTCATGCAGATTACGCAGTTCTCTACACCGGTATCTACTGCAATATTACCATTGCTCTTGCGTGTCACCTTTACGCTGCTGAAAACCTTGGGAACAGTCTTAAATACCGGCATCTCAGGATCTCCCATCGGATTCCAACTATATTGAAGCCAACGATATGTCGGATAATCCCTCATTCCATACAATGCATTCTTAGCTCTTGTTGTAAGCTTACCGAAATGTGTACTTCCATTGCCTATACCCTCAAACAATGTCCGATAGAACCCACCGTCATAATCAACAGAGGGATTAATCATTTCTGGATCTGTCGGAGTGAATTTTTCTAATCCCCACCCTTCGCGCGATGAACCGACGAATGCCACAACTCCGTTTCGCGCGCCTGCAAGAAATGCCTGACTCAAACAGCCCGACAAGCTTTTGTCCATCTTGACATAGAATGATTCCTTATCAAATGCATTCACATGGCAGGCAGTTGTAGTGATAATCCGGCCTCCAGTACTGCTTATCAGATTGTAAGCATCTCCCTTTGTAAAGGTATTGTCCTCAGTACCAAAATACCAACCGTCTTTTTCCCCATGAGTAATTATCTCTACAAAACTGTAATTCTTTTGCAGCTCCGCCATTAGGCTGAATCCATCGATTACACAATCCTGCGTATCGAACATTGTGGTTGTCTTTCCGCTCCAATACTTCGCGATATGAGTTGAAATAAGAGCCTCGCCAAATTTATGCGCATCACTCTTGATTTCTCCACCATCAGACACATAAGAACTCAACTTGCTTCCGGCACATAACATCTTCTGTACGACATTTCCTTTCTTCTCATAGGCCAACAGCTTATTAATAAAGATATTTACATGAGTCGGGAGCTGGAGCGGCACTCTGGTCACAAGGACTTGGGGATATAATACACAGTTATCATCAGCTTCTCCAAGTATACCATTACCGTTCGCATCCCAGTCAAACGGTTCTCTAAAACATCCATAAAATAAATCTGCAGGAATAGTTTTATCTTCCGCCACAACCACTTCTTTGCCCGTAGACAAATCTTTAGAAGTCACTTTACCATAAGTGCAAACAGCAGGAATAACCGATGTGTCTCCTCCAAGCAACACAAAGGACACTCCATTCTGTTCATAAAGATTCTTTATATAACTCTTAATCTGCATTTCTCGTGACATACCGGGATACATTTCCTCTATATCCTCCACTGTTGCCAAAACACAGCGCCATCCTTTCTGACGTTTCCAATCAATCAACTTCTGATAAGTGTCTGCAAGGGCTTCCTGACAGACAATCACGTAATCTATCGGGTTCGCTTTGGTATTCTCTTTCACATCAAAATTGCCATCCAGATCCAATGGTGATATATCACTATATGCCGACAGTATCGCAAGCGCATCCTCCGGATTGTCAATCAGGTCGAGGAAGAGTCTCGGAATTGGATGTTCGGGGTCGATTGCCACTGCATCCG
>DKWX01000056.1:0-21686 GCA_002491945.1 Porphyromonadaceae bacterium UBA7141
TTCCCCGGCCGAGGCAGCTTCGGCTACATCAGTTTTTTTTTGAGCGGTCTTCGCAGGTTTTTGGCGCACCATACGGAGCACCTGCGCGGTGCGGGCCGGGAGATACATCTTGAGCCATCCCTTGCCTGAAGGCGAATATAGCGGATCGGGCTGAGTGAAATGATGCACCGAGGCATCCACCAGACCGTGGCCGCCGAATTCGGCGGCATCCGAATCAAGCACCACCTCATACTCGCCGGCAGGAGCCAGGAACCCATAATCCGTAAACGACTTGTTGGGACTCCAGTTGAACACAAAAATCAAGTCACCGCGCATGAAGGCCAGCACCTGGTCGTCGTCCTTCTCCCAGAGCTTATGAATCGGTTCGGCCTGGAAACCGAACTGGGATGACACAAGTTCCACCATGCCGTTGTCGAACGCGTTGAGAAACCGGTATTTCAGATCCTCGCGGTCCACGAGATCCCACTGGCGTCGTGCATACTTATAGCTCCATCCGTTGCCCTCGCGCGGGAAGTCGATCCATTCAGGATGACCGAACTCATTGCCCATGAAATTGAGATAACCGCCATTGATCGAGGCCAGCGTCACGAGGCGTATCATCTTATGCAGCGCCATGCCTCGCTCTACGGTATAATTGTCATCGCCCACCATCATATGCCAGTACATTTCCTTGTCGATCAGACGGAAGATGATAGTCTTGTCGCCCACGAGAGCCTGGTCGTGGCTCTCACAGTAGCTGATAGTCTTTTCATCGGCACGTCGGTTGGTGAGTTCCCAAAATATGGAAGTCGGATGCCAGTCTTCATCCCGCTTCTCTTTGATCATTTTAATCCAGTAGTCGGGCACACCCATAGCCATACGGTAATCAAAGCCCATGCCGCCGTCGGCAAACTTCGCCGCCAAACCCGGCATACCGCTCATCTCCTCGGCGATGGTGATGGCGTCGGGATTGACGTCGTGGATCAGAATGTTGGCCAGCGTGAGATAGGTCAGAGCGTTGGTGTCCTGATTGCCGTCGTAATAATCGCCATAGCCCCCGAATGCCTTCCCCAGACCGTGGTCGTAATATAACATCGATGTGACGCCATCGAATCTGAAGCCGTCGAAATGGAATTCCTCAAGCCAATACTTGCAGTTCGACAAAAGGAAATGCAGCACCGAATCCTTGCCGTAGTCAAACAGCAGCGAATCCCATGCCGGGTGCTCTCGGCGATTGTCGCCGTAGAAGTAAAGGTCGTAGCTGCCGTCGAGTCGGCCGAGCCCCTCCACTTCATTCTTCACGGCATGAGAGTGCACTATATCCATGATTACGGCCAGGCCGAGTTCATGGGCATCGTCGATAAGGCATCTCAGTTCATCAGGTGTGCCGAAGCGTGATGAGGCGGCATAGAAACTGCTGACGTGATAGCCGAACGACCCATAATACGGGTGCTCCTGAATGGCCATGATCTGGATGGCGTTGTAGCCGTCGGCCGCTATGCGCGGCAGGGTTTTCGTGCGGAACTCCTCATAGCTTCCCACCTTTTCCTCCTGCTGTGCCATGCCGATATGGCATTCGTAGATAAGCAGAGGATTCACATCGGGGCGGAAATCCTTCACCCTGAATTCATATGGGTGCTCCGGAGCATAGACTTGGGCTGAGAAAATCTTCGACTGCTCATCCTGCACCACACGAGTGGCATAGGCCGGAATACGTTCGCCCGAACCGCCGGGCCATTCCACGAGCATCTTGAAGAGGTCGCCGTCATGCAGCGCCTCGACCGGAAGATGCAACTCCCACACTCCGCCGTCGATACGGCTGAGGCGATAGGACTCCTCCGGCTTCCAGCCACTGAAATCACCGATCAGCCAGATTGAAGTGGCGTTGGGAGCGAACTCTCGGAACACCCACCCCGACGGCTCGCGGTGCAGACCGAAATATTTATATGCGTTAGCAAACTCTGAAAGGCTGCCGCCGGTATGCTCCGTCAGCTGACGGAGCTTGCGCACGACATCCTCATGGCGCCCCTCGATGGCAGGAGCATAAGGCTCGAGCCACGGGTCGTTGCGCAGGATGTTTAATTGTCTAGCCATGAAAAAAAGAGAGGTCTTCTCGGGTTATCCCGCTCCGGTCGGCCGGGGCGGAGTGCATGTAATGACTAAGTCGCCACTGAATTGCAGCCGACTTATTTGCAAAGATAACAATATCCCGGGGAATACATGCGTTTCTTTTTAAAAAATTTAGTAAAAACAATTTGATTTAGTATGTTTTCAGGAATCGTAGAAGCGGCCGCCACTGTGGTGGCCCTGCGGCATGACCGCGATAACCTGCACCTCACCCTGCGATGCGACTTCGCCGATGAACTGCATATCGACCAGAGTGTGGCACATAACGGCGTATGCCTTACTGTTGTGGAACTCCATCCCGACAAGACATATACTGTCACGGCCATCCGCGAGACTCTGGAGCGCTCGAATCTCGGCGGACTTCGCGAAGGCGACCTCGTCAATCTCGAGCGCAGCATGAAGATTGACGGACGCATCGACGGACATATTGTACAAGGACACGTCGACTGCACCGCCGTATGCACCGAAGTCGAAGAGGCCGGGGGAAGCACTTATTTCAAATTCCGCTACGATTTCTCGCCCGAACTGGCACGACGCGGATACGTCACCGTAGAAAAAGGGTCGGTCACTGTCAATGGCGTGAGCCTGACCGTTTGCGACTCGGAAGCCGATTCATTCCGCGTGGCTATCATCCCTTATACAATGGAGCACACCAACTTCTGCCGCATCAAGCCAGGCACAAAGGTGAACCTCGAATTCGACATCATCGGAAAATACATAGCCCGCATATCGACTCTGAGCTGAGTAATCAATACGGAATATGATCGGCGCGCAGACAGCGCCACTGATAAATCAGGGAGGATGCTTCTCGAGAAGCATCCTCCCTGATTTATCATGACACATATGAATCCCCGGGATTCACATGCCACCGGATACGTTACACTAAGCCCCCTTTCAAGTTCAGACTCTATTCTACTCACCCTTGCCTTTGAGGATATTGAGGAGTGAACCGGCGGCCTTCGTCAGGCCATCGGAGGCGTCAGGTGTGGCAGTGCCCTCGGTCGTGGCCTCTGACGATGTCGAAGAGCCTGTCTTGTCCATACCGAAGCCCACACACATACCCTCATAACTGTCGAGAAGCGATGCGGCGGTCGAAGCCAATGTATTGCCGGAGAATCTGGCGATACCGGATATAAGAGTTTTCAGCTTGCTTGCGTCAAACATGATGTCGAGATGATTGCCCGACTTCTCCACATAGGTGGTCATGCTTCCAAGAGAAATCGACCCGAAAGCCTTGAAATTGAACTCAAACGTGCCGTCGCCGTTGGAAGTGGCCGTTCCTTTGAGCGTCACGGCCTTAAGTTTGAACGTAAACGTGCCGTCAGTGTTGATGGTCATCACCGCGCCATTGAGTCCGTACTGCTCATAATATGGATTGAGCTTTGTCTCGATAGCCGCCGCAGCCGCGACACCTCCGGCCTTCTGCAGGAAATTATCACTCGTGAAACTTACGGCCGAACCATTCGATGTCCACTTGCCCGCAATGTCGGCTACAGTAAGATCCGACTTGGAAAACACTCCCTGAATGAGATTCGATACAGTCTCACCCACTCCGCCTCCGCCAAGAGCATCCTTGAGACTCCAGGCGCTTGCCAAACACGCATCTGCAAGCGGCATCATCGCCATGACCATCATAGCGGCCACGCATACAATCTTCTTATTCATTTTATTATATTTTAATCTTTTAACTGACCCCCGGCAACGCCATTGGTTTAATCCATCATCACTCGACACCACCCCGTCCCGCTCCTGACTTCCGACACCCCGCCACACGGCCACACACGATAAAACATGAAAGAAAAACGGTGGAAACGACAAATAATCTCAAAATTTTTGTTAAATTTGCGAAATCTTCTATCTTTTCATGGAGAATCCCGACCAGGCGGTCAGTGCATCGCACGTCGGCACACTCCAGTCACCACGGGGCACGCTGTATGCCCCGACAATCTCAACTCAATGAGTTTCAGCAACAAAATCAATGGCTGTCTTATAGGATATGCCATCGGCGACGCATTAGGACGCGGCACCGAATTCATGACCCGTCCCGAAGCCCGGGTCAGATACCCGGAGGGACTTACCGACTATGACCGGATAATCCGCGACGCCCACCGCAGCCGCTACCGCCGCGGCGACTATACGGCCGACACACAAGTAATACTCGAGATGGCCGAAAGCATGATCGAATGCCGCGATGTAGACTATCTCCACTTTGCCCGACGATATAAGAAATGGTTTGACACCCAGGAAGCCGACGAACTTGACGCCCATATGCGACTGGTGCTCGGGCATCCCGGATTTACCGATGACCCTCATGCCGCCTGCCGCCATATCTATGAGCGCCAGGGACTCTATGAGGCTCCCAACGAAGCTATGGGGCGAGCCATGCTTGCCGGCCTATGGCCAAAAGATATAGAGCGGCATGTGACCGACAATTGCCGTCTCACACACTGGGATTCACGATGCACTGCCTCCGGACTCATTATCGCCACAATGGCCAACGAACTCCTCTGGCACCGACGCGAAGTGGGATTCGACCACCTCATCGGGATAGCTGCCCGACTCGACAAGAGCGTACTCCCTTATCTTGAGACAGCCCACGACGGGTCGCTCGATGACTTCTGCCTCGACGACGACGAGACTTTCTGGTATGTGCGTAAGAACATGGGGGTGGCACTTTGGGCCCTTTGGCATCATACCGATCCCGGAGAAGCCCTCTACGAAGTGGTGAGCCACGGAGGCGATGCCAATGCCAACGCATCGCTCACCATGGCTCTGATGGGGCTAAAATACGGTCGAAGCCGCCTGCCTGCGCACCTTATCGAAGGATTGCTCGAGCTTGATGTCGTGGCCGACACGGCCGAACGTCTCGTCGACGTGCTGCGTCACGCCGACGACGGAGCCGACACCGACGACTGATGCATTCTGCGTCTGTAATCGATGTCACCTGACATATGAAATCCCGCCTCCTCATCTAATATCGTTTAAACACTTGTCTATGAATCCCTGGATTGAAGCAATGCGGCCACGCACACTCCCTGTGAGCGTGGCCGGTGTTTTGGCCGGCACAGCCTGTGCCATCATCCACGGCCTGCAGAATGTAATTCCCGCAGTATGCTGCCTGCTATTCGCCCTCCTGGCTCAGATAGCGTCCAACTTCGCCAACGAATATTTCGACTACCGTGCCGGACTCGACCGCAAGGGTCGCGCCGGATTCCGTCGGGGTGTCACCGAAGGCGACATCTCTCCGGCTGCAATGCGCCGGGCCACTTTTCTCACTCTTCTTCTTGCCGCCGTCCCCGGATGCGCTCTCATATGGTGGGGCGGATGGTGGCTGATTGCCGTAGGGGTGCTTGTGGCGATATTCGCGCTGGCCTACAGTGCCGGACCATACCCGCTGTCGCACCACGGACTGGGAGATGTGGCAGTAGTAGTGTTCTTCGGGCTTGTGCCGGTGGGGTTCACCGCATGGCTCGCCACAGCATCAGCCGCAGTGCTCCCGCTTGCACTGGCCATCGGCGCAGGCGTCGGACTTCTGGCCGCCAATGTGCTTATCGTCAACAATTACCGCGACATGGACGATGACAAAGCTGTGGGCAAGCACACCTCCGTCGTACTCTTCGGCCGCAAGGCCATGGCCCGCATATATCTGGCCGGATCTGTAGCGGGGCTGCTGCTCCTGTGTGCCCCGGCCATGACCGTGCGCCACTGGATGGTGACCCCTCTCATCATGATTGTCCCGGCTATACGCAACTGGAAGAGACTCCTCCGCCACTCCGGAAGCCAGCTCAACGACGACCTTCGCCGCACTGCCTTACTTCTTCTTCAGGCCACTCTCCTGCTGGTAGCCGAGTCTCTGGCGGCACTTGCCACAGTCTGATTCTCCTCTCCTTCCCCTCCCCCGCCCGACATCATCATACTGACGACACAAAAAAAATTTACCGGCCGCAAACGCGACCGGTAAACTTATCATTTAACCTTAGGCAGAGTCGATGCCCAGCCTTCATTCTGAGTCACACCGTATCCGGCATTGATTTCATCATCAGGAATCGGGTATACAAGATCCGAGATGTCGTAACCTGAAATCATCCATGTCACACTGCTGGGTGACGATGCATACACATCTGCTTTCACATCCCAGCGGCGCAGGTCGTAGAGGCGATGCCCCTCCTGAAAGAGTTCACGCGCACGCTCCTCCTTCAGGAATTCCATCAGATCGGCTTCCGACGCGGGAAGATCGGATGCCGACTGATAGACCGGATTACGTTTCGCCACTGTCAGAAGAGCGTCCTGCGCGCCCGGCACATCATGCTGCTTAAGCGCGGCCTCAGCCTGAATAAGGAACATCTCCGGTGCATTCACCAGATAGTTGGTGCCATAAGCCGGATTGCCCCCTAAACCGAAAGCGCCGAACTTGCCGGAATTAAAGTAAGGCACATCCTGAGTGCTGGTGTCGGTCCAGCCCCATACGGCACGCCGCACATCGCCGTCGGCCATCACCGACTGCAGCCATGGAGAAGGACTGTAGCCATAAGTGCTCCAAAGCGTACCAATAGATTTCGCACTCCAGTTCTGAGTGGAATTTATGTCGAGCGCAAAGAGTGACTCTACATTCGAAGCGCCTCCGTTATAGAGTGCCTTATAGCCCTCTTCTGTATAGGTAAGCTCTGTGATGCCTGCCAGATCAAGGGCCTTTTTGGCGGCAGCGGCAGCATCCGCATAATTCTCCATATAGAGATAAGTGCGGGCCAACAGTCCGTATACGGCCTTCGGAGAAATATAGAAGATAGTGCCGGCATCATGACCTGCTGCATCGAAATACTCAAGCGATTTCTTAAGGTCGCTGACTACCGCGGCATACGATTCTCCCACCGTAGAGCGCTTCACATTCTGATACGGCATCACCGGCCTGTCGATTACCACAATGCCCGGCATTGAAGAGAAATCCGAACCGTTGACCTTGATCTGATGGGCGAATATATTTGTGAGCGCAAGCTGCGAATACGCACGCAACGCATAAGCTTCCGCCTCATATCGGTCAAGCTCGGCCTTTTCATCCTCGTCAGTCACCGACGGACGGAGTGCGTCGGCACCCTCTATCACCCGGGCCGCATTGTCGGCCACCTTATAGCCATACTCCCAGATATCACCGAGTATGGTTGACGTAGAAGTCACCGAATACTGGTAGATATCATTGAAATGCTGGCTTTTCGCATTCCAGTAAGGGAGATCGGTGCCGAGGTCACCCAACACCACCGATTCAGTGCCTGCAAAACTGTAGTAATAAAATGCGTAATACGTGCCGTTGAGCGCATAACCGATATTCTTCACCGTGTTGAGAGCCATCCCGTCATCCACGCCATTAGGGATATCGGTCTCCAGAAACTTGTCGCCGCAGCCTGTCAGACAGGCACCGAGCGTAAGGGCTGCAAGAGCCTTGATATATGGAATTTTCATTGTATTATTCTGATTGAATTGTTTTTACATTTGGAGCCGCAATCGGCTCCTGTCGCCTCCCGGCGCTTCCCTCCGACGGAGATCAGAACGTTATCTGCACGCCGCCCGTAAATGTGAATGTGGCGGGATACTGCCATGCAATCACACCGTCGGAGTAGGTCTCGGGGTTGTAGCCCACGAAATTGCTTGCCGTCCAGGTATGCACGTTGTCCATGTTGACATAGAAGCGTACCTTGTTCATCAGAGCCTTGCGGGTTATCTTCTGAGGCAGAGTGTAGCCCACCGAGATATTGCTCAGACGGATGAAACTGCCATCCATCAGATAGAGTGAGGAGTAGTTGTTGGTCACACTGGTGTACGGGTCGCCATAGATGTACTGCGGATATGCGGCATTTGTATTCTCGGGAGTCCATGAATTATCTACCACCGTCTGCAGCGGAGTCATCATATTCATGCCGAATCCGGTGAAGGGGGCTCCATAGTTGTAGACTTTGTTGCCGGCACGGTAGTTGAACTGCATGCTGAAATCAAAGCCATACCCTGTCGCGCTGACACCGAACGCACCGAAAACCTTCGGGTCGGCCTGACCCACACGGCGTTTGGGCGCTTCATCATAGTTCTCTGTCAGAGAGCCATCGTCCATCACATACTGCGCACGCCCCGTCTCGGGATTCACGCCGGCAAATTCTTTCATATAGAACTCACGATAAGGGCTACCCTCCTCGACGATCTGGATTGTGGTAGTGATTGGCTTGCTGTTGTTGAGGCTTACCACACGGTTACGGTTCCAGGAAAGATTGGCAAACGCATTGACGGTAAGATCATTGTTGGTGAACACCACACCGTTAAGACCTACCTCGATACCGGTATTGCGGATTTTGCCGATATTCTGCCATGCCGTGGCTATACCGCCGGTCATCGACAGAGGCATCTCATAGAGAGCATCGGCTGTGTCGTCGTTGTAGAAGTCGAATGTGAGATTTGCACGGTTGAAGATACCGAAATCGAAACCTACGTCAAATTTGCGACTCGTTTCCCACGACAGTTCAGGCGATTCCACCTGTACGGGACGCATGCCCGGCAAGCCATGGTAGTTGTAGCCAGCCTTGTAGTATCCGCGAGAAGCATAAAGCGAGGGAAGCGACTGGTTGCCCACAGTACCGTAAGACGCACGGACGGCAGCATTTGAAATCCAGGTGATATCGCGCATCCAGTCCTCTTCCGACAGACGCCACTTGGCGCCGACTGACCAGAAATTACCCCAGCGGTGGTTGGCGCCGAACACCGAGCTGCCGTCACGACGGAATGAAGCCGAGAAGAAGTAGCGGTTCATCAAATTATACTTGGCATCCACAAAGTATGAGGCGAGACGTGATGCCGCAGTGCCGTACTCCGAGTCATCGGGGCTGCCTGCAGTGGCCAGATCGCGCATCCCTTCGTCGCAGAATGGGAAATCGGTGCGCGCATAGAAGTTGTATTTATAGTCGTAGCGCTGCATCTCCTGACCGAGCAACAGGTCGAACGTATGGATATCGTTGAATGTCTTGTTCCAGCCGATGGTGTTGGTCCAGGTCAGCGTGCTGTGACGCGTGATGTACATCTGTCCCAGCCCATTGTAGTCAAGACCCTGAGGATTGTAGACGCCGCTCCAATAATTATACTCATCCTGGTTGATGATGTTGACACCGAAATTAGTCTTCAGCCAGAAGCCGAACGGAAGGTCGATTTTCATCCATGGGTTGGCCACGAATGTCTGGTTGCGCACATCGTTAAGGTCGCCGAGCTTTGCATCGTTGACGGCAAGCGGGTTGTAGAGATAGCCGGCACCGTAATATGAGCCATCAGGATTATAGACAGGCTCCATAGGAGTCATCGAAGAGATCGCGCCTACAATAGGGTTCGACATCGAGCCGGAGGTAGCCTGCGAGAAGTTGTTGTTCTTCGAATATGAAAATGAAGCGTTGACACCTGCGCTAAGCCATTCATAAGAGCTGTCGACATTCAGACGTCCTGAATAGCGGGTATTGCCGGAGTTGATTACGATACCCTTTGTGTCGATAAAGCCGAGAGAAGCGTAATAGTTGGTCTTGCCGCTGCGGCCGGAGAAACTCAGGTTATAGTCCTGATAGTATCCCTTGCGGGTCACTTCATCAATCCAGTTGGTGTTAGTGACTCCATCCCATCCGAATATATTGTTGACCTCATCATAAGCCTGGTCATAGGTCATACCCGTACGCGCGGCGTATCCGCGGGCGAACTGCGCCATAGTCGTGGCCGCATCGGCATACTTCATATTGTTGTTGGCCATCGATGTGAAACCCTGCTTCACATCAAGAGTCACCGACAGGTGGTCGGTAGTGCCGCGCTTAGTGGTGATTACAATCACACCGTTGGCGGCACGCGAGCCGTAGATGGCCGTGGCAGCGGCATCTTTAAGCACCGTTACCGACTCTATGTCATTCGGATTATATGCCGCCATCGGGTCGAATGCATTGTTACTGTCGCTGTCCAGAGCATCGGCATCGGAGTTTACCGGCACACCGTCAATCACATACAGAGGCTGCGAACTCGAAGAGAGTGTGCCCAGGCCACGGACCGTGACACTGCCCCATGTGCCGGGCGATGATGTGGAGTTATTGTAGGTGAAACCCGTGACGTTACCCTCCATTCCCTTGAGAAAGTTGACATCGCTCTTCTTGTCGATTGAAGAGCCGTCCACTACTGAAGCCGCACCCGTAAAGGCCGATTTGGAAGTGACACCGTAACCGGTGACCACCACCTCGCTGAGTGTCGTCAGTTCGCGAAGCGTTACTTTCATGTATCCCGCAGAAGCATCCATCTCCACAGGATCAGTACCCACATAGCTCACGCGGATTTTCTTTACATTATCCGGGACATCAAGTGTAAATTTGCCGTCGATATCGGTAGCCGTGCCTATATGGGTGCCTACAGCCATCACGGTGGCGCCAATCAATGGATCGCCGTTCTCGGCACTTACCACTTCACCGCTCACCTGTCTGGCCATAGCCGGAAGCGTAAGAGTGAAGACAGCCGAGAATGAAATAATCAGCTTTTTCATCATAACAATCTTACTTGTCAAAGATTAAAGAATTTATTTACCTGGAGTGTTGCCTGTGTAACTTTCACCTGTCAGAGTCAGTCCTCGCCTCCGGACGGACGCCGACAGGCAATCCGCCGTCCGTCCCGAATCCGAGTAATGTCAAGTCAGATTTATTTTTACATTTATCTAAACACTTATTAACAACAATGGTTTATAAGCGCTTCAATTTTACCTCTTTTTACCTTTATGAGTATCAGTTGCATTACTGAAAAGTGGTGCAAAAGTAATTAAATATTTTTATTCAGCCCAATTTTTACGCCAAAAATCAACACAACAACCCCGATTTTTAACTTTTAAAATTTAAAATTCCGCAATATTCAGCAAATATTCATATAATATAAAATTTACAGACTCCTACTTTCTTCCGCGTATCGCAATAAGCAAGTTCCCCAATTAATTTATACAATATGCGGGCTGTTTTTTAGTCGATTTCGTTGCGGAGTGAAGGACAATATCAACATATCCGACCAAACGGCAAGCCGGATGCGGCAAAATGATGACGCCGATTGTATAGGCAGATTCCCTTTCAATCCTATCGGTTAAGTTTGAACACTAACTTACCCTGCAAATTGACCCAATCCCGTTTTTTTTCGCTAAATTTGCACTATGGAACAGCAACAACGACGCCCCTACACCTCATCACAACGAGGAGGCAACCCACGAACCGCCCCTATCACCGACGCCACCGGCAAACTCCCCCCGCGTGACACAGACCTGGAGGAAGTCGTGCTCGGGGCCCTCATGCTTGAGAAGGACGCGTATATGAACGTATGCGACATTCTCACCCCGGATAGCTTTTACGACCCGGTCAACCAGAAAATCTACGAGGCCATTGCAACTCTCGGACTCAACCAGCGCCCTATCGACATGATGACCGTCACCGAGCAGCTGAGGCAGAACGGCACTCTGAAAGAAGTGGGAGGAGCCGTGCATATCACCGAACTGACGGCTCGCGTGTTCTCGGCCGCAAATATCGAGTTTCACGCAAAAATCATAGCCCAGAAGTATCTGGCGCGTCGTCTTATCACGTTCGCGTCTGAAATCGAAACTAATGCTTTCGACGAGAGCAATGACGTGGAGCAGCTGCTGCAGCAGGCTGAAGGGAAACTTTTCGACATCTCGCAGAATCAGCTCAAACGAGAGGTGACTCAGGTTGACCCGGTCATCAACCTCGCCCTCGAACAGATACAGACTGCCGCCAACACACAGACCGGACTTTCGGGCCTGCGCACCGGATACGACGACCTCGACAAAATGACGTCCGGATGGCAGAACTCCGACCTTATCATCATCGCAGCTCGCCCGGCAATGGGTAAGACGGCTTTCGTGCTCTCGATGGCAAAGAATATGGCTGTGGACTACAGCACTCCGATAGCCATATTCACTCTGGAGATGGCGAATGTGCAGCTCGTAAAGCGTCTGATATCAAATGTAGCCGAACTGGAGGGTGAGAAAATCAAGTCCGGCCAGCTGTCGGATATGGAATGGGATCGCCTAAATCAGAACCTGCGCCGAGTCTACGGCGCACCGCTATACCTCGACGAGACTCCGGGACTCTCTATCACAGAACTACGCACAAAGGCCCGCCGCCTTGTGCGCGAACGCGGCGTGAAGATGATTATGATCGACTATCTGCAGCTCATGAACGCCACCGGCATGAAACTCGGCTCGCGCGAGCAGGAGGTGAGCACTATCTCTCGTTCGCTCAAGGCCTTGGCAAAGGAGCTCAACATCCCCATCATCGCTCTCTCGCAGCTCAACCGAAGCACTGAGACCCGCGAAGACAAACGCCCCGTGCTCTCCGACCTCCGCGAATCCGGCGCCATCGAGCAGGATGCCGATATCGTATGCTTCATTCACCGTCCGGAATACTATATCAAATCAGGCGAGGATGCCCAGGGCAACGACATCCGGGGACTGGCCGAACTGATTGTGGCCAAGCATCGTTCGGGTGCCGTGGGCGATGTGAAGCTCAGATTCGTAAGCCGATTCGCTCGATTCGAAAACTGGGATTCCGGACACCTGCAGGTGCAGCAGGCTCTCAGCCGGGGCCCTATAAGCTCGAAAATGAACGATAAGATTAAAGAGCAGCAGGCCGGAGGCTCCGACCCCTTCGCATCTGCCAATGGCGGAGGATCGCCTTTCGATAATCCCGACACTAATTTCAAATTCGGGCCCTCCGGCTTTGACGCCCCCATGCCCGACCTATCACCCGATCCGGGCGACATGGAGGTGCCGTTCTGACATTATATCCGAGTCATCGAATGAACCCTATTGCAGTGAATTGCGTTAAATTATCAAAATAAACCTTTTAACTCGCATAGGTATGGAAAACAATGGAAAGAAATATGAATCCGACGACCAAATCATTAACAGTATGACGGCACAAGGAAAAAACAGAAAGCGCAAGGACTCTGTGCGCACCAACCGCCTCTGGATATGGCTGGGGGTAATCGTTCTGATATTCATTCTGCTCTACTGGCTATTCGCCATAGGCACGTTTGAGGATATGATCGGATATTTCAACGGCTGACGCGCATCTGCCCTCCCCCTCCACCCCTACGACACCGACGACCTCTCCTATCACCCCCCACCCGATGAGTTTCAGGCCGGCACCGCGCGGCCACACACATGCTCATAAATGACAATCCCCCGCAAGCCCTGACCCAGGGACTGCGGAGGATTGACGTGTTATGAGACTTCGGCTGTTACTTGCTGCCGATTGAGTCGGATACAGAGAGCGATGCGCGACCTTTGGCGCGACGGCGGGCTAATACTTTGCGACCATCTTTTGTGGCCATTCTCTCGCGAAAGCCGTGCTTGTTGACTCTGCGACGGTTGGAGGGTTGAAAAGTTCTTTTCATTGTGTATAAAGCTTTATATTATTTCGTTCGTTCACAAAATCGCGTTCGGAGTGCAAAATTATAAAATCCTTTCAACTCTGCCAAAAATCTCTTACTGTTTTTTCGCCACAACACACCGAAAAATCCCATTTTTAGCATTTTTACCCCCTTTTTACCCCTACTGCTCTTTATCGTTTAAGGAGAATTTATTAATTTTGCACCCAGATAACCAATAAAATTTTCTGTAGCGATTATGATGAACGCTCAAGACATCAAGAACGGTACCTGCATCCGCCTGGACAACCGTCTTTACTTCTGTATCGAATTCCTGCACGTGAAACCCGGAAAGGGCAACACTTTCATGCGCACCAAGCTGAAAGACGTTGTCGACGGCCGCGTTCTCGAGCGCCGCTTCAACATCGGTGAGAAACTTGAGGACGTGCGTGTAGAGCGCCGCCCCTATCAGTATCTCTATGCCGACGGCGATGATGATATCTTCATGAATCAGGAGACTTTCGACCAGGTGCCCATCTCGAAGGAACTCGTCACCGGCGCCGCTTTCATGAAGGAGGGCGATGTGGTGGAAGTCGTGAGCGATGCCAGCACCAACACTGTGCTTTATGCCGAGATGCCCACCAAGACAATCCTTAAGGTGACATACACCGAACCCGGCATCAAGGGCGACACCGCCACAAATACTCTCAAACCCGCTACCGTTGAGACCGGCGCTACTGTCCGCGTCCCTCTCTTCGTCAACGAAGGCGAGAGCATCGAGGTCGACACCCGCGACGGCAGCTACGTGAGCCGCGTCAAGGCCTGATCATCCGATTCCCCCACTCTGTCACTGACTTCGACTAAGACAGATATCTGTGTGGTGCGCCTCTGCCAGCCGGAATTTCCGCTGCGCCGCGGCGCACCACTTCTTTTTCCGACACAACGGCAAGGAATACCCTGCCGATTATTTCTTGAGTAAGTGTTCAAATTTAATTTAACAGATTCACTTTCAATTACTACTGGTTAAATTTGAACTCTTACTTAAACCCGAACACCTTACCCACCACCTTCTCCAGTCAAAAGCCAAATGCAAAAATCTCTGCTTTTCTCACTGATAGTGCCGGTCTACAACCGCCCCGATGAAGTAGCCGATCTTCTGGATAGCCTTGCAGCTCAGTCTGACAAGGGCTTCGAACTGATTCTCGTGGAGGATGGAAGCACCATCCCCTGCAGCGCCATCGCCGGGCAATACGCCGGAAAGGTGGATATCCGCTACTTCATGCGCCCAAATGAGGGACGAAGCATCGCCCGCAATTACGGCATGGAGCAGGCCGGGGGCGACTATTTCGTATTCGTCGACTCCGACTGTATCCTCCCTCCTGATTATTTCGAGTCGCTGCGCAGATGCATTGACACTACGGGAGCCGATTGCTTCGGAGGCCCTGATGCAGCCCACCCGTCGTTTACCGACACCCAGAAGGCCATAAATTTCGCCATGACCTCATTTCTCACTACCGGCGGCATTCGCGGCGGAAAGGTACAGATGGAGAAGTTTGTGCCGCGCACTTTCAATATGGGATTCGCCCGGCGTGTGTGGGAACACACCGGTGGATTCCGCGAAATGTTCAGCGAGGATATCGATATGAGCACACGCATCCGTCAGTCCGGATACTCCCCGCTGCTGCTACGCGATGTCAAGGTATTCCACAAGCGGAGAGGCAATCTGGCCAAGTTCTGGCGCCAGGTCCACGTATTCGGAATGTCGCGCATCACGCTGCAGCTGCTATATCCCGGCTCCATGAAGGCCGTACACTGGATGCCGGCACTCTTCACCGTGGGTGCCGCAGCTCTGATTCTGCTCGGCATATTCGTATCGCCATGGTGGCTGCTCCCCCTCGGCATGTATCTCGCCGCTCTATGGATTTCGGCCATGGCATCTACCGGCAGTCTGAAAATCGGCTCTATGGCCGTAGGGGCATCCATGGTGCAGCTGCTTGGATATGGCACAGGCTTCATCCGCGCATATGTGTGGAAAATTCTGATGCGCCACGGCCGCGATGAAGCCCAGGAGATAGCAATGCGCAAAGGGAAATGACAAATCTTACTACGCCACCGATGTCTGACACCATATTCCGCACCATGAAGGAGTACAGCCCTGAGGAACAACCTCGGGAAAAGGCGCTCCGCAAGGGAATCGATGCTCTTACAATCCCGGAACTTCTGGCCCTGATACTACGTGTCGGCACCACCGGAATGCCGATAATCGAAATGACTCGCCGGCTTATCGATGCCAATGGCGGCTCTCTTCACACTCTGGGACGCCGCACTCTCAAGGAGATTCAGCTGACCGACGGGATGGGACCGACAAAAGCGCTGCAGGTACAGGCCATAATGGAACTTGCCAGAAGGTATTTTCAGGAGGAGGGGGAGGCCAACCCGACCATCATCCGCTCCTCGCGCGACATATACTCGCTGATGCGTGCCGACATTGCCAACGAACCTCAGGAACAGATATGGCTCATCACTCTCAACCGGCGCAACGCCGTGGTGAGCCGCCACCACCTCACTACCGGCTCGGCCGTAGCCTCAGTATTCGACCTCAGGCGCGCACTTAAACTCGCCCTGCTCGATGAGGCTTCAGGAATCATTCTATGCCATAATCATCCGTCGGGCAATCTTACCCCATCTCCTCAGGATGACCAGATCACGCGCTCGCTCAAGACTGCCGGCGCGACAATGGACCTCCGGATGCTCGATCACGTAATCATTTCGGCCGAAGGATTCCACTCATATGCCGACGCAGGGCGCTTGTGATGGAATCGCGCATGGCGGGCGCATCGGTGCCCACATCTGCCACGGCCGCGTCGATATCAGCGATAGGATGCGGCTTATCAAGCCCTACGAGATATTTATAGAAGAGTATCCGGCGGCAACGGTCGGCCACCACAGCCTTGTCGATACGCCCGTCGGCCATCGCGGCAAGCAGCTCGCGAATCTCTCCGCGTGTGTCGGAAGGGGCTATCACCATATCGGCGCCGGCTGCAATGGCCTGCCATCCTTTCACTCCCATTGCCCCCTCCATGTTAAGGGCATCGGTAATCACCAGACCCTCGAATCCCAACTCTACGCGCAGCACATCATGCATCACCACAGGCGACACTACGGCCGGACGCCGCACCGTGTCGAGCGCCTGCACCGAAAGATGCCCCACCATCATCCCCGACAGCCCCTCGGCCGCATAGCGGCGGAAGGGATAGAGATCGATGCTGTCTATCACCTCACGTGAGGCAATAATCTCTCCGAGCGCGCGGTGACTGTCAGACTTGGCCGAACCATGGCCTGGAAAATGTTTGGCCACACTGATTACATTCCCCTCTTCCACACCCCGGGCATAAGCCATCGCCAGGTCGGCGACACGGCGGGGATCACTCCCTAAGGAGCGTTTGCGCATCAGCCCGTGGCTGCCGTTGCCGGGCACCACATCCATCACCGGACCCAACACCATATTGATTCCCACCGCACGGCATTCGCGGGCCAGTTCGCGGCCGAACTCATAAAGCAGCTGGTCATCGCTAAGATGACCCAATTCGCGGCTCCATGGAAATTCCGGTGCATCGGCAAAGCGCATCCGCAGACCATTCTCGGCATCCACGGCCAGAAATAGGCCGGGGGCGCCGATGCGCGACAGCGTGTCGGCTATGACGGCTGCGCCGCGCAGGTCGCCGCGCAGCAATACTATCCCGCCTACATGAAGTGTGGAGGCATATTCCGTAATCCTGGCAAGAGTGGCCGCATCGGAATTGCCGTATGAAGCCGGCATGAACAGCATCCCGGCCTTGCGCTCATCGCTCAGCGCAGCCACAACTGAATCGGCATAATGCCATGCATCGCATGTAATGTCGGTCGCTTCACGCCACATACGCACACTGTCGGCATCAGCCTGTGCGCTGTCGGATACCTGAGAGGCATCCGCGACACTGCGGCGGCATCCCGAACCCGACAGCGGAAGAAGACCGAGGAATAGCGACGAAATCAACAGACACACGGCCTGGACACGCACATACAGACTGTGATGTCGCAACGGGGCACTCACTTTACTGTCACTTCTTTGACAAAACGCGGACGCGGATCGCCGGCTATCGGGAGTCCGAGTGCGGTGAGTCGGGTTATATATTCAAGTATACGCTCCGACACCTCCGGCTCATCTCTCCATATCACACGGCCCCGTCCGAGGGGAATAAGGTCGTCGTTGCCGCCGGCAAGGTAGTCGATTGTAGATACATAATAGATGGCATCGGGGTCTACTTCCTCTCCATCCACCAGCACTCGGCGCATGTGAGAGTCGTCGTCTGTGACTACGGCCACACTGCGGCTTACCCCCTCGCCACCCTTGACTGCCGCGATGTCAAGAGTCTCCATAAGGTCAGCCCCCTTAAGCTCCATAAGCAACATACGGTTGGCAAAGGGGAAGGTGGAGAGTATCTCCCCAAGAGTCACATCCCCCTGCGGCATCGGATGGCGTATACCCCCGACATTCATCATCCCGATGATCGGACGGGGCGGCAGGGCGCCGGAGGCGGCGAGTGAGTCGGCAACATTACGGCCGAAATCTTCGGCAAAGTCCGATATCCAGTTCGGATATGCCCCCACACGGGCGTTATTATCCATCATCTCATCTGAGCGTCCTATCACTTTGGCATTGATGACATCGATCTGCTCACGGTAGGGAGTTATGAATCCGGCCATCACACTGTCGAGCTGCGACGGTGCGAAACGGTCGGTCACTGCTATGAGTTCATAATCGAAATCAGCCGGAGTGTCGTTCTGAAGGTTATCGAGGTCAATCTTAATACAACCTAAATTACGGCCATATTTACCTGTCTGGGTAACAAGCACCGGACGCCCCGCGGCATTGCTGACC
Source organism: Porphyromonadaceae bacterium UBA7141 (assembly GCA_002491945.1). Lineage (GTDB taxonomy): Bacteria > Bacteroidota > Bacteroidia > Bacteroidales > Muribaculaceae > Lepagella. The sequence goes on from DKWX01000056.1 coordinate 18,440, forward strand.
ACCGAGGGATAATCCTTCGATGCGTTGTCAGGCTGGATTACGGTATGTGAATGGCCTCCGATTATGATGTCGATATCCTTCGAATTGCGGGCCAGGTCGTAGTCTGTATCCTTATAGTTTTCCTTGACAGCACCTATATGGGTGACGGCCACCACCAGATCGCACCCCTCTTCATTCTTAAGCATTGAGGCATAACAGTCGGCTGTCTCGCAGACAGGGAGAAAATCCATCCCTTCGTAGCATGATTTTGCTATAATGCTTGCCGGGTCGATATTAATACCTATAAAACCAATCTTCCGGCCATCGGCCTCACGTATGGCATACGGCTTGAAAATCCCCTCGGCCGGTGTGCCGGTGAAGTCATAGTTGGCTGAAAGACGGTCGGCCTTGAGTGTGCGGTAATGGTCGGCCATCTCTTTGAGGCCGTTGTCAAATTCATGATTGCCAAGTATCTGGATGTCGTAATCCATCATGTTCATCAACGGATATTCCACATCGCCGCCAAAGAATTTAAAATACAGCGAGCCCTGCACCACATCGCCGGCATCTACAAGAATCACATTCTTCTCAGCCTTTCTTACGGAGTCGATTATCGCTTTGCGTTGCAGCACGCCCCCGCGTCCGGAAGCATCGGGGTCTATCATGGAGTGTGTGTCGTTAGTGTGCAGTATCACGAGGTCGGAAGCCAACACACCCGCCGATGCAATCAGTGCGGAGGCACCCAAGGCGAGACTGCGCATGGTCGTTATTAATTTCATATCGATAGTGTTCTAAATCATTCTCATTCATAAAGGAGGTGTTCAAATTTATACGACAAGCCCGCAGATTGTATAAAAGATTCCATTTCAATTAATATCGGATTCCATTTCAATTAATATCGGTTAAATTTGAACACTTACTTACTGCAAATTTACTCAAAAAATTGAGCCAGACAAAATTTATATCAGGATTCGCGCCAGGCAATCGACACAAAAAGACTCCTCCGGGATTACCGGAGGAGTCTTTCTATTCAGAATCAATGATTATTACTTTTCAATCAGCACCTCGCCGTCCATTTCCTTAGGAGCGGGAAGCCCCATAAGATAGAGAAGCGAAGGAGCCACATCGGCCAGTTTGCCGTTCTTCAGACGCACATTCCGGTCGCTCCCCACATAGATGAAGGGGACCGGATTGAGCGAGTGGGCCGTGTTGGGGCTGCCGTCTTCGTTGATGGCATGGTCAGCATTACCGTGGTCGGCGATGATGATACTCTCGTAGTCATGGGCCAAAGCGGCTGTAATCACCTTACGCACACACTCGTCGAGGGTCTCGACGGCTTTCTGTATCGCGGGATATACACCGGTGTGTCCCACCATATCGCCATTGGCGAAATTGACCACAATGAAATCATACTTCTCGCTGTCGATTGCCGCCACAAGCTTTTCGCATACCTCGGGAGCCGACATTTCAGGCTGCAGATCGTAGGTAGCCACTTTCGGCGAGGGCACGAGCACACGGTCTTCGCCGGCAAAGGGCTCTTCGCGGCCACCGTTGAAGAAGAATGTCACATGGGCATACTTCTCAGTCTCGGCGATGTGAAGCTGAGTCTTGCCCTGCTCTGAGAGATACTGGGCCAGAGTCTCCTGCACATCGCTCTTGGGGAAAATGACATGCACACCCTTGAATGAATCGTCATACGGTGTCATGCAGTAGAACTGCAGGTCGGGAATCGGATTCATGCCATCCTCACTGTGCTGGGTGAGTACGGTGGTGAGCTCTTTTGCACGGTCGTTGCGGTAGTTGAAGAATATCACAACGTGTCCGGCGCCGATGCGTCCGTCGATTTTCTCGTTGACTATCGGCTTGAGGAACTCGTCGGTCACACCCTCGGCATAACTTTCCTCTACGGCAGCCACCAGATTGGATGTCTGGCATCCTTCGCCGTATACGAGCATATTGTATGCCTCTTTAAGACGCTCCCAGCGGTGGTCGCGGTCCATTGCATAATAGCGGCCGATCACCGAGGCGATCTTGCCCGCTGATCCGGAGCAATGTGCCTGCACATCAGCCAGAAACCCGGCACCCGACTTGGGATCGGTGTCGCGGCCGTCCATGAAGCAGTGGATGAAGGCCTTGTCCAGGCCGTATGCCTTGGCGGTGTCGCAAAGGGCATAGAGATGGTCGAGCGAGGAATGCACGCCCCCTGTGCTGCAAAGACCCATGAAGTGGATCGGCACATTATGCTCGCGGGCATAGCTGAAAGCGCTCTTTATCTCCGGGTTTTCGGCGAAACTGCCGTCGGCGATGGCTCGGTTGATCTTCACAAGATCCTGATACACCACGCGACCGGCGCCGATATTGAGATGTCCCACTTCCGAATTGCCCATCTGGCCGTCGGGAAGTCCCACGTATTCTCCGCTTGCCTGAAGCTCTGAATGTGGATACCCTGCCACCAGGCTGTCCATAAAGGGGGTGGGAGTGTTGAAGATTGCATCATCCTTGCCATGGTCGCCGATACCATAGCCGTCGAGGATGATCAGCAGTGATTTTTTCGACATATTAATGTGTGATTAAGCCTCTGCGCTCTTTTTTACGCGACGCTCTTTGATACGGGCTTTCTTGCCGGTCAGACCACGGAGGTAATAGAGTTTGGCACGACGCACCTTACCGAGCTTGTTGACTGTGATTGACTCGATGAAGGGTGACTCGATGGGGAAGATACGCTCCACGCCGATGCCGTCGGAAATCTTGCGGACTGTGAAACGCTTCTTGTCGCCGTGGCCGCTGATACGGATTACGACACCGCGATACTGCTGGATACGCTCTTTGTTACCCTCTTTGATACGGTATGCTACTGTGATAGTGTCGCCGGGCTGGAAGTTAGCGAAGTCTTTTTTCGGAGTGGCAAATGCCTCTTCCGCAATCTTGATAAGATCCATTTGTATTTGATTTGTTTTGCGTTAAAGCTTGCAATATGGCCGAGTTTCCGTTGAAGCGGCCTCTCGTCAGCCGCACCTCACCAGAGATTGCAAACCGACTGCAAAATTAATGATTTTTCTCGATTTACGCAAATCCGGACACCGGCTTCTGCCAATCGGCTCTCTGATTCTCAACATTTTCTTTTAGCACATAAGTAAGTGTTCAAATTTAATTTATACAATATGCGGGACTGTTTTTTAGTCGATTCCGATGCGGAGTGAAGGAGAATATTAACATATTCGACTGAACGACAGGCCGGAAGCAGCAAAAAAGAAGCCGCAGATTGTAT
>DKWX01000056.1:21984-63865 GCA_002491945.1 Porphyromonadaceae bacterium UBA7141
GTTAAATTTGAACACTTACTTATTTCCCCGGTCAATTCATCAGTTCGCCGAAGTTGCAGTTAAGATTTAGCATCAATGTGCTCGCGCTCTTATGCGGCTGCGCAAACGCCACCCCGACTCCGAAGCCACGCACACGCAGCCCCGCGCCTATCGAAAAACCGCTGAAAAACGAACGGTTATAGGTGCTCATGTCGGTGGCCGTCTTGTTGTCGTAGCCCAACGACAGCCATAACTTGTCAGAGGGCTGATAGCGAAGCCCGAATGTGAGATGACGGAAAAAATTGCTGATAAAGGTGGATTTCAGCTCCTGCGACCCACCGTCGGATGTGTCGTTTGAATGCACGTAATACGGCAGATTCCAGTGTGTCAGATTCCGGGCCGTGATAGCCAGTGAGAATGGGGTGTGACCGAGTCCCTGCATATAGCCGAGCTGCACATCGAATGGGAGACGGTTGTAGGCCGTCTCGAAGCGCTTCACCTGGCCTCCGGCATTGCGCAGCACCATCGACAGCGACAGGTCATGCTCTTCATCATAATAATTGACGCCGAGGTCCACACTTATGGCGAAGGCCGTGTATATGTCGTAATGGCTGTAAATCATACCCAGATTGACGCCACCTCGCCAGCGGTCGGTGATATCATGGGAATATGACCCCTCGAACACTATATCGGAGGGGGTGAATGTGCCGCCTGACACTCCGGAAGGGTCATATTGAGTCAGACTTCCGAAATTCAGATAGCGTATTCCCGCAGCCCATGCGCTGTGCTCTCCGGCCGCCATGCCGAAGCGCACTCCAGCAAAGTTGCCTGACCCCATATAGTGCATGTAGCCCACTGTCACCTGACTCTCTATCTCAGGCCCGAGCAATGCCGGATTCTGGTCGGCAAGGGCCACATCATCGTTGATCAGGGCTATAGCCGTGCCACCCAGGCCATAGGCCTGGGTGGATGTAGGTATGTTGAGAAACTCATAGCTTGAGTTACCCGTCTCACCTCTTGCCGTTGCCGCCATAAAGGCGGCAACGGCGAGGAGCGCCATATTTTGTATCCGTCGGTTGATATGCATTGTGCTACCTGATGATGTTCAAGTCAGTTCTTTTCATAAACAAGTGCCATGATTCCGACACTTATTTATCAAACGTCTTTTGCTCCGTTCTATTGCCTCCGCCCCGGCATCCGACCGGCCTGACACTTCGGGACTCGGAACGGGATGGCGGGCAAGTGCAAAGGAATATTAAATATATTTAATTCAGTGCTAAATGATTTCATTCGCATTGCACGGCTCAAAGCTATTGCCTAATTTTGCCGTCGCAGGTAGCCCGGGAAGGCCGGATTCCACACCTGCCGTTCCGATAGCGACAACACATCTCCGCCCGCTTCTGATTCTCTCTTCCGCCTCTCTCCTCCTATGCCGGAGATGCGTCGGCCGGACCGACCTTACTGATCTAACTCCGTCTTACTTTTAATGAAAAAAATTTACTACTCTTTCAATATCTCACGCTCCCTGTCACTCCGGGCAAGCCGGATTGCTCTGATTTCTGCCGCTCTGACGTCAATCGGCGGTCTGGCCGACGCACAGACATGCCGGATTTCGATGGGAGTGAATTCCGAAGGTCACAAAACTTTCAGGGAGGTGTTTGAATACGATTATGTAAGCGACAAACCCTCATTCCCCGGCGGCGACTGGAAACTTGTGGAATATATCAACCATACACGCCAATATCCTCGCGATGCCTATGAAAAAGGGATTCAGGGACGCGTCACATGCTCGTTTGTAGTGAATACAGATGGCTCTATAAGCCATGTGCAAGTGATAAAAAGCATCGAAGAGAGCCTCAACCGCGAGGCGATAAGAATATTCTCAGAGATGCCGCGCTGGGAACCGGGACGCATCGACGGCCATACGGTGCCGGTCAGAGTGATCTGGAGCGTTCCGTTCAGAAAATAAGACTTTTTCTCTCCCCTGCCATACTCCCGGGCACGCAAGGACAGCCACGTCGCACCTTGCCGCCACCTCCTGCCTGCACTATTATTCACCGTGGCCGGCAGACGTGTGCCCTTCACTGCCGCCATGTCCCCGCTCCGACCGACGCGCCTGAGCAGCGCACTGCATTCCACAGTAGCGTGCCGGAGATTCACTGGGATTCCCCCGGGAAAAATTTTTAATAAAAATCCATCCCTCGCCGAACCATCTCTACCCCGCCGATGTTTTAGATACAGAAAGAAGATAAAATCGTTTCATGATGTTAGGTTAGTTTGAAAGTATTATTGAAATACCGATATAGCGGCTCGCCGGGAGGCGGGCCGCTATAGTTTTATCCCGGTTATTTTATCCCGGTTATTTTGCGGGCCAATTTCACCGCTATATATTTTGTGGACTCACGCAATTCTATTACCTTTGTAAAGCAAAATCCTTCGACTACATGACTATCTGCATCAACGGCAAAATCAGGTCACTTAATCCGGCATGGGTCATGGGCATAATCAATGCCACTCCCGATTCATTCTACGCCGGAAGCCGCACCCCGTATGGGGTTGATGTGGCCGACCGCGCACGTCGGCTTCTTGATCTCGGAGCAGACTGCCTCGACATAGGCGGATACTCGTCGCGCCCTGGTGCCGATGACATCTCTGCCGAAGAGGAATATTCCCGGCTGGCAATGGCCCTCGAACAAGTGCGGCGCATCGATGAGTCCGCCATTATATCTGTCGACACGTTCCGTGCCGATGTGGCTCGCCGATGCGTAGAAGAATGGAATGTGGCTATAATCAACGACATCTCCGGAGGCACACTCGACCCGGATATGTTTGCCACGGCAGGTTCTCTCGGAGTGGCATATGTGCTGATGCACATGCGCGGCAATCCGGCCACAATGAATTCTCTCACTGATTACGCCGATGTCACGGCAGAGGTGATATCCGACCTCGCTTTCAAAATATCACAGCTCCGCAGCGAGGGGGTGGCAGATATCATTGTCGACCCTGGATTCGGCTTTGCCAAGACGGTGCAGCAGAATTTTTCACTATTGCGCGACCTCCGCGAATTCGCCATCCTCGGATGTCCGATTCTTGCAGGACTGTCGCGCAAAAGCATGATTTGGCGGACTTTGGGACTGTCGCCCGAAGAGAGTCTCAATGGCACCACAGCCCTCAACATGGCCGCACTGGCCGGCGGAGCATCCATCCTGAGGGTGCATGACGTGGCAGAGGCTCGACAGTGTGTGACACTCCATAATGCGCTGCACCCCTCGACGGCTCCATGCTCCCTGACGTAGGGCATCATCACACTGCCATACTCTTTTACTCTATCTCTAAAACTCTCTATGACGTGATTGACTTCGGTATTAAAGACCTTATCGACATACTGCTTGTAGCGACGCTGCTTTATTACACCTACAGCCTGATGAAGCGCTCCGGTTCGCTGAGCCTGTTCTACGGCGTGCTGTTCTTTACTGTCGTATGGGTCGTAGCATCCGAGATACTCGACATGAGGCTCACAGGCACCATCATGGATAAGGTGATGTCGATCGGTCTGATTATCCTTGTCGTAATCTTCCAGGACCAGATCAAGCGCTTCCTGATCGACCTCGGCTCGCAACGCAGATGGAGCAAATGGCGCAATATTTTCCGCCACGGCGATGAACGCGACAGACATGACCACAAGCATATCATGCAGGTGGTGTATGCCTGCATGTCGATGTCGAAGTCTAAGACTGGTGCCCTCATTGTCTTCCAGCGGAAAATGCCTCTGGGCGATTATGAAAAGACTGGCGACGTTATCGATGCCGACATCAATACCCGCCTTATTGAAAACATTTTCTTCAAGAACTCTCCCCTCCACGACGGAGCCATGATTATAGCCGACAAGCGGATTATGTCGGTAGGCTGTATCCTGCCGGTGAGCCACGACATGAATATCCCCAAGGAGCTGGGATTGCGTCACCGCGCCGCTCTCGGAATGAGCCAGGTGACTGATGCCGTATGCATTATCGTAAGCGAGGAGACCGGCAACATATCGGTGGCCCGCGACGGAGAGTTCTCGATAAAGGTTTCGGGACTTGACCTGGAGCATATCCTTTCGAATATATGATTGCCGAAGTCGGCGCCGATCATCAGGCACGCACTCCGGCATCTCCGATTTGATGGGCCGGGGGGGGGATGACTCAGAATGGTTTACGGTATTTATCGGATGCCGGACTCTCCATCGACTCTTCAAGTATGGAAAGATAAGAGGCATAACGGCTCTGCGATATCAGAGATTGCTCTACGGCAGGAAACACCGCACAACCAGGTTCGCCCGTATGTTTGCAGTCGCCGTAACGGCACTCAAGCCCTTTGCGGAATATCTCGGGAAAGAAATGCGACACCTCTTCAGGACCGAAATCAATCACACCGAATCCTTTTACACCGGGTATATCTATAAGCTGTCCGCCATAAGGGAGGTCTACCATTTCCGAGAATGTTGTGGTGTGCATTCCGGTCTGATGAAGATCGGATATGATGCCTGTGCGCAATCCCGCTTCGGGGGCCAGCGCATTGATCAGGGTTGACTTGCCGACCCCGGAATTTCCGGCAAAGAGTGTGACCTGTCCGGCCGTCCATTCACGCAGGGTCTCAAGCCCGGCTCCGTTCCTGACCGACACCATCAGCGTAGGATACCCGAGTGAGACATATAAATAGCTCAGGGCCTCGGCATATTCTCGCTCCTCTTCGTTCCAGAGATCGGATTTGTTGATTACCAGACGCGCCGGCACGTTGTAGGCCTCGGCCGTGGCCAGAAAGCGGTCGATAAATGTGGTAGGGGTTGTGGGTGATACTATCGATGCCACAAGTATCGCCTGATCAAGATTAGAGGCAAGTATATGGCTCTCTTTCGATAGATTCGAGGCGCGCCTGATTATGTAGTTACGGCGTGGAAGTATGGCTGTGATATAACTTGTGTCGGCATCCCGCATCGAGATCTCCACTTCATCGCCTACTGCCACAGGATTGGTGGTGCGTATCCCTTTTATACGGAAACTCCCCTTTATGCGGCAATCAATCTCCTCGCCATACTCCGTGCGCACACGATAGGTGCTCCCCGTATTTTTTATGACACGCCCACGGAGCGGCTCTATCTGCCGGAGTCCTATATTTTTGTCTTTCTTGGCCATATGTTTGTGTATAAGTAAGTGTTTAAGTGTTCAAATTTAATTTATACAATATGCGTGACTGTTTTTTAGTCGATTCCGGCGCGGAGTGAAGGAGAATATCAACATATTCGACTCAACGACAAGCCGGAAGCGGCAAAAAAGAAGCCGCAGATTGTATAAAAGATTACCTTTCAATTGCTATCGGTTAAATTTGAACACTTACTTAACACTGCAAATTTAACAAAAATCACCGATTGTAAGTAAGTGTCCAAATTGAATTTATACAATATGCCGGCTTATTTTTTAGTCGGTTCGGATGCGGAGTGAAGAAAAATATCTACATATTCGACTGATCGACAAGCCGGAAGCCGCAAAAAAGAAGCCACAGATTGTATAAACGATTACCTTTCAATATTCCCTTTCAATTGCAATCGGTGGAATCTGAACACTCACTTAGACCGCTTCCAAGTAGTTGAGAGAAATCAAGCAGAAGACGAACACTTATTATTACACCCGACGTCCGTGCCGACCGTCATCTCACGCCACCTTACATGTAGTCCGCCATACGGCGGTTATTCGTAAAAAAAAGTAAAAAGTTTAAACAACTTTATCATTATTAATTCTCAGAAGCTGCTTATTTATAGATTTTTTTATTAACTTTGCAATTCGATTCTGCGAATCGAGCTTTTTCTTACTCTTTTGCACACTGCTTCGCCTCTTTTTGAGGCAAGCGAAGTAAGTGTTTAAATTTAAACAATAGTAAGTGAAAGGATTTTTCATACAATCCGCGGCTTATTTCTGGCTGCTTCCGCAAGGTCGCATCGGTTGCGATTCCCGCATTGCCCCCCTTCTCGACTTGCGAAATCAGCTAAAAAAATAAACTCTTCGGATTCGTGCATTTATTCTTCGAAGCCACTTGAATTAAAATTTGAACACTTTCTTATCAAGAACACCAACTATAAAATAAGTAAAGTTATGAACATTGAAACAATCGGCACATGGGCCGGAAAAGCCTATCAGGCTCTCGAATCATCGGATACTCACATGCTCGGGTTCAAAGGACTCAAGAAAGCCACCAAACTGAAAAAAGATGAACTTATGGCAGCCTTAGGATGGCTCGGCCGTGAGGGCAAAATCATCATCGCCATGGAGGATGAGGAAATCGTTATCTCTTTGGTTGACTGACTCCCCTCCTGACCTGCACGACATCTATTCGGCGGCCACCCTGCGATATGGGTGGCCGCCGTCTGCTTTAACTCCATTTGTTTCAGAATTTTTCTGAAAATTACAGGCAACGGAATTTCGGCCTTACCCTAAATTTCAGACCCGCAGATTGTAGGTAAATGTTCAAATTTAATTTATATATGCGGGCTTATTTTTTAGTCGATTCCGGTGAGGAGTGAAGAAGAATATAAACATATTCGACTGAGCGACAAACCGGAAGCGGCAAAAAAGAAGCCGCAGATTGTATAATAGACTACATTTCAATTACTATCGGTTAAATTTGAACACTTACTTATGGCATTGCAGAATGCTAATCCCGACACCCTTTATGTTTTCATAAAAAGTTTAAACGACTTCACTTACTTAATACAATTATGTGTTGTGTAGCATATTTTTTACTAACTTTGCAGTTGCAATCTATCCGGCCGCGACCAGGCACTGCTCAGCCGGCCCGAAATTAGACTCAATATGCAAGACATCCGCAACATCGCCATCATCGCTCACGTCGACCATGGCAAGACCACACTTGTCGACAAGATGCTTCTCGCCGGCCATCTCTTTCGCGACAATCAGACCACCGGCGAACTGATACTCGACAACAATGACCTCGAACGCGAACGAGGCATCACAATTCTATCCAAAAACGTATCAATAAGCTATAAAGGCACCAAAATCAACATCATCGACACTCCGGGACACGCTGATTTCGGCGGGGAGGTGGAACGTGTGCTCAATATGGCCGACGGTTGCCTGCTGCTCGTCGATGCTTTCGAGGGGCCTATGCCTCAGACTCGATTCGTGCTTCAGAAGGCCATTCAGATGGGACTGAAACCGGTGGTGGTAATCAATAAGGTCGACAAACCCAACTGCCGCCCGGAGGAAGTGAATGAAATGGTGTTTGACCTGATGTTCAACCTCAACGCCACAGAAGACCAGCTCGACTTCCCGACTGTCTACGGTTCGGCCAAACAGAACTGGATGGGACCTGACTGGAAGGAACCAGCTTCCGACATCACTTATCTTCTCGACACAATCCTATCCACAATCCCGGCTCCCACTCAGATAGAAGGCGACCCGCAGATGCTCATTACAAGCCTTGACTTCTCAAGTTATGTCGGGCGTATCGCTATCGGTCGCGTACACCGGGGCACTCTCCGCGAAGGCATGGATGTGGCCCTTTGCAAAAAGGACGGCTCCACTACCCGCCAACGCATCAAGGAGCTTCACACTTTCGAGGGTATGGGGCGCAAAAAGGTGTCGGAGGTCTCTTCGGGTGATATCTGCGCAATCGTGGGCCTCGACAATTTTGAAATCGGCGACACTGTATCTACCGTTGACAATCCGGAAGCCCTCCCGCGCATCGCTATCGATGAGCCCACAATGTCGATGACATTCACCATCAACGACTCTCCGTTCTTCGGCAAAGACGGCAAGTTCGTGACTTCACGCCATATCGCCGACAGGCTGGAGAAGGAACTCGACAGAAACCTTGCACTCCGCGTGGTGCGCGGCGACAATGACGACAAGTGGATTGTCTATGGTCGCGGCGTGCTCCATCTCTCTATACTTATCGAGACTATGCGCCGAGAGGGTTACGAACTGCAGGTAGGACAGCCGCAGGTAATCATCAAGGAGATCGACGGAGTGAAGTGCGAACCGGTTGAGGCTCTTACAATCAACGTGCCGGAGGAATCCTCTTCTCGCGTAATCGACATGGTGACACGCCGCAAGGGCGACATCCTTTCGATGGAGACTCAGAACGACCGAATCAATATCGAATTCACAATCCCCTCCCGCGGTATAATCGGACTGCGCAACAACGTGCTCACCGCCACTGCCGGCGAGGCAATCATGGCTCACCGTTTCCTGGAGTACCAGCCCTGGAAGGGCGACATCGAGCGCCGCACAAACGGCTCGCTGATTGCCATGGAGTCGGGCACAGCATATGCCTATGCCATCGATAAGCTCCAGGACCGTGGCCGATTCTTTATCTTCCCGCAGGATGAGGTATACGCCGGACAGGTCGTGGGTGAGAATGCCAAGGACAATGATATCGTGGTCAATGTCACTAAGTCGAAGAAACTAACCAACATGCGTGCATCCGGCGCCGATGATAAGGCTAAAATTGTGCCTCCGGTCGTATTCTCGCTCGAAGAGGCCCTGGAGTATATCAAGGAGGATGAGTATGTGGAGGTGACCCCGAATCATATCCGTCTGCGCAAGATTATCCTCGACGAACTGGAACGCAAACGAGCCAACCGCTGATGTCGGCAATCAAGCATCCCGACATAAACGGGCAGCTACGGCTGCTCCGCATCGAATACGAGGAGGAACGTCGGGCCTTCAGCCGCCTCACCGGCTCTATCGGAGTCGAAAGGCTCGCCGACAGGGGAAACGCCTGGTTTCCGATTCGCAAAGGAAAGGATTTCCACAATTCGCTTAATCAGCGGGTTGTGGAAATTTATCGTTGCACCCCCGGGGGTGACGATGATGACGGCGCGGCCACCGACGATGACCATAATTTCGAATACGGCCGCCCGGTGAGTTTCTTCTCGATGGAGGGAAGCGCCGGTGATATCGTGACCCACTGCTTCGCCGGAACCGTAAGCTATGTCGATGCCGACAGGATGGTGGTGGCGATTCCGGAGAATGCCGATCTGTCGATGATGGGCCGCGGGAGAAGTTGCGGCGTGATGCTGTCGTTTGACGAGACTTCTTACCGCGCCATGACCGAAGCGCTGCAGCGCCTCGCCAAGGCCGACGGCCGGTTGGGCTACCTCCGCGACCTCTTCTATTCACACCGCAAGGCGGCCGAACGGGGGGCGTCGGCGATACGGATCGGGTATCTCAACGAGGCGCAGGAATCGGGGGTCAACAAGATTCTCCGCGCCAAGGATGTGGCGATACTACACGGCCCTCCGGGCACCGGAAAGACCACCACCCTCGTGGAGGCAATTCATGAGACGCTGCGACGCGAAAGCCAGGTGCTGGTGTGCGCACAGAGCAATATGGCGGTCGACTGGATCGCCGAGAAGCTGCAGAACCGCGGCATAGCGGTGCTCCGCATCGGCAATCCCACCCGCGTCAACGATAAGATGCTGGCCTCCACCTATGAGCGCCGTTTTGAAAGTCACCCCGACTACACCACGCTCTGGAGCATTCGCAAGGCTATCCGGCAATTGCGCGCAGAGCGCCGCTCTTCGACACAGTGGCATCAGAAGATGGATCGCCTCCAGTCGCGTGCCACCGAACTTGAAATCCGCATCAATGCCGACATCTTCGGCGAGGCCCGCGTCATAGCCTGCACTCTGGTGGGGAGCGCGAGCCGTCTGCTGGATGGGATGAAGTTTTCCACCCTTTTTATCGATGAGGCGGCACAGGCCCTTGAGGCGGCCTGCTGGATACCGATGCGGCGCGCCGGACGCGTGATTCTAGCCGGCGACCATTGTCAGCTCCCCCCTACCGTTAAGTCGGTCGAGGCCATGCGCGGCGGTCTGGCCTATTCGCTGATGGAGCGTATTGCCGCCGACCATCCGGAGACGGTGACTCTGCTCACCACGCAGTACCGCATGCACGAGGATATCATGAGATTCTCCAATGAATGGTTCTATAACGGCCGCATCAAGGCGGCTCCGGAAGTGAGATGGCGCGGCATACTCGACCTCGACACCCCTGTCGAATGGATCGATACTTCAGAGATGACCGCAGCGTCTGCCACATCCGCCCCGGCTAACGGCACCGAAGCGGCTTCAGCCCCCTCTGCTGAAAGGAGAAGCACCGCTGCCGATTCATCTGACAGTGCATTCCGTGAGGCGCTGACCGGACAGTCGTTCGGCCGCATCAACCGAGATGAGGCAATCCTCACTCTCCAGACTTTAGGTGAGTATTTCATCCGCATCGGGCGTCGGCGCATTCTGGAGGAGAAAGTGGATGTGGGTATCATTTCCCCCTACAGGGCGCAGGTGCAGTATCTGCGGTCGCTGATACGCAGGGTCCCTTTCTTCAAGCCGTTCCGCCATCTGATTTCGGTCAATACGGTCGATGGGTTCCAGGGGCAGGAGCGTGATGTGATCGTGGTGTCGCTGGTGCGCAGCAATGAGGAGGGCGACATCGGATTCCTGCGCGACCTGCGCCGCATGAATGTGGCAATCACAAGGGCTCGCATGAAACTGCTGATTATCGGCAATGCCGATACTTTGCGCCGTCACCGCTTCTACCGCCGCCTCCACGACTATATCATTGCGCTCCATGACCGCAGTAATGCGACGACCATGCACGAAAAGCCGGATAAGCCATCCGATCCACCATCCTTATGATACTGATGCAAACCAATCGGCGACTCCGTCTGTTATATAGATAGAAATATACATGGAGTCGGCAACAGTTCTCCCACGGCGCGAAGCCATGCCAGCAGGACGTTGAGACTGACACCACTGCATACCGATTATAAAAATCATCCCGGGCCGCATCGCTCACGCGATGCGGCCCGGGACTCTTTATATCCCTTCAGTATGTGTCGGCTTACGCCTGCACATACTGAAGGGACTCCTCGACTTGGATTTGTTAGCGTTGTGCCATTACGGATCCGGAGGTCAGACTGCCTGTCACAGTTTTCTTACCACTCCACCCATCAGTACGACTCCCGTAGCGGGGGAACTGACGGTGAATGCAAACGGACGGTCAACGGTGAATAATTCATCCGGCGACAATGCCGTCGCATCATCAGTACTTGTGACAGCGGACATTTCGGCGCCACGCTCGTTGACATCAAGATAGAGGGCATAAAGCATTCTGCCGAACTTGATTTCCCTATCACATATGCCGGGATAGGATGAATTCTCACCTAAGAGATCGGGATAACCTAACTGCCCCCATAATGCCGACAGGTCGGCACGTCCGGCCACCTTGAATTTGGGCATCACCACGCGAAGCGGAATCTCCTCAAGCTGTGAGGCGGCTCCCGGGCCCGACGCAAGGGAGGCCAGCACATCGTCCACACTCACCTCTTCTGCCGGAAGATATATGGTAAAGGCGTAGGAACCGTTGCCGAACGGTATTTCCACGGCCTGGTATACACCGGGCTGCTCGCCGTAGCGCACGGTTGCATCATTTTGCATATATACCACGGCTGTCTCTGTCTTGTCAATATTGTAGAATTTGCGTACCTCCGGACTGGCTGCCTTGAAGGGGACGGTCCATTCTCCGTTGAAGTAGATGGCATTTACGGCAAATGCGCTGACTTCGTCCAAAGGTGCTGGCAGATATTCGCTGATCAATCCTTCGGTAGCATCGGAAATCCAGGAGTTGATGGCGGTGCGCCCGCTTTCGCTATCGAGCGCTGCGTTGGTCACCCCGGCATTGTATGCGTCGGCGATGCTGCGGCTGAACGCATCCTGCGCCTTATATCCGTCGTTGAGCCATACGTTGCCGACGATTTTCACTTTGGTCTTTGCATCGGTGCGGGGAAGCACATCACCAAGTTTCTTATGCATTGCGTTGAGCACTCCGAGATCATCGGTAGCGAAAAGCTCGCGGGCCTGCTCCAATGTGGCGTTTCCGGCACCGTTGGATATCATCGACATATTGACCTGCGCGCTGTAAGGCGACATTATCACAATTCCCTGATCTTCCTCGGCGCCACTGTAGTAATCCGAAATCATGCGGAATGCCATCACTTCCATATTCTCGGCCACATCGCTCTCCTCGACGCTCCAGTCTATCGCTATCGGCTCGTTGGCTTCTTCCTCTTTGTCGGGTTCGCTATTGCTACACCCTGCCATGAGTGCCAGCGGCAGCAGAGGCGCGATACGCGTCATAACAGTCTGTGAGAGTCTTTTTAGTAATTGTCGTTTCATCTCAGTATTTTTTGAGTTAATATTGATTGAGTGTTCTCTTGTTATTACATCATGTCTGCAAAATAAGCTAAAAAATTTTAAATAAACGACACCCAACCGTTTTTTTTAGAAAATACCTAAAAATGACAACTATATCAGACTAAATCTACAAGGTTTCGTCAAGATAATTGCGTCGTGTGTCAGTTTCTTTCTTTTCGGAGGGGGTGGCTTTTTTGGCGCGTTTTGTCTTTTTGCCGCGCCGGGTGGTGTCGGTGGGAGCGGCGGCGGTGTTGCGTCGGCCGGATTTGCGCCCGGTACGTGGGGCGCTGTCAGCCGGGGATGCGGCGGCGGCGGTGTCGGTTGTGGCGGTTGTGGCGGCGGTGTCGACGGATGGCACGACCGGGGCTGACCGCCGGGTACACCCGAGGCGGTCGGCCACCGGTCCGATGCCGAGCATTACTGTCAGCACGCAGGCGAGTATGATGAGTCCGAATCGTTCGCGGGTTCCGAATCCTTTCATGTGGGTCGGGATGATGTTATGGGTCTGTCTCTGATGAAGAGATATGTACGGATAAGAAGGCGCAATGCCCTACTCCGGGCATCAGAAGGGGTAACCTATGGCCAGATGGAAGGCGAAGGCTTTCTTGAAAGCGATGTTGAAGTAATGGCCTGTGCCGTTGCCGGCCGGGTCATGAAGTCCGTAGCCGAGGTCGCCGCGCAGCACGAGCATACCGATGTCAACGCGCAGTCCGACTCCGGTGCCCAATGCTATGTCGCGCAGGAATGTGCGGGCCTGCAGCTGTCCGCCGGGGCGCAGCGGATCGTTTTTGAGCAGCCAGATATTGCCTGCATCAAGAAATACGGCTCCATGCAGCACGCTTATAATCGGGAAGCGATACTCCGTGTTGAGTTCGAGTTTAAACGTACCGGTCTGGTCGAAATAACCGTTCTCAAGATCTGCCGGCGGACGATAGCTGCCGGGACCTATCGAACGCACGGTGAAAGCGCGTATCGAGTTGGCTCCGCCGATATAGAACTGCTCGGCATATGGCACTTGCTTTGAGTTGCCGTAGGCATGTTCGGCACCAATCAGCACCCGCGACACGAGCCACTGGTCGCTGCCGCGCATCAGCCGGCGGCTGTAGACAAGCTGCGCCTGCCCCTTGATAAACTGTGAGAAGGGTGTGCCAAAGAGAGTCTTCTCCCCTTTTACTCCACAGAGGCGGTAGATGCCGTCGAAGAGATTGCCGGCCTCGGTGATTGTGAAGGTGAAGTTGATGCCATTGATCCGCTCCCGCTCCAGAAATTTGTCGAGAGTATAGGTATAGCTGAGCTGCGGAATAAACTGGCTCATGAAACTTTGGGCCACTGCCGGATTCTGAGCCATGATGGAATCGAATTCGTGAGTGGTCTTCATCAGTTTGGTATAAGTAAGTTTGAAGGGGGTGAACTGATGCATGACGTTGCGCGTGGTCTTCCACTCGTAGCTTATACCGGTGTTGAACTGCGCCATCTTGAAATAATGCGGACGATTCAGAATGTCGGCATTTAGCGAGATAGTGGTCCAGTTGAGTTCACTCTTGCGGCGGCGTATGAACTTTGGAGCGAGCAGACGTGGAAAGGCAAGCGACGCAGTGAGGCCGAATTCGTAGCTGTTGAACAGGGAGCGGTTGGAGCCTTTGCCGGTCTGCCATTCGTAGGCACCGGTGAACTGCAGATTCAGCTTCTCTGCCCCGCCGAAGATATTGTTGTGGGTCAGACCGAGCACAAGGCCCGGACCAAGATAAGAATTTGACTTCGATGAGACATTCACCTCTATCGAGGCCTCCATCGGCTGGTCGTAGCGACAGCTTACGAGCACATCCATCACAGGGTCCTGGGCTGATGTGTCGACGGGAATGGTCTGTATCTTGATATTGCCGAAAATACCAAGTCGGGCCAGGCGGGTCTGCGTGCGGTCCATGTCGCGCACAGAAAATATCTTACCCTTGCGGAATGTGATGCACGACGGTATCATATTGGGACGCAGATGCTGCGGACGATACACCACGAGGTCGCCGCGCGAGGTCTGAAGCGTGTCGGGAGTGCCGGGCACACGCTCGTCACTCCGCTCAAGCACTGTGGTGATATTGCCTGTGCGAAACTGTCGGGTGGCTATTTCCGGCATATTGGCGGCAAGATCATAGCGTATGGCGATATGACGAGGATTGAGCAATGAGTCGGCCTCGAATTCTATAAACTCAGGCCGGAAATAGTAATAGCCACGGTTGCGCAGACGGTTGGCGATTCTTACGCGTACCGCTGTGAGAGAATCCACACAGAAGACTGCCCCCTTCTGAAGATAATCA
This sequence comes from Porphyromonadaceae bacterium UBA7141, assembly GCA_002491945.1. Classification (GTDB taxonomy): domain Bacteria; phylum Bacteroidota; class Bacteroidia; order Bacteroidales; family Muribaculaceae; genus Lepagella. Next base: position 36,523 of record DKWX01000056.1, read on the forward strand.
CTACGGCGAGCCAGCGAGTCGATAAAGTGTGTCAGCGGAGTGCGGTCGCCGATATACTGTATAGAGTCGATGGTGTAAGGCTTCGACACATCAAGGCGATAGGTGATTGAGGCTTTCTTGGGATTGTGCGGGTTGGGATTGACGGTATATGAGACCGTGGAGCCGAAATAGCCGTTGTTTTCAAGTATCTCTTTCATCACCTCGGTGCGTCCGTCGGGGCGCACATCGGATATCAGCACCGGAGTGCGCGCGAATGTGCGGTAGATCCACCCTTTCAGTCCTTTGGCCGAATCGCTCATGTTGTTGTAGACCCAAAGGCCGAGCGGGAAAGGATATCTGTAGTAGGGCGACAGAAATGGCATGGCGTTGTTGGGGGCGACATTGATGGCCTGCTTGAGGTCGGACACCATTTCGGAAGGAAGTTTCTCCTTGTCAGTCGGCACAATCTCAAGTTTCTTCACGCCGGTGTACAGAGTCTCTCCTTCGGTGAGTTTGCGTGTGGTGCTACAGGCTGCCAGCAGTGAAATCATCACCGCACATAATGCCGCCGGCAGACATCTGCTGATGTAGCCTCGTTTTCGTTCTGATGATTTATTCCAAGCCGTAGGTATCATTTGTCATCATCTTTTTTACCGGTTGTCGTCTTATTTTGCAGAGTGTCAGGTCTCTGTCTCATCTTCTCGCGCACTTCGCGCACCTCTTCCGGCTTTATGGCCGCACTGTCTGACGGCACAGTGCCGGGCGCAGCTACCGGGGCAGCCGACGGCTGATTGCTGTTTTTGCCCCATTTCACATTGAAGAGGTGGCGCAGGTCGGCCAGACGCCGGCGCATGGCGAAACCTACACCGGTCTCTGTCACATCCCCCTCAAGCACACTTTCGAAACCAGTGTGGCGGAACAGGCGCACCAGCATCGTGAGCATGTTAGTCTGCTTCAGAGTGTATTCAAATGAAATGTCGCTTATCAGATTTTGCGAGAAGTTCTCGTCGGCACTGGCATCGGTGGCGTAGTTGCCTCCCACGACAATCTTGAAGCGATTGTCGAAAAGTGATTTCGACACCTGGTAACTGTAGCTCATGGCATTCGAGCTGACGCCGTCCACCGACTTGTCATAATTGTCGATTCCGAAGGAAAGATCCACTCCGCGCACTGCCTTCGAAGCCAGTGAATTGAGCTGCTGCTCTATCAGGCCGTAGAGCATGTTGTCGGCCATATTACCGTTGTTTGTCTTTAGTCCGGCACCCTGATACATACCTGTGATCAGGAGATTCATAGCCTGTGTGGAGCGCTGATCAGCACTCATCGACTGAAGTTCGTTCTGCAGCGCGAGGTCATCGTCGGTGCTGAGGTCAAACACCACCTTTGGATTCGACAATGTCCGGGATATGTCAAGCCCCACTATGAAGTTGACCAGACTGCTGTTGCCGCTCGAATTAATGACATTGGCTTTAATCAGGTCAGTGGCCTTGATGCCGAGTGTCGGATTCATCATGTCGCCGTTAAAGGTGATATAACTCTGCGGATTGAAGGTGAATTCCTTCTGCCCCATAACGGGAAGCTTGTAGTTGGCCACACCATTGCCTAAGAAAAGTTGCCCGTTGAGGGTCATGTCGCCCATGAAATTACGGAAGAAGTTGACTGTGCCCGACGGATGAAGCTGCACCTTGCCGTTGTCGCCGAGCATCACGGTGAGTTGAGCACCCGGGGTGACGGTGAGTCCGGCGGTGATACGCATGGCCGTCATGGTCCGGATACTGTCGGTCTTGACAGTCTGTGTGGTGTCAGAAAAATTCACGAATTTCACCACCCCCTCCGATGTCGAGACAAGGCTCGATGTCGGGGCCATATCGACTGAGTAGGTGGCATTCGTACTCCCTAAGATGTCGAGATTCGCATTCACGTCAAAGTGCTTCATCGGCCCGCGCACAGTGGCATCGAGATTGAAGGCCACTTTGCCGTAAAGGTCGCTACGGGCACGTCGGTCATTATTGATGAGCATGAAGTTGCTGGCATTGGCCGCAAGGTTGAAGGCGATATCGCTGAAACTGGTTGCATCCACCGCTCCTGTGATGGTAAGCGGATTGTTGTTGGCGCCATAGACAGCAAGCGAGTTGATGGTAAGATGGTTGTCGCTCACTGTAATCGGCTCGCCTCTGAATTTAAGCGATCCTCCCATAATGGGCAGGAACACTCCCACCGAGTCAAGACTCAGATTGCCGTTGAGCAATGGCTGCGAGAGCTTGCCTGACACGTCCATCCGTCCGTTGAGTTCGCCGCTGAGCGAGGCCACATCCTTGCCTAAGAAGGCGTTCGCCACCTTGAGAGGGAATCGCGTAAGTTCGAGACTTAGGTCTTTCGACTCAAGACTTTCGCCATTCTGCGCGAGAGTCGACGTGAGGCTTACGGCCGGATTACCGTCAATCTTCAGAGCGGCCTGCACCACTGATTCGCCGTGAAGGTCGACACCTGCATTCAGTCCGAGATCGAAGTCGCCCACGGCCATTTTATCGTAGATGAAATCGCTCACACCTATGTTGCCCTTGCCTGAGAGGGTCTTCCCGTTATAGTACACACGCACATCGCCATCGAGTATGGCCTTGACGGGAGGGGCCATTACCGACATGTGGAGGAAATCTTCAACATGGATATTGCTTATGTTGAGATGCAGGTCTTCACCTCCGTCGGGAGTATTTTCAGTCATAAGGAGCAGACTGCTCTCACGGCTTGAGGCCCGAAGATTGGCATTGAGACGCATGGTGGAGAAGTCGTAGTCCACGTGGTTGTCGTCGTTGAATGTCCACGGCATGTAGGCTATGGTAGAGCGTAGCGGAGTGAAGTGTATTGACAACGTACTGTCAGCCATGGCGGCTGTGAAACCGATACGGTAGCCTGTCTTGCCCGCCAGATTCATTTGATTGATAAAAGCTGAGATTCGGTTGGATCCGAGATAGCCGTTGACGTTGACCTTGGCAAACTCATCAAGTGTGCCCGGACGATTGCCCATATGGAATCTGTAGTCTATCAGTTTGCCGCGTTCGCGGAGGCCGAGCATCAGGGTGTCGAGCCTAAGACTTCCGGTGTCGACGCGGCGGGCCATGACGCCCCCATGAATGATTGAATCGTTGGCTAATGCGAGCGATACGGTGTCGACCGCCAGTCCCGACGGACTGAGCAGGTCGCGCAGCAGTCCGCGGCCTGAGGCTCTGGCATGCAGCCTGAACGGCGGCAGCAATTCCTGCATCTCTTCTACATCCAGATTTCGGGCGGCAATCTGGCGTGACGCCACATCAATGGCCCTGGTCAGTCCATCGGTCACATTCTTCAACCCTGTCGTGGAGGTGAATGCCACCTCCGTGCCACGTGCCTCGAGCGCGCATCTGACGTTGTCGGATTCGGATATGAAGTCGGCGCGGATTCCGTCGGGGAGGTCAAGGTCGAATGTCTCCATATGCCATGCAATGGAGTGGAAATCAAGTGTCGCGTCGTAAAGCCATGCTGACGGACGCGCGTTGATGTCAAACTCCAGGTCGGCCGAGCCGCGGCATGTCTGGTCCATGAGGCCCAAAGCCATCAGGTCGGCATTATATATACGTAAAAGTCCCTCTGCGCAATAGTTGTCGGGCTTAAGGCTGCCCACTATGTGGGCATTGAGATTTATATCCTCATTGGGTGAGTCGATGTCGATAGAGTAACGGCCATCGGCAAGTGTGCCGCCGAGTGTGACGGCGCGCAACAGATGTCCCTTATAAGAAATCGAAGAGATGGCGGCATCGAAATCGGTGGCCGCCTTCGGGAGTGTGGGATTGAATCCATTGCCTGCGGCATGGATGCGGGCGCTGACTTTCCCTATACCCATGTCGGGCATGAAGCAGGCCACGTCAAGATCGCTGACCTCAAGGGTGGCATCGTAGCGCTCGGAAGTGAGCCCCACATACCCGTCGGCAAGCAGTGCCCCTCGTGGAGTGACCATGCTTACATCGGCCGAATATGTCTGGCTGTCGGCTCCCAGGGTCCCTTTCACCTTTAGCGGCGGCATGCTGAACGGCAGCTGTCCGGCAAGGCGTTCTATCGGAGAAGGGTCGTTCACCTCGCCGTCGAGTGTGAGCGAAGCCTCGAGGCGCTTTATGTCGAGTGCGTTGCGGGCCTTGCCTTTGGCACGCAGACTGAATACGCCGGGCATGGCCATATCCATCGCTTTTACCTCCACATCCGAGAGGGTGCCGTGTGCCTCCATACGGGCGTTGAGCTGACGCGACGCGAAGGCTGACGCATACTGGCCGAGCATCGGCATGAAGGATGTGGCATCGGGCATACCTATGCTTGCCGTAAGTGTGGCGTTGACGGGAGCCGAGGGTTCGAGCTGCATCAGGGAGAATGGAAGTCCGGCTGTCACTGTGGCTTTTGAATACAGTGTCTGCACTTCAAGAGCGTCAAGCTGCAGCCCTGACTCATCAAGCGCCACAAGTCCGCTCCCCTCTACAATCTGCAGCCCGCTGCGTTCGGTGGCGCTGAGACGTGTCAGAGGCAGACGCAGGGCACTGGCCTGATTGTAAAAATGACGCATCCCTATCCCCACATCTTTCACTTCAATATAATTGGCATCAAAGCCCGGCAACGGTGTGGCCCCTTTTATGGCATAGAGAGCCTTGAAGCCGGAAAGTGAGATGCTGTCGCCGCGTATGGTCATGGGTGCGGAGGGTGTGCTGCCGACAGTGTCGGTCGCAGGTGCCGGATGTGCCGCCACATATTCCGGGGTCGGAGCTATATAGCGGGCGTCGCCGCCGTCGATACTGAGCAGGCGGGCGGTTATATCGTTGTTGCGCAGGTCAACCACACCATTGCGCAATTTCATTTCGCCGGCGATAAGCGTCAGCGTATCAATCGTAGGGAGCATCGACATGGCAAAACGCATATTCGTTATGTCGGCTTGATTGAGCGATATGTAGAATGGTGTGGACGTGCTGTCAGGAGGGGTGGGTTTCTGGTGCCATACGTTCATGTAGAGTGACACGTCACCATCGGAGAGACGCACTTTATTGAGCATTATCCGGCTCTGCGTGAGATTCATGCTACTCTGATTGTCGGCCTCAAGATGTCCGGCGCGGATTTTTATCAGCATCGAAGAGTCAGGCGAAAGAAACCGATAGTAACCTTTGGTGAGCTGCAAGGCGTTGAGACGTATGTCGCCTCTCAACAACGGGAGCATACGCACATCGGCCAGAAGCTCGCCGGCATTGACCATCGTGTCGCCTCCGGCCTCAATCACTCTTACCCCCTGCAGACTGACCCGCAGTGGGAATCTCAGACGAAACCGATCGATTTCGATATCCATACCTGTCTTGTCGCGCACGATTTTTGCGGCGGCATCCTTTAATCCGGTCTGCAACGGCGGGATATAGAGCAATAGCGGTATCAGCAGTATCAACAGCAACAGACACCCCAACACACGCAATGGCACACTCATCCAGCGGCTAAAACGCCTTTTATGTGGAGTTGCGGCCGGATTCTTCTGTATGTCTGTGTCCTGGGACGTGGTGCGGCCATTGTCGGCCGCAATCTTGTCGGGTTGCTGCTTTTTCATATCATGATGATCTATGATTCAGGCATCCGTCATTCTGACTGCCGGACTGACCTGATGCTTGCGTTTCATCTGAAATCTTATCGTGGCCGTCCGTGGAGGGGGATGGCCTGACGATATAGTGGAATCTTATTTCTCCCGGAGTTCGGACGAGCCTTTCATTGCGCTTCCGGATTTTCCGGCCATCCCCCGCCGCTCGGCATCTGTCAGCTCCAGAATACCGCCTGCAAACATCCAGAACACTCCGGCCAGTATGGCGCCTGCGGCGTCGGCCGCCATATCGGCTGTCTCGAATCCGCGGCCAAGCGCCATCCATTTCTGCAGATATTCTATCGCTATCCCGACTGACATGCCAAGCATCGACATCATCGATATCACGGGGAGCCTGAGTCGGGCCCATCCATGACTCCGCATATAGTCAAACAGCAGACACAGTGTCAGGCCGGCAAACATCAGTGCGTGGGCCAATTTGTCGGCCCCGGGGAACAGTGGAATCTTTTCTTCTCCAAGCGGATCCGTCGATAATGTGAGGTAGAGTATGGCTGTCATACATATTATGCTGAAAAGCCATCCGGGCACTCTGCCCATACATTTGTGAACCCACTTTATGAAGTTGCTGTCATTATAGTCGTTCATCCGTAGTAAGCTGCCAGAATCTTTTCAAAATTAATAAGCAAGTGTCCGAATTTAATTCATACAATAGGCGACCTTGTATTTCAATCGATTCCTGTGCGGAGTGAAGGTGACGATATTCGACTGAACGACAAGCCGGAAGCGGCTAAAAGACACCGCCGATTGTATAAAAGATTTACTTTCATTTACTATCGCTTAAATTTGAGCACTTGCTTAGAATTTCTCCAACCACCCTCGGGATTGCAGACTCTTTTCATTTCTCACAACATAATTCCGTACCCGGAGGTTCAATCAGGCGATGGAATGTGATAAATTTGCGTCAGTTCCCCGAGTGGCACATAATATAATGCGTCCGGCCGACCACAAGGTCGCCGGACGCATATGGCGATAGGGAGTTTCGCTTCTTATTTGCGGATACCGAGCTCCTTCTGGGCGATGATGGCACGGTAGCGGTTGATATCCTTGCGGATCAGGTAGTCAAGAAGACTGCGGCGCTGACCTACAAGAGCCTTCAGCGCGCGTGCGGTGGCATAGTCCTTGTGGTTGTTCTTAAGATGCTCTGTCAGGTGCTTGATGCGGATGCTGAACAGTGCAATCTGGCTTTCGGGGCTGCCGGTGTCGTTGGCACCCTGACCGTACTTTGCGAAAATCTCTTTCTTCTCTTCTGTTGAAAGATGCATGGCTGGAGAACTTAATTATTTGATTATGAATTATTTATACTTTTATCAAAATGCGCCGCCACGATATGCTCCGCAGCCTTGCCCCGCTGCTCTCCAAGCTTGCAGGGAAGCGCTTTTCGTCAAAAAGCATGCAAATTTACAAAATTATTCCCGATTATACAAATCGCGGGACTCATTATTGCACACATTCCGGGTGATTCCGGCATACTTCCGGCTTTCCGGGACATGCCGGATTCGGGCCGGCGTAATGGCAGCGGTCGCCTGGATGATGTGGCCGCGATAATGCCTGCTTACTGGAATATCAGCACCAGCAGTTGCGCTATAACCACCCGGGAGAACATGGCCAGCGGGTAGACTGTCGCATATCCTACTGCCGGATTGTCGCCCGGCAATGTGCTGTTGGCATAATTGAGGGCCATGGGATTGGCCATTGCCCCGCTCATTACGCCGCAGGCCAGCCCGAAGTCAAGTTTCCACCACCGCATGGCCAGCGGAGTCATCACGAGCACCGGAAGTATGGTGATTATAAATCCGGCGGCAATCCATAGCACGCCGTCGGCACGAAGTATCGTATCCATGAATTTCTCGCCGGCCTCCAGACCAAGACATCCGAGGAAGAGCGACAGCCCGATGCCGCGAAGCATCAGGTTGGCACTACGCGTGGTGTAGGTGACAAGGTGGAATTGCGGGCCGTAACGCCCTACGAGTATTCCGATTATAATCGGGCCTCCGGCAAGTCCGAGACGCACCGGCACACTTATGCCCGGAATCATGATAGGCACCGACCCGAGCAGCAGTCCGAGCACGATTCCCAAGAATATGGCCCCCATATTGGGGTCTTTGAGTGTAACGGTGGAATTGCCCACTACACGCGCCACCTGTGCGATCGACTTCTCTTCGCCCACCACCGTCAGCCGGTCGCCAAGCTGCAGTATCAGTCCCGGAGAGGCCAGAAGGGTGACACCACTGCGCACCACGCGGGTGATATTGATGCCATAACTGTTGCGCAGCTTAAGCGAGCCGAGCTTTCGGCCGTTGAGTTCCGGACGGCTTACCACTATATGGCGGGATATCAGCGATGAGTCGATGGCATTCCAGTCGATATGCCCTGTATTCCAGTCTCGCTGTTCCTGAGCGCCGAAGAGTGTGGTGAGTCCTTCCACATCCTTATCGGTGGTGACCACAAGCAGGCGGTCTTCATGCTCAAGCACAGTGTCGGGGCCGGGGATTGTCACACTCCCCTGCCGCCACAGACGCGATATCACGAAGTGAAGATGCGTCACCCCGGCCGCCTGACGCACCGTCTTGCCGAACAATGCAGGATTCTCCACCACAAAGGCTGCTATAAAGGTCTGGTTGTCGTCATCGTGGCCACCATCCGAGATATCGCCGGGGCGCACCGCAAGTTTGCGAAGCAGCACAAATGCCAATATGACGCCAATCACTCCCAGCGGATACGTCACAGCGCAACTCAGTGCCGCCCCGCTGGCCGATATTCCCAGCTGCGACAGGGCCTGCTGGGCTGCGCCAAGGGCCGGGGTATTGGTCGTGGCGCCGCTCAATATACCTACCATGTCCGACATCGGGATATTCAGCACAAAGGCAAGCCCTACGGCCACGAGAGTGCCGAGAAGCACAAGCACAAGTCCAAGACCATTAAGCAGCACTCCCCCCCGGCGGAATGAACTGAAGAAACCAGGGCCTACTTTCAATCCGAGTTCATAGACGAATAACACCAGACCGAAACTTTCGGCAAAAACCAGCATCTGATGGTCAATCTTAAGTCCGAAATGACCCGCTATGATACCCACAAAGAACACCCATGTCACACCAAGCGACACTCCTTTGAAATGCACCTTGCCCAAGGCCAGTCCTACCGCCACGATAAGCGACAGCACTACCAGGGCCTGCAACGCACTCTGCTCAAAAAGCACACTTTCTATCCACATGAAATCAGCTTCTTTGGTTTTAAATCTGCAAATTTACCAATTCCCTGCAATATCCCCAACTTTCCACACTCTTTTCCGGCCATTTTCTGCGCAGACGTACGGCAATTCCGCCCTGACACCTCCCCGCATGACGTCGCCTCTTTTACGCAGCGCCTCTGATGCCGGCTGCACGGCTGATTTGCACGATACGGAGAAAAGAGGTAACTTTGCAACTGCGAAACGAGATTTCCGGTACGCGGCTGGTTGCCACACGTATCGGATTCATGAAACGACTCTGATTTCTTGACTTTGATGGATAAAAATAAACTGAAAGGACATGGCGCCATGCTGGGCACCGAGTTCATGTGGGGTGTGAGCGCACCTTTGGGGAAGGCCATTCTCGCAGCCGGAATGTCGCCGCTTATGCTGACCAACTGCCGTATGATCGGGGCAGCCGCTCTGTTCTGGATTGTCTCGCTGTTTACACGGAATGAGGAGGTGGAGCATCGCGATCTGCTCCGAATGTTTTTCGCGGCCCTGTGCGGTGTGGTGGTCAATCAATGCTGCTTCGTATGGGGGCTGAGCCTCACATCGCCGGTCAATGCCTCTATCATAACCACATCGCTTCCTATACTCACTATGGTAATGGCTGCCATTGTGCTCCATGAGCCGTTGACGAAACTTAAGGTGGGAGGTGTCTTCTCAGGGGCGATAGGAGCGCTGGTGCTGATTCTTGGCAGTGCCTCCGGGTCCGGAGGCGGCCATATCGCAGGCGACCTGCTCGTAATCTGCGCTCAGCTCAGTTTCACTTGCTATCTCGTATTCTTCAAGTCGCTCATAGGCCGGTATTCTCCGGTTACGCTGATGAAGTGGATGTTTACTTATTCAGCCATCTGCGTAATTCCATTCTGCTATTCCGACTGGCTGGCCATGGACTGGAGTTCGGCCCAGGCCATAATCATATGGGGCGCCCCGGCGTTTGTGGTCGGTCCGACATTCCTCAGCTACCTGCTCCTGCCGATTGGTCAGCGGCATCTGCGGCCTACGCTGACTGCAATGTATAATTACGTACAGCCCATCGTGGCCACAATCGTGGCCATCTGCGCCGGCATCGGCCGCTTCACGGCCGCCAACGCACTGGCCATCACCCTCGTCTTCACCGGAGTATACCTCGTCACCCGGAGCAAAAGCCGCGCCGACTTGCTCCACAATGTCCCCGAGAACTGATTATCGGTCCGCATTTCGCTGATTTTTAACGATATTTCGCCATTTCAACAGACTATTACCCGACTTGGCACGTTTGATAAATTGGAGAATATCCGAAATCGGTTGCGTATCGATACCGCCACATTTCTGCGACCGGATATCTTTCATTATTTCCTGACATTATCAATGTCGTATCACGCCCCCGTCGCATCGCCATGACTCTTCAGCTCTGCCGACTGGCGGCGACTACGACAACACTGCTTATTTATACTGACCCAGCATTATTAAGATGGTTAAAATTCTTACTTCGTCAGCTATGGCTCTGACTCTTTTTGCCTCGGCAGGCACGATGATTCCCGCCTCGGCTTTCGCGCAGTCGGCTTACGACGCACAGTTTACAGAGTATCCCACCTATTCAGGCGACGACCTGGAGTTGCTCGTCGACGGCTCCGGCACCCACTTCCGTCTGTGGAGCCCGAAAGCCAGTGAGGCCCGTGTGATGCTCTACGACAACGGACACACCGGCACGGCATACCAGACCCTGCCCATGACCTTTAATGCCGCCGACGGCACTTGGTCGGCATCCGTTGCCGATAAACTCTACGGCAAATTCTATACATTCCAGATCCGTCAGAACGACAAATGGCTTGATGAGACTCCCGGCGTATGGGCAAAGGCTGTCGGCCTCAACGGACAACGCGCGGCTATAATCGACATGGCAAATACAAATCCCGCAGGATGGTGCTGCGACCGCGGTCCGGAAGTTAAAAACTTCTCTGACGTGATAATCTACGAAATGCACCACCGTGATTTCTCTGTCGATCCATCGTCAGGCATAGCCAACAAAGGTAAATTCCTCGCCCTGACAGAACAGGGCACGACATCGCCGCAGGGCCTTGCCACCGGCATAGATCATCTGAAGGAACTTGGTATAACCCACGTGCATATACTACCTTCATACGACTATAACTCTGTCGACGAGGCCAATCTCCAGCTTAATCAATACAACTGGGGCTATGACCCTCAGAACCATAACACTCCGGAAGGGTCATACTCCACCAATCCCTCAGATCCGGAAACCCGCGTGCGCGAGATGAAACAGATGGTTAAGGCTCTGCATGATGCCGGAATCGGCGTAATCATGGATGTGGTCTACAACCATACGGCTGAAAACGACGGCTCTAATTTCGAACTCACTGCACCGGGCTATTATCACCGCCATTGGGACGACGGACGATACTCCGACGCCTCCGGATGCGGTAATGAGACGGCTTCCGACCGCCGCCAGATGCACGATTATATCGTAAACTCCGTGAAATATTGGGCCGATGAATATCATATCGATGGATTCCGGTTCGACCTGATGGCCATACACGACACTGAAACAATGAACGATGTGGCTGCCGAACTGAAGAAAATCAATCCCTCTATTTTCGTATACGGCGAAGGGTGGACTGCCGGCGACTCGCCTCTGGCAATCGACCGCCGCGCTCTAAAAGAGAATGTTAGCGCCATGACCGACATCGCAGTCTTCTCCGATGATCTCCGCGATGCCGTAAAAGGGCACTATTCAAATGCGGAAGACCGCGGATTCGCAACCGGGAAACCCGGCAATGAGGAAACCGTAAAAATCGGTATCGTAGCCGCCACGGCTCATCCGCAGGTAGACTTCTCAAAAGGCAACAATTCGAAGTTCCCCTATGCAAAGTCGCCTGAAATGATTGTGAATTACGTCAGCTGCCACGATGACCTCACTCTCACCGACAAGCTCCGCAAATCGATGCCGGCAGCCTCCGACTCGCTGCGTCAGGCTGCCGCCAAACTCGCCCAGACAATCGTGTTCACTTCGCAAGGCTCTCCGTTCATGTTTGCCGGCGAGGAGATGTTCCGCGACAAGAAAGGGGTACATAATTCCTATAATAGTCCGGATTCAATTAATGCAATTGACTGGAATCTCAAGGCACGCAACGCCGACCTCTTCAACTACTACAAAGGTCTCACCGCACTGCGCAAGGCCCATCCCGCATTCCGTATGACATCGGCCGAGCAGATTGCCCGACATCTGGTATTCGATAAAATCGACTCTTCCAAACAGCCCAATCTAATATCATACTCGCTCAAGGATAACGCCAACGGCGATGACTGGAAGGAAATCAAGGTGATTCTCAACGGTGCCGACTCTCCGCAGACTGTCAGCATCGCCAAAGGTGACTGGCGGATTGTTGCCATCGATGGCAAAATCTCTCCCGAAGCCGATCTTGGAGCAATGCAGGGTGGCAAGACCACTGTGGCTCCATGCTCCGCATTGATTCTGGCTCGCGTTAAGTAAGGGAAATCCTCATCCCGCAACATAACTGAACAGTATAATTCCGGCAAATTCCGGCAAATCCCGGTCATTCAGGCCTGCGGATTTGCCGGAATCAAAAAAAATTATTACCTTTGCAGATGTAAGGCATAAGGATGCTCTCATAGTTCAATGGATAGAATAATGGATTCCGGTTCCATCGATTGGGGTTCGACTCCCCATGAGAGTACAAAACAATCCCTTCAACATTCCCATTGTCGGAACGTTGAAGGGATTGTTCCATTATCCGGCCATCCCGGCATTACGGGAGGATTGCAGTCGTGCCCATGATCCGCGATACCGCGCCGACGGTATCCGACATATCCGGTGCGCACCCTCTCCTTTACCTTACCAGTACCTTACGTGTGAGTTTGCCGGATTTCCATATATACATGCCGGGGGCAATCCCTGCCCAGGCCCCATAATCTACCGTTTCCTTTACTATCAGTCCATTGAGAGTATATAAAGTACCGGAGGCCGACGGAATGTCGCATGGCACATCATCAGCTCCCGACGGATCATCCCCCTGCGGGAACAACGGAAGCGACGGAAACCAATAATTCATGATCATCTCATAATCGCGGATTTTTTCTCCCGCCGGAGAATAGCGCCGAGTGATATATGTAGGCGTGCCGAACTCATGGTAAAGAGCCATGTATACCTCATCGGTCACAGGATGTACTCCAATCGCGCATCCGTAGAGCTTCCAGTCGGCTCCCTCTTCCTCCAGATTGATGAATACCGACTGCTCTCTTGTATCACAGTCAAACTTATAGATTACGGATCCGGTAAACCATCTGTTGGCCCCACCCTTCCAGTATAGGCAATTCTGAACTTCCGAAGCTACAAATGCATCCGGAGTCCACGCATACCATGAGTTGGCCGGACCGTATAGACCTTCATCAATTGCAATTACCTCATAATCCAGAGTAGCGGGATCCATCCTGACTATGTAAGGGAGCGACACTCCGGTGCCCTGAACGTTCTTAGCCACAGATATCCAGAGCATCCCGTCTTTTGACTTTACAATCGACCCAATTCCTGCGCCTTCCTGCACGATATCCATCGATATCACACGCTCCACTTTATCAACTTCCGGATCAACAATCAGAAGTCCGTACTGCTGATGAGCTACAAAGACCTTGCCGGCAGCCATCACCATCATTCCCGACTGCCCATGATAAAGCGACCCGGTAGGATCACTATTGGGTTTATCATTATTGCCTCCTGCATTGGGATTTGCGGACCCCTCTACCTGGCCGATGACGGTATATGTATCCAGATTGAAGATCCATACACCGTTGCTTGTCGACACATACCCCTTATGCTCATCTACACCAAGGAAGCCCCGGCCATCGCATTGCGCGCCCGAGGGATCTATCAGACTCTGCTGATGCAGGATTTTCATGGTGCGTGCATCTGCTACGGTAATGCGTCCCCCGGTCACCGTTGCCCCGGGATCCTTATCCTGCTTTGCAATCAGATACAAACGGTCATGCCATATGGCACCGTACTGGTTGGTGCACCCGAGTTCCTTACCCGGATTTTCAGCCTGGATGATACGATACTTCCAGTAATTTCCATCCGGATCATCAGGCATAAGATAATTTACGGTAGAGTTCTGATGACCGTACCAGTCTTCATTCACCCATATTATTCCCTGAGTATAATCAGACTCCTGAGCGGCGACTGCCGAAGCAGTCGCCGTCAGAAGTACATATACCAATGAAACTAACCTGTTCATTGAGTGCGGTTTTACTTGATTCTGATTTTGGCGGTCAGGCCATTCGAGCCCTTGAGCAGATAGAAGCCCGATGCGTAATCCGGATATATCACAGTGGCGTCATCGGCAATCGCGATTGTGTCGATTTTACGTCCGTCAAACGCAAATACATCAAATGTCACGCCACCAAGATCACGGAATGCTACGAAGTCGCCGTTGCTGTATACGGTGCCGGCGGATTCCACGGACTCAATGCCGGTCTCCACATTTCCGATCTTGATGTTGATATTCTTCGATACCACCTTTCCGTTGGATTCTGCCATGAGTGTAAAGCTCTTTATGCCGTTGGCCAGCGGACGCACTGTAAGCTGCCGCCCGTTGAGACTGACCTCTGCCGCCGGAGAAGTCTCAGCATCATCTTCGTCGCACTCCATTACGGTAGGGAGAATCGACACGGAAATATTGCAGTTGTAGTTATCCCGGTCGTCAAGACTTTCAGTCAGATCGTAGACATACTCCTCTTCGCATTTATCGATGGAAGGGATATCCAAATCTTCAAAAAGGATTTCCGGATCATATTTGTCGGGCATGAGCGCTATCGAGGGGAACCAGAAGTATTTATCCATCTCGATCGTATGCTTGAGTTCTCCGGTTGTCGCATCCACAAAATGCAGACGGTTGCTTATGGCGTTTACGCCAAAGGCGGGAAGCGAACAATACAGCCATGTGTCGGTGCGGGGGTCGTAATTTGGAGTGGCGTATCCCATGGCATAGGTTTCATCCGGCTCGATGCCATGCTGATAGAGCATGGTCACGGTCGAAGGATCAGGATTTTCATCAATATCCCAACGCACCAGGTCGCCTGTAGAACCATTCCAGCTTGAAGTACTCCAGAACAGCGTGTTGGTCTTGGTCGAAGCCCTCAGGTTGCCCGGACGCCACGAACCGCTTGAGCAGCCGATCGAGCCGGCTCCGATTGAAAGCACCTCGCCAAGTTCGAGGGTGACGGGATCAATCGGCTGAAGCGTATTGGCGCATCCGATCCAGACTCTGCCGTCGAGCGACTGGGCCACGGTCTGTATCCCTTTTATCTCAAGGTAGTCCGCCAAAGTGTCGGTCTCGGTGTCGATAATAGCAAGACCATTGGCCACATATACGGCAAATACATATTTGCCGGCCTTTACCATATCACCCATCTGACCGCTGCTGCTGAGTGTAAGACCCTCGATATCATTCTCATCGACCGAGATTCCATCGTCAGTCATGTGCATTACCCTTACACCCTTGGTGTGGCCAAGGTATACCTTTTCGGGAGTCACACCGACACAGGCACGCCCGTCGCCGCCGATTTCATCAATGCTGCCGATGCGTTTAAGGGTCCGGGCATCAGCCACCACCACACGTCCGCCGCTCTTCTCACGGGTATCGCCGCCATCCCATGCCTGCTTGGACATGACGATGAGCTTATCGGCATAGATTGTGGCAAACTGGGATGTGGCACCGAATGCCATATTGTCGTTCTGATTACCGTATACACGGTAATACAGCTTGCCATCGGCATCAATATAGTTGATGGAGCCGCTCGTATGAGTAAACCATTCCTCATTGAGCCAGAACACACCATCGGCAAAGTCATCCGCAGGCTTATTGTCAGGGTCTACACCGCGTACCCTCACGGTATAGTCTGTGCTGATATCAGTCCCGGGAACTGAGATGGTCATCGTGGTTTCTCCCGCACGGTGGGCCACAAGGCCCTTTATGCTTGTATAGATCGACACGATTGACTCATCGGCAAACGACACCTCGAAGTTGGCGAAATCAGCATCCTCCGGTTCATATTCCGGAGTGATCAGCGTGCACCCCATGTTATCCATCTCGATAACCTCACCGACAGCATATTCCTGCAGTGAGATACCGGTGACGGGATTAGCCACAAAAGTACTTGCCTTAAGCGGAGTGTCGCTGTATACGCGCTTTACTTCCATTTTTCCCGCACCCCAGTCCTTACGGATGTTAAGATAGGGCACTATGAGTGCGTCTTCGGGTTTTATGGCTGTGAGCCGCAACTGCATGCCTCCTTTGGCGGCATCCGCCACATATACGCTATAGACGGTCGAGGAGGTCTCGTTGTCCATCGCACGTACTTCGGCCGAAATCCGGCCTCCGTAAAGGTAAGAGCCCTCATCACAGACATTGGCAATCATGGGCACCATACGCTGCACGCTGGTACCGACTTTGTCGGTGGCTGTGTTGAGCTGCACCTCGCTGATAGTCCAGATACCGACTTCATCGGCCGGACGCAGATAGAAGGTATAGTCTTTTTCCGCAGGGGCTGTAGCATCGGCTGACACATATTCGAGTGAAATACTGTCGCCCGATGAGACGCTGCTGCTGAAATCAGCTGCCGCACCATTGACAAACACTTTCCACCGGCTTTCGGTAGAGTTGACCTTCCAGTGGTCGTAGTCCGAACTTCCGGATGCGGATTCGAAGTCACCCTCTGCCGATGCCACACCGGCATCAAGCGGAAGTGAAGTCCCGTCTACCGTCACGGCTGCAGAATTGTCGCCGTTGGTGTCGAATCCGAAAGCGATGTAGTCGCCCACTGTGGAGGATTGCAGTGCATAGAAACGTGGATCGGATGCAAGTGCGGAAGCCACAATGTCATGTACCGTGGCTTCCCCGTCAAAGCGCACCGCCTCGGTCAGGTTGTCGAGTGCCTTGTCATCGTCCCACCAGATGGATAATCCGGCATACGAACTGCCTTCACCCACTGCGTTTCTGAATTCTGCGGGAATTCCATCGATGGCATACGCATTTCCGCATACCAGAAATCCTGCGGATATTGCAAGCGAACTTGCAATAATGTGGTTTGTCTTCATTTTAATCAGTTGTTATGGAGGTTATAAAAAATATATTGTCTACTTCATGTTTGCAATACGTTTGACAGTCCGTCCACCCCTGCGCTCAAGATAGAGTCCGGTGGCCGGAGGAGCCGCCAGACGAAGGCCGGAGGGTGAATAATATTCAGCGGCTGTGTCATCGTCAGATGCCGGGATACATGCGGAGGATGTGGTGCCACCGACATAGACGGGATGGAGCCAATCCGGATCATCCTCACTGAACGATATGTATTTCCATCCATGCATGTCGCCGTCCTTCAGGTAGACGCTGCTCATGCCGAGTCCGGAATATCCCAGATGCTCGAGTTCTCCTTCCTGCCCGGTCCAGTAACTCCAGTATCCGTCGTACCATCCGGAGTTCCATATGCCGGCGGCATAGTCATCGATATCCCACCAGTCGTAATCATATGCAGGATAGCCATATTCAGTGTAATCAATCGGGTGGAGTATTACGTGTGTGTGTGTGTCCAAAGCGTCCAGAATGGCCTCCGCTACGAAATCGGCTGCTTCGGCTCCGGGTGCGGAGGTCTGCCCCATGTATGTGTTTGGTTCGTAGAATCCGAATGAGATTCTGGGATCTTCGGCAGCTCCGTCAAGGTCATAGGTCATAGCGTGCAGCAGCTCCCGGCCGGGGGCGCAATACCCTACACCATCGAGGGTGTATCCCATGTCGCCCGTCATCTGTATCAGAATCCTGAGCCGTTCGGAATTGCCGGCCACTGCCTTGACAAGGTCTACCCCGTTGGGTGTGGCTCCATCTTCCCAACGGTAACCCCATACGAGTGCTCCGGGATTCGCCTGCGCCTCACCCGTATTGAACTGTATCACCAGAGCGGCACGGTTGGGTCCGGTCCCGGTCCAGTCATTAATCTGATTGAAGTCAATCGGCTGCGCGATAGCGGTCAGCGCCGACATCTGGATGACTGAAAAAAGTAGATGTTTTCTCATAAAGGTCGTCATTATGGATTGTTAAAATGCTTAATATTGCCGTATGAACTGCCGGGGGAAGCTCCATCGGCAGACTCCCGCACCGGCGCCCATGCCGTATCAAGGGTCGGGAAGCGCGGGAAGCTTTACATGCAGATCCTGCGCCCGGCTTAATTCTGTCGAGGTCTCGCCAAGCCAGCCGCAATACTGATTCACACCCGTATATACCCGTATGAAATCGGCTCCGGGCAGACTGACGCGGCGCCCCTCGGAATCCACGGCCCACGATATGTCGAAGGAATTGAGATCGGCGTATTCATTCGGATGATTGTCGACATATCCCCACGAGAAACTGTACAGCACATAATACCCTCCGTAGCCGCTTATATCCTCTCCGTTCGCGGGAAGTCGGGTCCCCGAGAACGAGAGCTCGTCAGCCGCAACCCATTTCGGGAAATAATCCTGCGAGTGGAAAATGTTTTTGGCCATGTATCCCTCCTCTCCGCAGCTGTCGCTCCAGCCGATGTATAGGATGTCGCTCAGGCTGTTGTCGTCGTCGGCTATGATTTCCCGGTCAGGATCCGGACGGCGATAGGTGATGGAATATGAGTGAAGTGTGGCCGGAGAGTAATATTCACTTCCGGCAAGTTCATACCACTCATCATCGGGCAGGCCGTTGCAGTTGGTATCGTAACTGACCATGACAATTCCCGGCTCCGCCGACCCTCCTTTCCTGTCAGGTTGCAGCAACTCGTAGAAACAGTTGCCCCAGATTCTGAAATCATACTCACCGGGCACATTGATTACCGTATGGTCAAAACCAAATGTCACATATCCTCCGTATCCTCCGAGGGAAATCATGATATCGTTGGTGCCGGATATCGATTCCTCAGCTTTCTGCAGGATAGACGCGTAGGTATCACCTTCCTCATAGCGGGGCATTTCATTTATGAACTGCCCCGGAGCCGGACAATATTCATACACGGTGGCAATGTATGGACTGTATTCGATTTCCTCGTGGAGCACGTGCACGTCGAATGCGAAGTCAAATGGGGTATCTGGGTCAATAATCTTCAGCTCCACGCGGTAATCTCCCTCCTCGGCGGCGAGGAAGATATAATCCTTATCCTGACTCACACACGCGCCGTCGACATACCATTCGTAGCGCTCGCCGGTAAGTGCCGGACGCAGGTCAAGTTTCTGCATACGCGATATGTAGTACACATCATCTATACCGAGATTCACCATCGGTATCTCTCTCTCACAGCAGCAGAGCAGAGGAGCTGCCATCAGTAATGATGCAGCGGATGTAAAGTCGGTCTTCTTCATTTTACGAGGAATGTGATGTGTGCCGGAATATCGCCGGTGCGGACGCTCCACTTTTTATATCCGTCGGAACTGAAACAGTATAGCGTGCCCGACGAGACATAATTCTTTGCATCGGTCACGAAGATGTCGCCCGTCTCCGGATGCACCGCTATCCCGTACGGTATCGTTATATCCTTCTCAGACCCGTCCTTGATGAAACTGTCGGATATGATTTCTTTCGTACGCACATCGATTATGCCATAGATCACCGTATTGGATGCTGTGTAATTGTTCCATTCCGTGGCGTAGTAATACATGTAATCTCCGTAAAAGGCCATGTTGGAGCATGCCACCGGGATTGTGTCGGTCACCACCATCTGATTGTAGCCGGGCTTTTTCTGCATTACGTACAGGCGCGACGGACGATACTGGTAATCGCCACGCGACGTGACCCACAGCTTGTCGTAGCGGTCTTTCTTAAGCCTGTGCAGATTTATTCCCACCGGAATCTGCTGCACCTGCTTGAAATCCACCATCTGTATTACCGATACCGTATTGTCATATTCCGGAGCGCGGTAACCGCCGGAGTTGGCCACATACATATAGTCGTCCACCACTTCCATTTCTTCAGGCTGATAACCTACGGACACCTTTCGCGTCACTGCAAGGGAGAGCGTATCTATTTCATATACCGCCCCTTTGGGAGCATTGGGATCTATGAGCACAGGCCCGACGTATGAACTTACGTAGGCCCTGCCTCGGTGAAACCTCACATAGCGGCAATTCGGAATGTCGACCTGCCCGAGTCTGATACCGGAATGGGCATCAAGCACTTCCACCTTATGCGAACAGTTGACCACCACATACAGCTTGCTGCCATATATGCCGATATCGTTGCCCACATCACCGAGTTCCTTGATTACATCGGGATTCCTCTCGGCATAGAAATTGCGTGAATACAATCCGGTATAGTAGTCGTAATAATCAAGAGTGCATTTATTCGATCCCATGTTGCCCTCATTTACAAGATAAAAGCCCCGTATGCCGCCATCACGGTATTCATCGCCTATTATCTCATATTCGGTGGGCACCACAAGTTCATCCTCGCGGCAACCGGAGGCTGCCCCCAGCAGTAATGTCAGAAGAGGCAGGAGATAGTGTCGGAGTTTCATATTTCTACTGTAAGAGTGAATCTGTAATTCCGTTTCGGCATCGGATAATTAAGTATCACATCGTAATCCTGGCTAAGGAGATTATTGATTTCCAGGAGTCCGCGCAGACTCACTTCTCTGATTGTGAAGTCTTTGCTTACCGAGATATCGGAGGTATACCAGGGCTGTGTATAGTTGTATCTGATATTCTCCTGCTGATTGTATCTCTCTCCGACGTATATCCAGGAATAATTGAGGCTCCAGCCCCTCCATTGCGCATTGGCCACAGCGGCGCCGGAATGGCGCGGAATATAGGGTATCTGGTCGCGGTAATAGTTGTCGGCCGGATTGGTAATGTCGATGGCTCTCTGGAATGTATATTGGCCGCGCAGGGTCAGATAGAGATCATTCCACGGATTCAGTGTAATCAGCCCGGTAAGGTCGACTCCGCGGATATCCACAAGCCCGAGGTTCAGCATTGTCCAGCGGAACTGCTGCCCCTTCGGATATGCCACGATTTTGTCTTTCACACGGTTGTAGTACGCATCGGCACTCACTCTTGCAGCGGTTATGAATGAAGATGATGCCGTATGGTCATACAGTAATCCTACATTATACTGGGTCACACGTTCGGGCGAAAGCTGAGAGTTGCCCATGTCGGCGTAATAAAGGTCGTTGAAGGTGGGCATTCTGAACGATTTCTTGTAGAATACCCTTATTGAGAAATCCCGGTTGCTCAACGGATACCCGTTCATATACACGGCCGGTGAAAGCACGTGTCGGTCGGCTGGAGCCTGCTGACCTTTTATTCTGTCATGGATAAAAGTGCCCAGGGCGCTGGCCTGCATCTTGAACCGGTCGAGATCCAGGGCCGTCGCGACCGAGAGGAACTGCGATATGCGGTCAGGTTTCACAAAGCCATAGACATCGGCATCAAGCGAATTCCAAAGGAAGTCGTAACCTGCCGATGCCCTCCACCTTCCGGTTATCTTGTATTCGTTGGCAGATGAGATGTATACCTCCTTCTGCTTGTAGAGGTTATCGATTTTTACCTGCTTATCGTCATTATTTACATAATGGGTGCGGTAAAACGCATATTTAAATGTATTAAGTGTGGAGAATCTTCCGAAGTATCCGGTATATTGTCCCTGCATGAAGGAGTTCGTATCCCATATGCGCTCCCCGCGGCGCCACACATTGTTTACGATGGCTCCCGGCACTCCGCGTTCGGAATTGTAATTGTATACTTTGGCTGTCCATGAGCCGTTGGGGAGCGACCCGTAGGTGTTGAGTTCAAGGCGTGTGGCATTGATATCGCCGTTCTGGCGCACGGCTGTGGTATCGTAGGCCAGTTCGCCGGCAGGATTGACACGCCGGTATCTGAATTTGTATTTGCCGCTTGAATTCACCCATTCCGCACTCAACGAAGCCGTGACCCGACGGCTGAGCCTAAGTTCGATAAGAGCGGATGGATTCAGGAGATCAAATGAGCCGGCACGCATGGTGGCTCGCGCGTGATAAGACTCTCCTTCCCTTAACACTGGAGTACGCGTGCGCATATAAATCGTTCCGGCCGAGCCGAAATCCTTTGCAGGCTGCAGTATCTCGCTTTTCTGCCCGTTATAGAGCGATATGGCCTCTATGTTGTCAAGCGAAAACTGCCCGAGGTCAATCTGCCCGTTCTGGGCATTGCCAAGTTCCACACCGTCGTATACCACTCCGGTATGATTCGTTCCCATGGATCGTATGTTGACGGTCTTGATTCCACCCACGCCACCGTAATCCTTCACCTGCACCCCCGAGAAGTAGCGCAAAGCATCTGCCACACTGTTGCTGTTCAGACGATGCAACTCATCGCCCGACAGGGTCTGTGCCGGTATTATGTCTTCGTTGGGTTTCCGCGCAGTGACTACTATCTCATCAAGTTGACGGGATAGCGTATCGGCAGGCTGCACCCCCATGACTTCGACTGTGAAGCCTACATAGAGTAGCGTGGCAATGATAAAGAAATACTTCAGATGCCGGAGTAAACCGGCAGTCCGGAAAAGTTTCATCCGTAAGGTCAGTAAGAGGTTAGGACTCAGAAAATAAAATCCCGTCTGCGTACACTAACAGAATGTACACAGACGGGAATATTATATGCTTAACCTCACTTTGTGAGTGTCAACGATCTTGAAACCCTATTCAGCCACAACGGCAAAATCCTCAGCTATCAGGTAAGAAGAAGGGGTACTCATCGAACTGCCCATAATCCCGTAGGCACAATCTTGTTTACGGCAAAGGCAGGTCTTCTGACTTATCCCGGTCCGTTACGCCTTCTCAATGCCATTACGGCATCAATGACTTAATGTAACTGACTTTTACATGGGATTCACAGCAGCGGGTACTGTCCCGGATTTTCACCGGATTCCCTTTTAAATCTCCTGAATCGCAAGCTATGGTTTATGATAGCCATTGATTCGTTTCCCTCTCTTGAGAATAAGGAGATACCATTGCGGTTGCAAATTTAGGAAAAATATATTTTTAAACGGGGGCTTCGGTTGTTAAAATTGTGGAATAAAAATTTTAAATAAGGTAGTGTAATCACATACGGCGATTCTCAATCCTTGCCATAAGTCTTATATACATATGCTTGCCAATATTTCCATTGTATTATCCGCCATCGGCTGCCGCTACCCTGGCATCAGAGGCCCAGCAGATTGCGCACTACAAACCAGATGGCAAACAGCACTACGTAGCTGACGGCCAGTTCCGGGCCGAGCACCACGCGGTGCAGCCGCCGCCGACGGTGAAGTGCCGGAATCCAGCTGACGGCCGCTACCGCCAGAAGATATGGAATCGAAAGAAGCAGAAAGTAGTTGTAGCGTATCGCTTCAGCGAAATGCCCATGCAGCAATGCATGCAGCGCACGAGAGATTCCACACCCGGGGCACTGCCATCCGGTGAGTGTATGAATCATGCATTTAGGCATCCATATGGATTCGGCGGGATTCACTTTCCACAGCAATATGACCAAAGCGAATAAACCCAAGCCTCCCGCAATCTTCAGCAGTCTGCACATCGCACCGTCACGACCTCCCATCACCTATTCTTTTATCCCTGTCAATAAGCAGAATGACCGAGGACATCACTATATGATACAATAGTTCGGTAATTTCTGTGATGAAAAGTTTGTAATAACTTGATATCCACTGCGTTGTATTGGATTTAGGCTATTTATGCAACTCATTGGCCTTAAAATAGAAACACTGTTTTTACCGAACTATTGCTATATGATACTATAATCATTATAATATATACAATCGAGAATACCAATCCGAGGGCGGCAGCCACTATGCTCCATGTGCGCGCCGCACGGCTTGCAGCCCAGGCCTCGGCCACGCGACCTGCGGCCCAAAGCGAACTTACCTGGGAAGCCTTTATAATGGCTACTATGCCAAATGGCAGACAACACAATACCGTGGTCAGCACGGCCCATACCATATACGTCGGGGGCTGTCCGTACCCCGGTTGCTGACCATAACCTGACTGCGGCTGTCCGTACCCCGGTTGTTGGCCATATCCCGGCTGCGGCTGGCAATACCCCTGTTGCTGGCCATATCCCGGCTGTGGCTGTCCGTACCCCGGCTGCTGGCCATATCCCGGCTGCGGCTGACAGTACCCCGGCTGCTGACCATATCCCGGTTGCGGCTGGCAGTACCCCGGTTGCTGACCATAACCCGGCTGTGGAGATTGAGGAGTGCCGTCTGCCTCTACGCCACTGCCATACTCCAGATAGACAAGCAATTCAGGCATCTTACGTAAAGCCACCCACTGCTCCGCACCTTCTCTACACACTTGAGAATCGGCATTAAGCCCGTATTGTTTGAACTCCGACGGAAGAATCGGTCCTTGAACCGTCTTGTCTGGTGAAAGGTAGTAATATCTGTCCATAATCATAAGTGTTTAGCGACCATTCCGGAGATAACATCTTCTGAAAGATTAATCTCATAAGTAAGTGTTTAAATTCAATTTATACAATATGCGGGACTGTTTTTCAGTCGATTCCGGCGCGGAGTGAAGGAGAATCCAACCATATCCGGCTCAACGACAAGCCGGAAGCGGCAAAAAAAGAAGCCGCAGATTGTATAAAAGATTCTCTTCCAATTGCTATCGGTTAAATCTGAACACTCACTTATGAAAGTCGTTTAAACTTCTTTCAATGACAAAATCCGGTAAGATTTATATCTGTCATAATCGTAATGGAAATCAGCATTGAAGAAACCATAGCAATACTCTTTGGGAGGTTGTCGGGAAAAGTTTAAACGACTTCAATGATATGGTCATTTCGAATCTACTTACAAATTTAGTTAATTTTATTTGATTTGCACAGTAATCAAGTGTTTAAATCCTCGATTGACGGCATTACATTCCTACCCAGGTCACCAATCGATGGGTGTTTTGCCATGTTCGGCCAAATAACGGTTAGCCTGTGTGAAATGATGATTGCCGAAAAAACCACGGTGGGCCGACAACGGACTGGGATGCGGCGATGTCAGTACAAGATGACGCGACTCATCAATCATGTCGCGCTTTCTTATGGCATCCGCCCCCCAGAGAATGAATACAATAGAGTCGCGCCGCTCGGCAAGCGCCTTTACCGCAGCATCAGTAAGCCTCTCCCACCCTATGCCTGAATGAGATTTGGGGCGTCCGTCGCATACGGTCAGTGCTGTGTTGAGAAGCAACACACCTTGTTCTGCCCAACGAGTCAGATCGCCATTATCGGGCACTGACGCCCCTGTATCAGAGGCCACCTCAGACAGAATGTTGCGAAGCGACGGAGGGAAAGGTACTCCGGGATTGACAGAAAATGCAAGTCCATTGGCCTGACCCGGACCATGATATGGGTCCTGCCCTATTATCACTACTTTAGTATCCTCAAACGGGGAGGCATCAAAAGCAGCAAATATACGCGATGCCGGAGGGTATACACGCCCGCAAGCATAATCCCTACGCACAACCTCGGTAAGATTATCAAAATATGCCTGACTGAATTCATCTTTCAGAGCCTCTTTCCAGCCGGGTTCTATCTTAACTTTATTAAAATCCATAAGCAATTATTCATATTTGGGCAAATGCCTGTCAACGGCCGACATCTGACGTCAGAGAATCGGGGCAAAAAGTCGCACAAAACTCTCCAGCATCCTCTGAGGCATAGGTCGCGACTTCCATTCGGAATATTTAAGTTTGCGGCATTGCTTTAAATCGGAAAAAAATATCTCGCGCAACCGACTGTTGACCTGTCGGTCATAAATCAGCAGATTGCTTTCAAAATTATTTTCAAAACTGCGGAAATCGAAATTCGTGCTACCGGCTGTGGCAAACGTGTCATCAATCGTCATAGCCTTGGCATGAAGCATCCCGGGGTTATAGAGATATACCTTGATTCCTGCTTTCATGCATCGTGTCACATAACTGAAACTTGCCAGCAGCAACAGTCTTGAATCCGACCGCGCCGGTATCATGACACGCACATCCACCTTCGACAGTGCGGCTGCCTCAAGCGCGTTGAGCAGTGCGTCTGTAGGAAGGAAATATGGTGTCTGGATATAAATCGATTTCCGCGCCGACGATATAGCTTTCAGGAAGCACAGACTCAGATTGTTCCATACCTCCACCGGACCCGAACCCACAAGCTGCATCGCGCAGTCATTGCGCAATTCATGAGGGACCGTGCCCAACGGGAGCAGACTATCCGGTTTTTTAAGAAAATACCAGTCGACTGCAAAGCTATATACGAGCGACTGAATTATATCTCCGCGCACACGGAAATGGGTGTCGCGCCATGCCGATCCGTCTGACATCCCGACCACATATCGGTTGGCTATATTCATGCCGCCTATATAGCCTATCTCGTTGTCAATAACCACAATCTTACGATGATTACGCCAGTTGATGCGATTGGCAAGCTGCGGAAAGGTGACTCGAAAGAACGGATGCGTGTCAACACCTGCATCTTTCATACGCCTGAAGAAACTGCTTGACGCAGAAAAACTTCCCACATGATCATATATCACCTTTACCAATACCCCTTCTCGAGCTTTCTGCATCAGAATGTCGGCCACGGCCTGACCTGTCTCATCGTCGTCAAATATATAATACTGAAGATAGATTGTATGTCGGGCCAGACGCAAATCACTTATTAGCGATTCGAATTTCTCGCGTCCTTCTGTAAAGATCTGAATATCGTTATTGACCGTAAGTGGCGAATGTGACAGTGAGTTAGCCAATTTGACGAGCTGTCTCTCTCCGGCCGACAGATGCAGCTTCTCCATTGACACTGAGCGATTGCTGAAATGGTGCATCAGTTTTCGCTTGTTATGGCGTGTTATCATATGCTGCCCTCGCAGACTGCGACCGAAAAACAGATAGAACACGAGCCCCACCACCGGCAAAGCCAACAATGCAATAATCCAGGCCAGCGAACGTATGGGATTACGATTCTCCGACAGAATCACCACCACACAACTCACCACCAATGCGAAATAGAGCGCCATCAGCCCCATCGCCACCCAATTGGTTATGACTATCGAAAGATGTATCATTATCTGCAGATTAGGTGTCAGGTTATCAATATTCGCATGGCCTGAGGCGGCCACGGTTCAAAGGGTAAAACACCCCCATATATTTATAACGCCATTTCAACCTTATAAGTAAGTAAATGTACATAAGTAAGCATTCAAATTTAAATGATAATAAGTATTAAGATTTAAACGATAACAAGAGTAGTATCCTGGTTTAAACGATTGCAAGTGCAAGGAACTTTTTTATACATTGTAAGTCTGTGTTCAAATTGCAATCTGAATACTTACTTACACACAAAAAAAAATATGAGATAATTTCACAATCATCTCATACTCCTTGGCTTAACTAAATAAATTCTTACATGCTAGGTTCATAGGCTTTTTACCTACTACAAA